>NZ_QFPF01000097.1 GCF_003248605.1 Microbacterium sp.
GTCTGCGACGAATCTACCGGCGCGCATCGGCGCCGCCGGTCGTGTTCGCCGTGGGCAGATCGACCCTCGATCCGCACGTTGGGGCGCGGGAATCACGTTGGGGCGCGCTGCAGCGCGCCCCAACGTGATTCCGACGCCCCAACGCCGAACACACGGGGCCGACGCGGGCATGGGGCCGACGCGTCGAGGCACGGCACTCGCGGCCCGGAGACGCCAAAGGGATGGATGCTGCAGCATCCATCCCTTTGGCGTTCAGTCGATTACTCCGTCTCGGCCGCGGCCTTCTTGGCCGGGGCCTTCTTGGCGGGAGCCTTCTTGGCCGGGGCGTCTTCGGCGGGAGCCTTGGCGGCGGGGGCCTTCTTGGCGGCCGGAGCCTTCTTGGCCGGAGTCTTCTTGGCGGGCTTCTCGGCCTCGGCGGCGGCCGCCTCGTCGGCGATGTCCTGCGCCTCCTCGGCGGCCTCGAGCTCGGCCTCGTCGATCTCTTCCTCGTCGTCGACGGCGACGAAGCCCGAGAGGTCGACGGACTTGCCGTCGGTGTCGATGACCGTGACCTTGCCGAGCGCGATCGCGAGCGCCTTGTTGCGGGCGACCTCGCCGACGAGCGCCGGCAGCTGGTTGCCCTGCTGCAGCGCCTGCATGAACTCCTGCGGGGCCATGTTGTACTGCGCCGCCGACTGGATGAGGTACTGGGTCAACTCCTCCTGCGAGACCTGCACGTCGGACTGCTCGGCGATCGTGTCGAGCAGAACCTGCGTGCGGAACTGCTTCTCGCTGGCCTCGGTCACCTCGGCGCGGTGCACGTCGTCCTCGAGACGACCCTCACCCTCGAGGTGGTTGTGCACCTCGTCCTCGACGAGCTGCGCGGGCACCGGGATCTCGAGCTGCTCGAGCAGCGTCTCGATCAGCTTGTCGCGCGCCGCCGCGCCCTGCGTGAACACGGACTGCTCGCTCACGCGCGCGCTCAGGCTCTCGCGCAGCTCGGCGACCGTGTCGAACTCGCTCGCCATCTGTGCGAAGTCGTCGTCGGCCTCGGGCAGCTCGCGCTCCTTGACGGCCTTGATCGTCACGGCGACCTCGGCCTCCTCACCGGCGTGGTCGCCCCCGACGAGCGTCGAGCGGAATGTGGTCTCCTCACCCGCGGTGAGCGACTCGATCGCGTCGTCGATACCCTCGAGCAGTTCGCCCGAGCCGACCTCGTACGACACGCCGCCGGCGCGGTCGATCTCGGCGCCGTCGATCGTGGCGACCAGATCGAGCTCGACGAAGTCGCCCGTCTTGGCGGGGCGGTCCACCGTCAAGAGCGTGCCGAAGCGGCCGCGCAGGCGATCGAGCTCGGCGTCGACCGCAGCCTCGTCGACCTCGACGGCGTCGACCGTGAGGGTGATCGTCTCGAGCTCGGGCAGGGTGATCTCGGGGCGGACGTCGACCTCGACATCCACCAGCAGGTCGCCCGAGAAGTCCTTCTCGTTGGGCCACTCGACGATGTCGGCGGCCGGACGGCCCACGATGCGCACCTTGTGCTCGGAGACGGCCTGACGGAAGAAGGTGTCAAGCCCCTCGTTGACGGCGTGCTCGATGACGGCACCGCGGCCCACACGCTGATCGATGATCGGCGCGGGCACCTTGCCCTTGCGGAAGCCGGGGATCTGGATGTCCTGCGCGATGTGCTCGTACGCGTGCGTGATGCTGGGCTTGAGCTCATCGGGGGTGACCGTGATGCGCAGCTTGACGCGGGTGGGGCTCAGCTGCTCGACGGTGCTGTTCACCATGCTTGTTGTTCTCCTCGGTGGTGTTCCGCACACGCGGACGCGGCGGGTGAAGGTCTGTGAGGTCTGGGGGCACGTATGTCGGGGCGACAGGATTTGAACCTGCGGCCTCCCGCTCCCAAAGCGGGCGCTCTACCAAGCTGAGCTACGCCCCGGGCGGTACCCACGCAGGCGCGCGGACACGAAACGGCCCATGCGAGTCTAGCCGACGGTCGCACGCGGCGAGGTGCGCGCGCCATCGCCCCACCGCCGCGGCGATTCGTGGGCCCTCGCAGACTCCGTTACACTGACGGATGCCGCGGCTCACCGCCGCAGTCCCCCACAACTGAACACCCACCCTCGACGGCCACCCGTCGAATGCGGGGCTGTAGCTTAGTGGTAAAGCCTTAGTCTTCCAAACTAATGATGCGGGTTCGATTCCCGTCAGCCCCTCCGATTCCGAACTCAGCCGAGCGCCGCCGCGTGGCGCGCGGAGTGCTCTCGATAGACGTGCGCGTTGCGGAGGATCCCCGCGCGTTCGTCATCGCTCAGCGTCCGGCGCACCTTGCCGGGGACTCCCGCCACGAGCGAGCCATCGGGCACGACGGTCCCCTCGAGCACCACTGCACCGCCCGCGATCAGGCACCCCGCACCGATGACGGCGCCCGAGAGCACGACGCTTCCCATGCCGATGAGGGTGCCGTCGCCGATGCGGCAGCCGTGCACGACCGCATTGTGCCCCACCGAGACGTCGGCGCCGATCTCGACGCCGTGCGCGGCATCCACGTGCACCGAGACGTTGTCCTGCAGATTGCTGCCCGGACCCACGCGGATCGAGGCGGAGTCGCCCCGCAGCACGGCGTTGTACCAGACGCTGGCACCCTCGGCGAGGGTCACCCCGCCGACCACGCGCGCGCCGGCGGCGATGAAGGATGCGGGGTGCACGACGGGCTCCGCCCCCTCGAGGGCGATCAGCGAGGCGTCGGGTGAGATCGTCATGCGCTCGAGGCTATTGCGTCAGCGAGCCGTCGCCCATCCCCAGTGCCGATCTCAGCGCGACCTCGTACTGCGGCGCGAGCGAATCGACGAAGCTGACGGTGAGGTGATCCTCGTCGCGATACACGTTCGCCCCGCCGATGACCGGGAAGCACGTCGTGTCGTCGCAGAAGACATCGGTGAAATCGAGCACGGTGACACCATCCAGACCGTCGGCGGCGTCGCGCAGCGCATCCTGGTCGCCCAGCAGCGCATCGCGCGGACCGTCGCACGCGGCGACACCGCGCGTGCGCAGGCACTTGTTGGGATCGTTCTCCCACACGGGGTTGTCGACGACCGTGACGATCGGGATGCCGGCATCCAGCATCGGGGCCCACGCCTCGCGATATCCGGCCACCGCCGCGTCGTGCTGCGAGTCGAAGCCCGCGGTCGAGTAGGGGGTGGTGGAGATGGCGGCGGTGAAGATCGCGTCGGGTGCTCGCTGCTCGAGCACCTCCACGGCGTTCTCACGCCACTGGGTGCATGCCTCGCCGAACGCGCCGGGGGTGGACAGGGGTGTCGTGCTCCACGGGCACGCGCCTTTGAAGAGGGTCGTGAGGTGCCACCCGTTGTCGGTCGCGATGCGCTCGAACGTCGACAGCAGCTGGAAGGCGTGACTGTCGCCGATCAGCACGATCTCGGGCGCGTCGGGGGCGTCCGAGCCGAACTCGCACGTCACGGGGCGCGTGTCGTTCAACTGCACGAAGCACTGCTCCTCGGCGGGCCGATCCGCGGCGGCGAATCCGGGTGCGGGGAGCACCTGGTCGCCGAAGTCGGTGCCGGCGCAGGCGGGGTCGAGCACGCTCTGCGCGCCGAAGCATTCCGGCGGGTCTTCGCGCAGCGAGGCGATCGCCGCGACGCCGTCGCGGTAGGCGGGCGCGTTGACGGCCCACGCGCCCGCGGCGGTGGCGGCCACGAGGATCATGGCGACCAGCGACGACCACAGCGTCACGCGCGGGCGGCGGCGGGTCAGGACCTTCCAGGAACGCGCCGGGTCCTCCACGAAGCGCTTGGTGAGCCACGCGAGCACGAAGCAGAGCGCCAGCAGTGCGACGCGGTGGTAGATCGTGAGCCCCCAGAAGGGCACCGAGGGGGCGATGACGATGAGCGGCCAGTGCCACAGGTAGAGGCTGTAGGAGATGTCGCCGACGAACTGCGCGGGCCGGATGGACAGCATCCGCGTCGGGTACCACCAGCGCTGCGTGTTGGATGCCGCGATCACCGCTGCCGCGCCGAGAGTCGGCACGAGCGCCATGTATCCCGGGAAGGGCGTCTGACCGTCGAAGAAGAACGCCGCATACAGCAGCGCGAAGACGCCCGCCCAGCCGAGGACGAAGCTGCCGACCGCGTGCCGCACGCGCAGCATCGGGATGAGGGCGATCATCGCCCCGACGCCGAACTGCCACATGCGCGTGAACGTGACGAAGTAGGCGGGTGCGGGATCTGTGATCGTGAAGATCACGCAGAACACGAACGAGGCCAGCGTGACCACGCCCAGCGTCCAGAGGATCGCGCGGCGACGGGCGGCCCGCGCGAATCGCACCGCGATGTATGCCGCACCGAGCATGATCAGGGGCCACAGCACGTAGAACTGCTCCTCGAGCGAGAGCGACCAGTAATGCTGCACCGTCGTGGGCTCCCCCGAGAGCGCGAGGTAATCGGTGGAGGAGATCGCCAGGTACCAGTTCTCGACGTAGAAGGTCGAGGCGATGATCTCGCGCACCTCGTTGGGCAGCGCGGACAGGGGGAACAGATACGGCGACGCGACGACCAGCGCGCTGAAGAGCAGCACGAGCAGGGATGCCGGCAGAAGCCGCCGCGCGCGACGCGCCCAGAACTGGGCCAGGCGCACGCCTCCGGTCGCCTCGATCTCGCGCATCAGGTGGCCCGTGATCAGGAAGCCGGAGATGACGAAGAAGACGTCGACGCCGACGTACCCGCCGGAGAGGCGCCCCGGCCAGAAGTGGTACAGCACGACGAAGAGCACCGCGATCGCGCGCAGGCCCTGCACGTGCGGGATGAAGCGCGACGGCTCCGCGTGCTCCGGCGACGCCGCGGGCGGCTCTCTCAGGACGGTGCGGGCAGGCGACCCGAGGTTCTGGGGGCCGAGGTCGTGGTCTGCGGAGGGCACCAGATGACGGTACCCGCCCGCGCACCCGATCCCAGTATTTCCGCGTCGTTCCGCGGCGCTTAGCCCAGCCTCAGCTTGCTTGCGGAATGTCTGAGGCTGAGTAGCGTTGGGCCCAATGAGCCACGAGAACCGTGGCAGGAGGGGATGTCATGACCAAGGCACACACCGATTCCACCACCGTTTCGACCAGTTCCGTCGACCCCACCGTCGCCGCCGGCGCGGCCCAGTTCCTCTCCCCCGTCGTGCTCGGCCTCCAGGCCCTCGTCGTCAACGGCAAGCAGGCCCACTGGCACGTGCGCGGGGCGAACTTCGTGGGCGTGCACGAACTGCTCGACGTGATCGTCGACCACGCGGGCGACTGGGCCGACACCGCTGCAGAGCGCATCGTCGCCCTCGGCCTGCCCATCGACGCACGCCTCTCGACGATCGCAGGCAAGGTGACGCCGACGGCCGTCCCGGCCGGCTTCACGGCCTCCGACGAGATGGTGCGCGACGTGATCGCCGACATGGACGCCGTGCTCGCCGACCTCCAGGCCGCCATCGACGGCCTCGACGAGGTCGATCTGACGAGCCAGGACGTCGCGATCGAGATCAAGCGGGGCCTCGAGAAGGACCGTTGGTTCCTCGTCGCCCACGTCAGCGCGTAGCAGCTGTCGTCTAGCCCCCGGTGCCGCACGGCCCGGGGGCTTCGTCATGCCCGGGCCCCGGCATCCCCGCCCGTGCACAACGGCGGATGCTGTCCCCGACGCGCCGCGCGCAGGCTCAATGAACCGGCGTGTCGGCGCTTCCGTCCGAAGCTGTGCACGCCGGGCAGGTCCCTCGGACGGCTCGAGCTCAGGCGATGTGCGTGAGCCGACCGCCGAGCAGGGTCGCGGCGATCCCCATGGCGCGCAGGCCCGGCTCATCCGCGGTCCGGGGATCGGCCGTGCACAGGGCGAGATCGCCGCGCGCACCGGGTTCGATGCGCGCGGCGCCTCCGCCGCTGCCGCCGTGCGTCGATGCATCGAGCGCCGTGCCGATCGGGACGGCCTCCTGCGGACGCCACGGCGCGCGGCCGCCCCGGCTGCGGAAGACCGCCGCAGCCATCGCCGCCCACGGATCGAGCGGTGACACGGGCGCGTCCGAACCGAACAGCAGCGCAGCCCCGGAATCGGCCAGCGCACGCAGCGGATAGGCCAGCGCCGTCTGCGCCGCCCACTCCCGCTCGGTGATGTCGCGGTCATCGAGCGCATGCACGGGCTGCACGCTCGCACCCACGCCGAGGCGCGCGAACCGGGGGATGTCGGCGTGGGCGACCAGCTGCGCATGCTCGACCGTGCCGGTGGCGCCGGTCAGGGCGTACGCGTCGAGGGCTCGGGTGTTGGCGACGTCGCCGATCGCGTGCACCGCGCATCGGAGGCCCGCTCCCGTCGCCTGCGTCATGAGCTCGATCAGCCGTTCGGGCGCAACGGTGAGCAGTCCCGTGTTGTGCGGGTCGTCGGGATAGGCATGCGAGCACGCCGCCGTGCGCGTGCCGAGCGATCCGTCGGTGATCACCTTGAGGGGGCCCACGTGCACCAGGTCGCTGTCGGCTCCGCGGACGGGAGCGCCGGAGACCAGCCCCTCGGCGATCGCGCGATCGAGATACTCCGGGTAGATGCCGAACTCGACGCGCAGCGCGTCGAACCCCCCGACGAGTCTGCGGGTCCAGGCTCCCTCGTTCCAGGCCATGTCGAGATCCACGATCCCGACCACCCCTCGCGCCGCGGCGGCCCGTGCGGCGCGCGTGACGAACGCGTCGGCGATCGCGGGCTCGATGTCGTTCAGACGGCGCGAGATCTCGAACGCCGGCCCCTCGCGCAGCACGCCGTCGTCGGCGAGGTCGACCAATCCCTCCCGACGCAGCGCTGCGGAGTTCAGCCAGACGCTGTGCACGTCGGCGTTGATCAGGTAGGTCGGCACCTCGCCCGTCACCGAATCCAGCAGACCGAGGCTCGGCGCGTCGGGCCAGAGGGCGTCGCGGTATCCCGTGCCCACACGTCGACCGTCGTCCTGGACACCGTGGAGCACGGGTGCATCCGCCATGATGCGCGCCGCGTCGACCGCCGACGCGGCGGAGCCGAGCTCGACCCGCTGGGCGACCAGTGCCCACTGCATCACATGCACGTGGTGGTCCCACAGGCCCGGCGTCAGCCAGCATCCCGTGCCGTCGAGCGCGGCGCCCCGCGGTCGCAGTGCGCCGGCCGGGGCGATGTCGATGATGCGGCCGTCGGCGACGAAGACGTCGTGCGGCTCGTCGTCGCCGCCGGGCAGCGGCGATCCCGCCGAAACGATGCGTGCGCCGAGGACGGCCGTGACGTGCTCGCCGTGGTTCACGGCGTCGGCGCCCGTCGTGCGTCGAGAGCACGTCGCATCTCGTCGGCGAGGGCGGGCTGAGCGTACACGCCGTCGCCCGAGAGTTCGGCGATGATCGTCTCGACGACCTCGGCGGGGCGGTTCTGGCTGAGCTTGCGCTTGGCGACCACACGTGTCGGCGTCAGCCGGAACCCCACCGTGCCGCGCTCGAGGCGCTCGACGAAGACCGGATCGTTCGGCGCCTGCCACATCGGCCGGGGGTGAGCCATCGTGCCCTCGAACCGGTCGACGAGGCGCTCGAGCACGCGGAGGTTGTCCTCGGTGCTGAGCAGCTCGGGTACGCCGGAGAGGTGGGCCGAGACGAAGTTCCACGTCGGCACCGCCGCGACATCGCCGTACCATCCCGGCGAGATGTAGCCGTGCGGCCCCTGGACGATCACGAGCAGCTCCCGGTCGCCGAGACCGTGAATCAGGTCGTCGGGCTTGCCGACGTGCCCCACGATCGTGAGGTCGTCGCGCGCGTCGTCGAGAAGGACCGCGTAGTGCGAGGCGACGGCTCCGTCGGCGGTGTGGCTGACGAGGGTCACCCAGGGATTCAGGTCGATCAGCCGACGCAGTTCGCCGACGTCGGTCATCGCGAACGAGGGATTCTGGCGCACCCGATCAGCCTACGATCCGCGCGTGCGGATGGATGCTGTCAGCGCTGACAGCTCGGGCACCAGTAGAGCTTGCGGGCACCCATTTCCTCGAGCAGCACCTCGGTGCCGCATACCCGGCACGGCAGACCCGCGCGGTGGTAGACCCAGTGCCGGTCGTCGCGGTGGGCCATCGCGCGTCGGTACGCGTCGGGGTCGAGGTCGTCCATCGTCATCATCTGGCCGGTCTCGACGCCGATCGCGAGCAACCGCACCCAATCGCGCCACAGCTCGCGGACTACATCGGTCGGCACGTCCCGGCCCGGCGTGTGCGGGTCGAGCCGTGCGCGGAAGAGCATCTCGGCCCGGTACACGTTGCCGATGCCGCTGACCACCGCCTGATCCATCAGCAGCAGACCGATCGGCGTCGTCTTCCTGCGCACCGCCGTGACGAAGCGCTCCTCCCCCGCGGCGACGTCGTCGACCAGCGGGTCGGGTCCGAGCTTCGCGATGGTCGCGGCGACCTCGTCGGGGTTCTGCAGCTGACAGGCAGTGGGGCCCCGCAGATCGGCGCAGGTGCTGCCCGTGAGCAGACGCAGACGCACCTGGCCGACCACGGGCGGGGGCCATTCGTCGCCCTCGTCCGCGAGCCCCGTCGTCTGCTCCGACATGCGCACGTGCACGCGCGCCCGGCGCGGCGCGCCGATCGAACTCAGGGAGTTCTCCCCTGCGGCATCGAACACGGGCTCGCCCTCGAGAGCGGTGCCGCGCTGGTTGGTCTGTCCCATACGCCCGTTGGCGGCCGCGATCGTCGGGTCGAAGAGGATCTCGCCCGCGAAGTCCCAGGCCCCGTACATCCCGAGGTGTATCCGCAGCCACAGATCGGCGTCGAATTCGAGAAACATCTGCTTGCCGACGGCGCGCACCGAGACCGCCGACCGTCCGTCGATGGCCGCGGCGCCCTCGAGGAACCGGCCCTGCGGGCTCGAGGCCGAGACCTCGCGCCCGACATAGTTGCGGTCGAACTGCCGGGCGATCCGGTGGACGGAGTGCCCCTCGGGCATCAGCCCGCCTCGGGGTCGATCGCGTCGGCCGACTCGCCGCCGGCGGGCGCTGCCGCCCGCGGGTCGGGCAGGAGCGAGCCGTCGATCTCGTAGGCGCCGACCTGGGCGATACGGCGGACATGCCGCTCGTCCTGCGAGAACGGCGTGGCGATGAAGGTGTCGATGAACGACGCGGCCTCTTCGAAGGTGTGTTGACGTGCACCGATCGCGATCACATTCGCATCGTTGTGCTCCCGGGCGAGCTCCGCCGTCGCCGTGCTCCAGGCGAGGGCGGCGCGCACGCCCCGCACCTTGTTGGCCGCGATCTGCTCGCCGTTGCCCGAGCCGCCGAAGACCACACCCAGAGCCTCGACGCCCTCGGCCTGATCGCGCACGACGGCCTCCGCCGCACGAATGCAGAACGCCGGGTAGTCATCGACCGGGTCGTACTCGAGGGGCCCGTGATCGATGACCTCGTGGCCCTGGTCGCTGAGGTGGTGCTGCAGGCGGGTGGAGAATTCGAGACCTGCGTGATCGGTCGCGATGTGGATGCGCATGGCATTCATCCTAGGGAGCGCCTACGGGGCGATCCCGGATGCTGCCGGCTTGAACCCCGCACGGATGTTCTCGCAGCAGGCGGGCCGGCACACGTCGAACCACGGTCCGAGGTCGGTCACGTGCGGTCGATCGGCGGCCGGGGTGCCGTGCAGTCGCTCCTCGACGAGATCGACCAGACCCGCGACGTAGGCGGGGTCGATGCCCGGGGTGGGCGTGCGCACGGCACGCAGACCCGCCTCGGCGGCGGCATCCATCGCCTCGGTGTCGAGGTCCCACTTGACCTCCATGTGATCGCTGACGAAGCCCAGCGGCACGATGACGACCGCTCTGCCTCCCTGAGCGGGCAGCGTCTCGATCACATCGCAGACGTCGGGCTCGAGCCAGGGCTGGGTCGGCGGGCCCGAGCGCGACTGATAGACCAGCTGCCAGGGCACGGTGGCGGCATCCGCGTACTCGTCGGCCACCTGCGCCATGATGTACTCGGCCACGGCGAGGTGCTGCGCCTCGTATTCTCCGCCGTCGCCCCATTCGCGGTC
>NZ_QFPF01000012.1 GCF_003248605.1 Microbacterium sp.
GGGCTCGACGTCATCCTCGGCGACCCGCAGGTCAAGAGCGTATTCGTCAACGTGTTCGGCGGCATCACCGCGTGCGACGCGGTGGCCAAGGGCATCGTCGGCGCGCTCGCCGAGCTGGGCTCCAGCGCCTCCAAGCCGCTCGTCGTGCGCCTGGACGGCAACAAGGTCGAGGAGGGGCGCGCGATCCTCCGCGACGCCGCCCACCCCCTCGTCACACTCGCCGAGACCATGGACGAAGGCGCCGACAAGGCCGCCGAACTCGCGAACGCATAAGGACTGAAGCAATGTCGATCTTTCTTGACAAGGACTCCAAGGTCATCGTCCAGGGCATCACGGGCGGCGAGGGCACCAAGCACACCGCGCTGATGCTCAAGGCCGGAACGCAGGTCGTCGGCGGCGTCAACGCCCGCAAGGCCGGCACGACCGTGCTGCACACCGACAAGGACGGCAACCCCGTCGAGTTGCCCGTGTTCGCCTCCGTGGCCGAGGCGATGGCGGCCACCGGCGCCGACGTGTCGATCGCGTTCGTGCCCCCCGCCTTCACCAAGGATGCGATGGTCGAGGCCATCGACGCCGAGATCCCGCTGCTGGTCGTGATCACCGAGGGCGTGCCCGTCGGAGACACCGCCGCGGCGTGGTCCTACGCGCAGTCCAAGGGCAACACGACCCGCATCATCGGCCCGAACTGCCCCGGCATCATCACCCCGGGCGAGTCGCTGGTCGGCATCACGCCCGCCAACATCACCGGCAAGGGCCCGATCGGCCTCGTCTCGAAGTCGGGCACCCTGACCTACCAGATGATGTACGAGCTGCGCGAGATCGGCTTCTCGACCGCCATCGGAATCGGCGGCGACCCCATCATCGGCACCACCCACATCGACGCGCTCGCCGCGTTCGAGGCCGACCCCGAGACGAAGGCGATCGTCATGATCGGCGAGATCGGCGGTGACGCCGAAGAGCGCGCGGCCGACTTCATCAAGGCCAACCTCACCAAGCCCGTCGTCGGCTACGTCGCGGGCTTCACCGCGCCCGAGGGTAAGACGATGGGCCACGCCGGTGCCATCGTCTCGGGCTCGGCGGGTACCGCGCAGGCCAAGAAGGAGGCCCTCGAGGCCGCCGGCGTCAAGGTCGGCAAGACGCCCTCCGAGACGGCCGATCTCATGCGCGCGGTGATCGCCGCGCTGTAGTCGTCTCGCACAGAGGGGTGGATGCCGGGGCCTGTGCCCTCGGCATCCACCCTCTTCGTGTGCACCCGCGGCTAGGCTGGGCACCATGCCACTGACCGGAGAATATCTGCCGAGCACCGCCGACTGGGCCCGCACTCAGGCCGAGAAGTACGAGGCCTCGAACGGTACCGAGGCCAACCTGCTGCGCGGGGTCCCGATCATCGTCCTCACCACCGTGGGGGCCAAGTCGGGCGGACTGCGCAAGACCGCTCTGATGCGCGTCGAGCACGAGGGCGTGTACGCCGTCGTCGCGTCCAAGGGCGGCGCCCCGAAGCCGCCGCAGTGGTACTACAACATCCTCGCCAACCCGCACGTCGAGCTGCAGGATGGCGCCGTCAAGCGCGACTATGTCGCGCGCGCGGTCGAGGGCGACGAGTACGAGCAGTGGTGGGCCCGCGCCGCCTCGGTGTGGCCCGACTACGACGAGTACCAGACCAGGACCGATCGCCGCATCGCGCTGTTCGTGCTCGAGCCCGCCGAGGCCTGAGCGCCCGCCGAGGCCTGAGAGCCCGGCGAGGCAGGCCGGCCCCGTCCGCGCTCGCGGGTAGGGTCGTTCGGGCATGTACCGCGTTCTCGTCGCCCTCCTCTGCGCCCTCGACGCCGCCATCGCGGCGGCGGTCGGGCTGGCGATGGTCGCCGCACCCCTGACGCTGCTCTGGGTGTTCGGGATGGGGTCGGCCGCAGACTGGGCGGCGCTCTGGCCGGCAACGGGCGCGATCTGGCAGCTCGGTCACCTCGTGCCGATGCAGATCACGCTGCCCGCCGAACTGATCGCGGCGGGCATCCCGGTCGATGCGGCGTCGTTCCCCCTCTCCGTGGCGCCTCTCGCCCTCGCGGTGTTCAGCGCCGTGTTCGGGCTGCGCTCCGGGGCGCGCGCCGCGCGCGCGGGCGCGTGGCTGACCGGTGCCGCATCCGCGCTCGCGGTGTCGGCCGCGGCATCCACGCTCGTCGCGCTCACCTCGGCGAACCCCGTTGCGGCACCGGTGCTCTGGCAGGCGATCCTCTACCCCGCGGCGGTGTACACGATCGCCGTGCTGGCCGGCGGCATCGCCTGCGCATGGAACGAGGGCGATGACGGCATCGTCGACGCCGTGCGCGACGCCCTCGCGGCGCACGGCCGGCCTTGGGCGCACGTCGTCGAGGCGACGGTCCGCGCGTCGATCATCGCCGCGGCGGTGCTCGTGGGCGCCGGCGCGATCGCGTTCGCCGTTGCCGTGTTCGCCGGAGCGGGTGAGATCATCGCCCTCTTCCAGGCCGGCAACATCGACGGGGTCGGCGCCACGATCATCACGCTCGGTCAGCTCGCCTACCTGCCGACGCTCGTGATCTGGGCGGTGGCCTGGATCGCAGGCCCCGGGTTCGCGTTCGGCGCGGGCACCGCGGTCTCGCCCGTCGGAACCGAGATCGGTCCGGTTCCGGGCATCCCGGTGCTGGGCGCGCTGCCCGAGGTGCAGAGCATGTGGTTGCTGCTGGTCGTGCTGATCCCCGTCGCCGCCGGCGCCCTCGCGGGCTGGGTCGCCCGGTCCGACCTCGTCGCGGCCGCAGACGCCGCGGCGTCGCCCGCGTCAGCATCGACCGATCGGATGCTGCCGCGCCTGGTCACCGCGCTCGCCACGGCGTTGGTCGTGGCCGGGATCGTGGCCGGGCTCGCGGCGGCGGCCTCGGGTTCCCTCGGCCCGGGGGCGCTCGTCGACGTCGGACCGCACGCGGGCATGGTCGCGCTGGCCGTGGGGGCGGAGGTGCTCGTCGGAGCGGCGATCCTGCTCCTTGCGCCCCTGCGCAGCGGCGGGGCGCTGGCCGCCGCGACCCACGGCGCGGGAGCGTGGGCGCCCGGACGGCACAGCCACGACGACACCCTGCGCCGGGCCGAGCGGTGGGGTCGCGCGCACGACGAGCCCGATCGCTGGCATCACCTCGACGAGACCGCGCCGATCGAGCGGGTCGCGGCGCCCGCCGCACCCGGGGCTGGGCCCACCACCGCAGCCGCGCCCGCGTCCGTTGAGGGCGAGCCCGGCGGCGACACAGACGAGACGGCGCCCATCGAGCGCCTGCCCCCGCACCCCGGCAGCGCGCACCCCGCGGACTAGACTGGGCGGGTGCTCACGGTCGCCGTCCTCATCTCGGGCACGGGATCCAACCTTCGTGCCCTGCTCGAGGCCGCCGCGCACCCCGATTACCCCGCGCGGGTCGTCGTGATCGGCGCCGATCGCGAGGCCGACGGATTCGGGCACGCCGAAGAGTTCGGCATCCCCTCGTTCATGGTCGCATTCGATCACTTCGACACCCGCGAGCAGTGGGGCGAGGAGCTTCGCCGGCAGCTCGATGTCTGGACGCCCGATCTGATCGTGCTCAGCGGCCTGATGCGTCTGCTGCCGCACGACGTCGTCGCCGCCTACGCGCCGCGCATCATCAACACCCATCCGGCATACCTGCCCGAGTTCCCGGGCGCCCACGGCGTGCGCGACGCGCTCGCGGCGGGGGTGACCGAGACCGGGGCCAGTGTCATCGTCGTCGACGACGGCGTCGACACCGGTCCGATCCTCGCGCAGGAGCGCGTTCCCGTGCTCCCCGGCGACACTCCGCACTCCCTGCACGACCGCATCAAGCCCGTCGAACGGCGGCTGCTGATCGATGTCGTGCGACGCATCGCCACCGGCGAGCTCGATCTCGCGGCACCGTCCGCGCACGCCTGAGCTCAGCATCCGCCGCCCGCCCCCACCGCAAAGGAGCCGCCCATGGCAGGACCCAGCCACGACCCCTCTCTCTACCGCGATCGCGACGCCGTGCCGATCCGCAGGGCGTTGGTGTCGGTCAGCGACAAGACCAACCTGCTCGTGCTCGCGGGCGCGCTCGCCGAGGCCGGGGTCGAGATCGTCTCGACCGGCTCGACCGCCGCGGCGATCCGCGATGCGGGGCACGCCGTCACCGACGTCGCGAGCGTCACCGGATTCCCCGAATCGCTCGACGGGCGTGTGAAGACCCTCCATCCCGGCGTGCACGCGGGCCTGTTGGCCGATCTGCGACTCGAAGACCACGAGCGTCAGCTCGCCGACCTCGGCATCTCGCCGTTCGAGCTCGTCGTGGTGAACCTCTACCCGTTCGTCGAGACGGTCGCCTCGGGCGCGCAGGGCGACGACGTCGTCGAGCAGATCGACATCGGCGGCCCCGCGATGGTGCGCGCATCGGCGAAGAACCACGCCAACGTCGCGATCGTCGTCTCGCCCGAGTCCTACCCCGCGATCATCGACGCGGTGCGCTCCGGCGGCACGACGCTGACGCAGCGGCGCGAGCTCGCCGCCCGCGCCTTTGCGCACACCGCCGCCTACGACACCGCCGTCGCCGCCTGGTTCGCCGAGGGCACGCTCTCGGATGACCTCGACCTGCCCGCGCACCTGACGATCAAGGCCGAGCGCCTCGCGACCCTGCGCTACGGCGAGAACTCGCACCAGCGCGCAGCGATCTATACACGCCTGGGCGGCCACGGCATCGCGCAGGCGCGTCAGCTGCAGGGCAAAGAGATGTCGTACAACAACTACGTCGACGCGGATGCCGCGCTTCGAGCCGCCTTCGACATGGTCAAGCCCGCGGTGGCCATCATCAAGCACGCCAACCCGTGCGGCATCGCCGTCGGGGCGCCGAGCGCGCTCGACCCGATCGCCAGCGCCCACCTGCGCGCGCACGAGTGCGATCCGGTCTCGGCATTCGGTGGTGTCATCGCCGCGAACCGCACCGTGACGCTGAAGATGGCCGAGAACCTCCGCGACATCTTCACCGAGGTCATCGTCGCGCCCGACTTCGAGCCCGCGGCGCTCGCCGTCTTCGCCGAGAAGAAGAACCTGCGCCTGCTGCAGCTGCCGCCGGACTGGAAGCAGGAGCCGATGGATGTGCGCCTGGTCTCCGGTGGGCTGCTCCTGCAGGACGCCGATCGGTTCCCCGACGACATCGAATCGGTGGCGAAGCACTGGGAGCTCGTCTCGGGGGAGCGTCCCTCCGAGGACGACATGACCGGTCTCATCTTCGCGTGGAAGGCATGCCGCGCGGTGAAGTCCAACGCGATCGTCCTGGCCAAGAACTCGGCCACCGTCGGCATCGGCATGGGGCAGGTCAACCGGGTCGATTCGTGCCGACTGGCCGTCGAGCGCGCGGGTGCCCGCGCGGCCGGCTCGGTGGCGGCATCCGACGCGTTCTTCCCGTTCGCCGACGGACCCGCCGTGCTGATCGACGCCGGCATCTCGGCGATCATCCAGCCCGGGGGCTCGGTGCGCGACGAAGAGGTCATCAACGCGGCGCGCTCTGCCGGCATCCCGATGTTCTTCACGGGCGAGCGCCACTTCTTCCACTGATCCGGGGCTCCGGCCCCGACGTGGGCGGACAACATTCCGGAGTGACGGCCGGTCCGGGACACTATCCGTGCGATCAATGCGCCCGGTCGTAAGGTCATCCGGAATGTTGTCCGTTTGGGCCGGCCAAGCCCGGCGCGCTCACTGCCGCCGCCGTGTCCGATTTCCGCGAGCGGGTGCGGTGCGGCCGTGTCAGGCTGGGGACATGACATCGCCACCGAACGCCATTCCGGGTCATCCGGCGATGACGTTCGACGAGCGCTACCGGGCGATATCGTCGCGCGACACGCGCTTCGACGGACAGTTCGTGACCGCCGTCCGCACGACGGGCATCTACTGCCGCCCGAGCTGTCCCGCGCGCACGCCGAAGCCTGGCAACGTGTCGTTCTTCGCCACGAGCGCCGCGGCGCACGAGGCCGGGTACCGCGCCTGCAAACGCTGCCTGCCCGAGGCGGCGCCGGGCTCGCCCGCGTGGGATCTGCGCGCGGACGCCGCCGGACGGGCGATGCGCCTCATCGCCGACGGCGTCATCGAGCGCGAGGGCGTGCCGGGGCTCGCCCGCCGGCTGGGGTATTCGACACGCCACCTCACACGGATGCTCACCGCCGAGCTCGGCGCCGGGCCGCTCGCTCTGGCCAGGGCTCACCGGGCACAGACGGCACGGATGCTGCTGGTCGGCACCGATATGCCCGCCGCCGATGTGGCGTTCTCCGCTGGTTTCGCGAGCGTGAGGCAGTTCAACGACACCGTGCGGGAGGTGTTCGGCCTCACCCCGACGCAGCTCCGCGCGCGGCGCCGTGCGGCCTCCGCTCCGCCCGGTTTTGCGCCCGGCCTGATCCAGCTCGCCCTTCCCATGCGCGCGCCGTTCGATGCGGCGGGACTCTTCGCCTGGATGGCAGCGCGTGCGATCCCGGGTGTCGAGGCGGCGACATCCCTCTGTTTCGCGCGGACCTTGCAGATGCCGGGCGGACCCGCGGTGCTCCGGCTGCGCGCCGACGGCGATCGGGTGCGCCTCGAGGCCCGCCTCGCCCACCTCGGCGATCTGGCCAGCGTGGTCGCGCGGGCGCGGCGCCTGTTCGACCTCGACGCCGATCCCGTTGCGATCGATGCGGCGCTGGCGGCTCACCCCGCCGTGGCGCCCCTCGTCGCTCGGTCCCCGGGCCTGCGGGTGCCGGGTGCCGCCGATCCGCACGAGATGCTCGTGCGCGCGATGATCGGCCAGCAGATATCGGTCGCGGCCGCCCGCACCGCGCTCGCCCGTCTGACCGACGCGCTCGGCGAGCGCCTGCCCGAAGGCCTCGACGGCGCGCCGGATACAGGAGATGCTGCGAGAACAGGATTTTTGGCGCGTGATTCGTCCTGTTCTGACGCCGACTCCTGTTCCGGCGACGCGGCTCGGGTGCGGGATGCCGCCACCACGCGGGATGCTGTCGCCACAAGCGCGCGTGTCGCCACAAGCGCGCGTGCAGGCACAGGCGCGCGTGCAGGCACAGGTACCCATCCAGCCACAGGCACAAGCCCAGGCACAACCCCAGACACAGGCGCAGGCGCAGGCACAAGCACAACCGCGGCGGCCCCGATCGACCGGTTCTTCCCGACGATGGCGGCAATCGCCGAGCACGGCGCGGACGTGCTGCGGGGCCCCGCCGCGCGGATCCGGGCGATCGTCGGGACCGCCGCCGCGATCGCGGCCGGGGATCTCGAGCTGAGCCCGGGCGACGACGCGCGCGATCAGCGCGCCGCGTTGCTCGCGATGCCCGGGATCGGACCCTGGACCGCCGACTACGTGCGCATGCGCGTCACGGGTGACCCCGATGTGTTCCTGCCGGCGGACGTCGCCGCGCGCGCCGGGGCGGTGCGCGCGGGCCTCCCCGGCGATCCGCGCGCCCTCGACGCCTGGGCGTCACGGGTTGCGCCGTGGCGGTCCTACCTCACCGGGCACCTCTGGCGCACAGCCCTTGCGGCCCCCGTGCCGCCCACGGCACTCGATGCCGACCGACCGACCGAGAGGATCCCGGCATGACCGGCACACGCACTCCCTCCGCACCGACCGCGCTCGCGGCACACGCCGCACCGGCCGCGCTCGTCGAGACGATCGCCACGCCGGACGGCGCCTTCACGATCATCGCGGCCGAGGACGGCAGCGTCCTGGCCTCGGGATGGACGGCGGATCCCGCGGCGCTCACCGCCCGCATCCACCCCTCCCTGCGTCCGACCGAACTGCGTGCGGGCCCGACGCCTGCCGCGGAGGCGGCGCGGAGCTACTACGCCGGCGAGATCGCCGCGATCGACGGCGTCGTCGTGCGCCAGCGGGGCACGGATCTGCAAGAGCGCGGGTGGAGCGCGCTGCGCCGGATCGATCCCGGCGCGCCGCTGACGTACACGTCGTTCGCCGCGGCATTCGGGTCCCCGGCGGCGGTTCGAGCCGCGGCATCCGTCTGTGCGCGCAACGCGCCCGCGCTGTTCGTGCCGTGCCACCGCGTGCTGCGCGCGGACGGCACGCTCGGCGGCTTCGCGTGGGGGCTCGATGTCAAGCGGTCGCTGCTCGCGCGCGAGGCGGCGCGCTGACCGGGAGGTGATTGTTGCCAGCGGTGACATTCCGGGCATAGGCTGAAAGGCTCTTTTGCCGACGTCTTGCACGATCGCTCCTGCCCCACCGCTGGAACTCCTCGCGTCGCGCACACCCCTCGCCAGATCCCGGCGCCACCGCACGACCTCCCACAAGGATCATGACCCGCACCGCCACGCCCCCGCCCCGCGCCGAATCGTCGACGCTCGGATCCCTCGCCCGGCTCATTCCGTTCGCGCGTCCGGTGCTGCCGCGACTCGCCCTCGGTGCTGCGAGCGCGCTGGTCGCGGCGCTGCTCGCGCTGACGATCCCGCTCGTGCTCGAAGTGGTCGTGGGCGGTCCCGTCGCCTCGGGCGACCTCGTGCAGATGGCGTGGGGTGCCGCCGCGATCCTGGGGCTGGGCCTGGCGGAGGCGGCCATGGTGTGGCTGCGCCGCTGGTTCGTGCTCGGGCCCGCGACCATGGTCGAGTACGACCTGCGTCGCACCTTCTACGGCCGGCTGCAGCGTCTGCCCGTCGCATTCCACGATCGCTGGCAGTCGGGGCAGCTGCTCAGCCGGATGATGCAGGACATCTCGATGCTGCGCCGCTGGCTCGCCTTCGGCCTCGTGCTGCTCGTCGTGAACGTGCTGACGATCGTCGTGGGCCTCGTGCTGCTGTTCCGGTGGCACTGGCTGCTGGGTGTCATCTTTCTGGTCACCTCGGCGCCCCTCTGGTACGCCGGCTACCGCTTCGAGAAGACCTACGGCACGCTCGCGCGGCAGAGCCAGGATCAGGCCGGCGACCTCGCCACCTCGGTGGAGGAGAGCGTGCACGGCATCCGCGTGCTCAAGGCGTTCGGGCGTGGAAAGTACGCGCTCGGCAAGTTCGCCCGCCAGGCCGAGACGCTGCGCGAGACCGAGCTGAGTAAGGCCCGGGCGATCGGCTGGATCTGGTTCTGGCTCGTGCTCCTGCCCGACATCGCCTTCGCGCTGTGCCTGGGCGCGGGCATCTACCTCACCGCGCTCGGTCAGCTGCAGGCATCCGAACTCGTCGCGTTCTTCGCGATGGCGACCGTGCTGCGCTGGCCGATGGAGTCCATCGGATTCCTGTTCTCGTTCATGCTCGACGCGCGCACCGCCACCGATCGCCTGTTCGAGGTCTTCGACGAGCAGAACACGATCACCGACCCCGAGCATCCCCGCACCCTCGACAGCCCGCGGGGCGAGCTCGTCTTCGAGGGCGTGCACTTCAGGTATCAGGATGCCGTCGCCGGCGACCGCGATCTGCTCGATGGCATCGACCTTGTGCTGCGGCCGGGCGAGACGATGGCGCTGGTGGGGCTCACCGGGTCGGGAAAGACGACGCTCACCACCTTGCCGGGGCGGCTGTATGACGTCACCGGCGGACGCGTTGTGCTCGACGGCGTCGACGTGCGCGATCTCTCGCTGCGCGAGCTGCGCACGCACGTGGGTATGGCGTTCGAGGATGCGACGCTGTTCTCGCAGTCGGTGCGCGAGAACGTGCTGCTGGGCCGCGAGGATCTGGAGCCCGGCTCCGCCGAGGCCGAACGGGTTCTGCGTGAGGCGCTCGGGGTGGCGCAGGCCGGTTTCGTCGAGGACCTGCCGAACGGAGTCGACACGATCATCGGCGAGGAGGGGCTCTCGCTCTCGGGGGGTCAGCGCCAGCGTCTCGCGCTCGCCCGGGCCGTCGCCGCGCGTCCGGCGGTGCTCGTGCTCGACGACCCGCTCTCGGCGCTCGACGTCGACACAGAGGCTCTCGTCGAGGACGCCCTGCGCGAGGTGCTGCACGCCACGACCGCGCTCGTGATCGCCCACCGGCCCTCGACCGTCACGCTCGCCGACCGCGTCGCGCTGCTCGAGGAGGGCCGGATCTCCGCGGTGGGCACACATTCCGAGCTGCTGCGCACGAGCGCGCACTACCGGCACGTCATCTCGAGCCTCGAGGACGCCGCCCGGAACGCCCAAGACCCGGAGGCCCGCATGCGGGCGGGGGAGGTGAACCCGTGAGCACGACCGTGACCGGCACGAGCGGCGAGGACCGCTCCGATTACACGCGCGCCGAGAGCCGCGAGATCCGTCGACGCTCGCTGCGCCTGCTCGGATCGCTCATGTCGGCGGTGCGCTGGCAGCTGGTGCTCGCGGGCGCGCTGCTGGTCGTCTCGACGGCGTTCCGCGTCGCGGGACCCGCGCTCATCGCCTACGGCATCGACACCGCACTGCCCGCGGTGGTCGACCGCATGGACTGGATGCCGACGGTCGGCGTCGTCGCGGTGTACCTGCTCACCGCGATCGCGGGGGCCGCGCTCATCGCCTGGTACGTCGTCGTCGCCGCGCGGCTCACGCAGGCGATCATGCTCGATCTGCGCAAGCGCATCTTCCTGCACACGCAGCGGCTGAGCCTCGAGTTCCACGAGTCGTACACGTCGGGTCGCATCATCTCGCGGCAGACGAGCGATCTCGACACGATCCGCGAGCTGCTCGACGGCGGCCTCAACGAGCTGGTCTCGGGCATCCTCTACGGCGGGTTCACCCTCATCGCGCTGCTGCTGATCGACTGGCAGTCGGGTCTGATCCTCGTCGTCATGGGCATCCCGCTCATGCTGCTGATGCGGTGGTTCTACATGCGGTCGCAGCTGGTGTACCGCGAGTCGCGTGTGATCAGCGCGCAGGTCATCGTGAAGTTCGTCGAGACGATGACCGGGATCCGGGCCGTCAAGGCGTTCCGCAAGGAGACCCGCAACGACGAGGAGTTCGGCGACCTCTCGCTGAAGTACCGGGGCGTGAACATGCGCTCGATCCAGCTCTTCGGGACCTTCGAGCCGGGGCTCATGGCGATCGCCTCGGTGTCGTTGGCGCTCGTGGTCTTCTGGGGTGGGGTGCGGGTCGCCGAGGGCGGCATCGCGGTGGGCGTGCTCATCGCCGCCGTGCTGTACGTGCGCAACTTCTTCTCGCCCCTGCAGGAGGTCGCCTTCTTCCTCAACTCCTACCAGTCCGCCACGGCGGCACTCGAGAAAGTCTCGGGTGTGCTCGAGGAGGAGCCGACGGTGCCCGACCCCACCCAGCCGGTCGACCTGTGGAGCGCCCGCGGTCATGTGCGCTTCGACGACGTGCTGTTCGGCTATTCCGACGACCGCGTGATCCTCCCGGGCTTCTCGCTCGACATCCCCGCCGGCCAGACCGTCGCCCTCGTGGGGACGACGGGCGCGGGCAAGTCGACCCTCGCGAAGCTCGTCTCCCGCTTCTACGACCCCACGCGCGGCGAGGTGTCGCTCGACGGCGTCGATCTGCGCAGTCTGCACCCCAAGGACCTGCGCCGCGCGATCGTCATGGTGACGCAGGAGGCGTATCTGTTCAGCGGCACCGTCGCCGACAACATCGCGCTGGGCAAGCCCGATGCGACGCTCGACGAGATCCAGGCCGCGGCACGGGCTGTGGGGGCGGATGCTTTCATCCAGCGCCTGCCCGATGGCTACGGCACCGACGTGAACAAGCGCGGCGGACGCGTGTCGGCGGGTCAGCGGCAGCTGATCTCGTTCGCGCGCGCGTTCCTCGCCGATCCCGCCGTGCTGATCCTCGACGAGGCGACGGCGTCGCTCGACATCCCGAGCGAGCGTCAGATCCAGGACGCGCTGCAGACGCTGCTCGCCGATCGCACGGCGATCATCATCGCGCACCGCCTGTCGACGGTCGCGATCGCCGACCGTGTGCTCGTCATGGAACATGGCCGCATCATCGAGGACGGCACGCCGGAGGACCTCATCTCGGGCACGGGGAAGTTCGCGCAGCTGCACGCGGCGTGGCGGGAATCCCTCGTCTGACGCGCGGCGACGCGGAGGAACGATGGGGGGCGACGAGGCCTCGGTGGGGGAGGGGAATCCGAGGCCCCGCCGCCGGTCTCGAGCGTCGTGGCCTCTCCCCAGCCGCCACGACGAAACCGCGAGATCCTACAGTCGGATCTCGGCGATGACCTCACCGTACTCGGTCTCACCGGTGGGTGTGAAGCCCACGCGGCGGAAGAAAGCCTCGGGACCCTCTTCGCCCGCCTCGTAGATCACGGTGACGACGTCGAGGCCGCGGGCGCGCGCCTCTTCGAGCAGCCCCTCGACGGCGAACCGGCCGACACCGCGGCCCTGATCGTCGGCGTCGACGTTGATGCGCCACAGCACCGAGCGGAAGTATTCCTCGGGGGCATCGGGGTCGAATCCCGCGCTGACGAAGCCGACGACCTCGTCACCGTCGACGACGACGCGCTGCCATGTCGTGGCCGGATCGGCGACGGTGGCGGCGATGCCGTACGACACCGGGGCGAGGAACTGTTCCTGCCCCGGCTTGAGCGAGAGATTGTTCACGGCGACGATCGTCGTCGCGGACAGTTCCACCAGTCGCAGCTCAGCCATACGCACAGGGTAGTGGGGTCCGGGTGCCCCCGTCACGGACGCTCGACCCGGTCACCTGCTGTTCACGGAGCGAAGTATCTCGACGTCAAGAGAAAAGATGCCTTGCGATAGGCTGGAATGACGACCCGAACGGAGACGACACCGGTGACCGACTCGACCATCATCTACACCTACACCGACGAGGCACCGGCTCTGGCGACGGCGTCGTTCCTGCCGATCGTCAAGGCGGTCGCCGGCCAGGCCGGGGTCGACATCGAGACCCGCGACATCTCGCTCGCGGGTCGCATCCTCGCCGCCTTCCCGCAGAAGCTCGCGCCCGAACAGCAGGTGGGCGACGCGCTCGCCGAACTCGGCGGGCTCGCCACGCTGCCCGAGGCCAACATCATCAAGCTGCCCAACATCTCGGCGTCGATTCCGCAGCTCAAGGCCGCGATCGCCGAGTTGCAGGCGCAGGGATTCGACATCCCCGACTACCCCGACGAGGCCGCTTCGATCGAAGACAAAGACATCCGTGCCCGGTACGACCGCATCAAGGGCTCGGCGGTCAACCCCGTGCTGCGCGAGGGCAACAGCGACCGCCGCGCGCCGCTGTCGGTTAAGAACTACGCGCGCAAGCACCCGCACCGCAACAAGGCCTTCCCCGCCGGTTCCCAGACCCGGGTGGCGACCATGGGCCACGACGACTTCAAGAGCAACGAGAAGTCGTGGGTGGCGGCGCACGACGACGTGCTGACCGTGCGCCATGTCGCCGCCGACGGCACGACGACCGTGCTCAAAGACAACCTCAAGGTGCTGCCGCGCGAGATCATCGACGCGACCTTCCTCTCCGCGTCGGCGCTCGACGCTTTCCTCGCCGAGACGCTGGATGCCGCTGCCGCCGATGACGTGCTCTACTCGGTGCACCTGAAGGCCACGATGATGAAGGTCAGCGACCCGATCATCTTCGGTCACGTCGTCACGACGTACTTCGCCGACGTGTTCGCCCGGTACGGCGACCGCATCCGGGCCGCGGGCCTGAACCCGAACAACGGACTCGGCGCGATCCTCGCGGGGCTGCCGAAGGTCGAGGGCGGCGACGAGATCCTCGAGGCCTTCACCGCGGCGATGGCCGCAGGTCCCCGTCTGTCCTACGTCAACTCCGACCGGGGCATCACCAATCTGCACGTGCCCTCCGATGTCATCGTCGACGCCTCGATGCCCGCACTCGTGCGCAACGGCGGCAAGCTCTGGGGCGCCGACGGCGGCGAGGACGACACGATCGCCGTGATCCCCGACTCTTCGTATGCCGGCGTCTACCAGGCCGTGATCGACGATGTGATCGCCCACGGCCCGCTCGATCCCGCGACCATCGGCACCGTGCCCAACGTCGGACTCATGGCCCAGGCGGCCGAGGAGTACGGCAGTCACGACAAGACGTTCGAGATCGCCACCGACGGCGTCGTGCAGATCCTCGACGGCGAGGGCGAGCTGCTCATCGAGCACGCCGTCGGCGCCGGCGACATCTGGCGGGCGACGCAGACCAAGCACATCGCCGTCATCGACTGGGTGCGCCTGGCGGTCGGGCGCGCCCGTGCGACGGGGTCGCCCGCCGTCTTCTGGCTCGACGTCAACCGCTCGCACGACGCGCAGCTGATTGCGAAGGTGCACCAGGCCCTCGCCACCCTCGACGTGCACGGGCTCGAGATCCTGATCCTCGCGCCCGAAGAGGCCACCAGCTACACGCTGGCGCGCATGCGGCAGGGTCTCGACACGATCTCGGTCACCGGAAACGTGCTGCGCGACTACCTCACCGATCTCTTCCCGATCCTCGAGGTCGGCACGAGCGCCAAGATGCTCTCGATCGTTCCGCTGCTCGCCGGCGGAGGGCTCTTCGAGACCGGCGCGGGCGGCTCCGCCCCCAAGCACGTGCAGCAGCTCGTCGCAGAGAACTACCTGCGGTGGGACTCGCTCGGCGAGTTCTTCGCGCTCGCGGCGTCCTTCGAGCATCTCGCCGAACGCACCGGCAACGCCAAGGCGAAGGTGCTCGCCGACACGCTCGACGCGGCGACGGGCACCTTCCTCGAGCAGGACAAGTCGCCCGGCCGCGCCCTCGGCACGATCGACAACCGCGGCAGCCACTTCTATCTGGCCCTGTACTGGGCGCAGGAGCTGGCGGCGCAGAAGGCCGACGCCGACCTCGCGGCCGCGTTCGCGCCGGTGGCCACCGCGCTCGCCGAGAACGAGCAGAAGATCGTCGACGAGCTCGTCGCCGTGCAGGGCTCGCCGGTCGAGATCGGTGGCTACTACCGTCCGGACGAGCGGCTCGTGACCGAGGCGATGCGTCCCTCGCCGACCTTGAACGGCATCATCGACGCGCTCTGACCGTGAACGACGAAGGGGGTGGATGCTGCAGCATCCACCCCCTTCGTCGTTCGCTCAGGCGTGCACCCACACGTCGGTGCCGACGTCGGCCCACTCGTAGATCTGCTTGGCAAGGCCCGTCGGCATGCCGACGCAGCCGTGCGAGAGGGGCGTGCCCCAGATGTTGCGCCAGTACACCGCGTGGAACGCCTGGTCGCCGCTGAAGTACATGACCCACTCGACGTCGGGCTGCAGGTAGCCGACCTCGGTGTTGCCCATGTCCTGCATGCGCACCTTGGCGTTGACGGTGAAGCGCCCCTGGTTGGTCTCCCAGCCGGGCCCGCCGCTGGAGATGAGCCAAGTGTGGATCGTGACGCCGTTCTCCTTGACGTAGAGGCGCTGCTCCGAGAGATCGACCTCGAGCAGCCGGACGACGCTGGTCGTCTCGGCCGGGGTGACCTCGACATCGAGGGCGTAGGCGGCGTCTCCGGCCGAGAGCTGCGTCGCGAACGCGGCCGCGATCCCCGCGGTCGCACCGAGCACCCGTCCGTCGGCGCCCTGCTGCTCGGTGCGCAGCTCGCGTCCCGCGTTGTTGACGACGACGACACCGTTGGTGGCGGGTCGGTCGACGGCCGCCGGCAGCGTGTCGACGACGGCCTGGATGGCGGCCTCGTCGGCGGCGATGTCGATCGTGCCCTCTTCGGGATCGGGGGTGATGCTCAGCCACGACGCGGTCGTGTCGGGCTCGATCGGAACCGTGCGCTCGTCGCCGACGTAGAAGCCCGCCGAAGCGAGCATCGCGTTCAGCTCGCCGGCACGCTCGGTCGCGACGGTGGTCGTGATGTCGGCCTCGAGCTCGGTGAGCGCGTCGTCCATGCTCGCGGGGGCCGACGGGTCGAGGAGCAGCGCCGTGTAGGCGGCTTCGGCCTCGGCGTGATCGACGCCCAGACCGGGCTGGTCGGGGGTGACGACGTAGGTGTCGCCGGTGTCGTCATACGCGATGGAGGCATCGACCGGAGCCACCCACTCGGCGGCGAACGCCTGCGAGAGGGAGGAGAGCGCGAGCTCGGAGTCGAGCGTGGGTGTCAGACGATCGGGGTCGGGGAACCAGCCGCCGACCTGCCACAGCGGGTTGGTCTCGAGGGCGGCGGCGGCGAGATCCTCCGCCGGGATCTGCGCGCCGAGGTCGGCACCCGTGATCGTCGCGGTGACATCGCCGGCGGTGATCTCGACCCCCGTCTCGGCGATGGTCCGTGAGACGGTGTCGGCCGCAGCATCCACCGTCATTCCGCCGACGGGCACACCCGAGATCGTGACGCCCGGGGCGATGAGGGTCGTTCCGAAGTACCAGCCCGCGGCCCCCAGGGCGAGGGCGGGGATGCCGATCCACAACGCGATCGGCCAGCGTCGCCGGCGCACGGGGTCGGGTGCGGGCGCCCACTCGACGCGCGGCTCGCCCTCGGGCTCGGCACCGCTCGTCGGCGACGGCGAGGTCACCAGATCCGTCATCACGCCCCCCTGTCGCGTGCCGGTGCACGCGTCAGGTCGATTGTAGGCGACGGTATATCACGTTCCGGCAACGGTTGCGGCGCGTGCGCCGCGACGACGGCACGGACGGGTCTACGAGAGGCAGAGTTCCTGGAACTCGGTGAAGCTCTCCTGCAGCTCGGTGCCGACGCTCTGCAGCTCTTCGGCTTCGGCGAGATCCCCCTCGGCGACCGCGGACATGGCATCGGCGATCGTCGAGAAGCCCGACTCGAGATCCGGCAGGAGGGCGGCGACGTCGGCGTTTCCGACCTCGGTCGATGCCTCGCCGATCGCGTCGGCTGCGGCGCGCAGCGCCTCGGCTGCGCCGGCCGGGTCTTCGGCCGAGACGTCTTGGAACTCCGAGGCCGCGGCCTCGATGGTGTCGTTGACCACCGCACACGCGTCGGCGACGCTCTGGTCGGGGGAGGCCTGCGACCCGCCGCCGGTCGAGCCGTCGGCGC
The DNA here is from genome assembly GCF_003248605.1 of Microbacterium sp. GTDB lineage: Bacteria > Actinomycetota > Actinomycetes > Actinomycetales > Microbacteriaceae > Microbacterium. The sequence goes on from NZ_QFPF01000012.1 coordinate 16,862, forward strand.
CGCCCGCGCCCCCCGCTGAACAGCCGGCCAGGCCCAGCACGGCGATGCCCACGAGGGCGATCGCGGTGAGGTTCTTGTTCATGTGGTGTTCCCCCTTCACCCGTCCACCCTAGGTGCCACGGTGGCGCGGACGGCGCCGAGGGGTTTGGAAGGCGTCTGAACGAAAGTGGGGGAAACTCTTGCGCAATCTTTGTTCGTAAGGTCTACTAACAAACATGCCCGCCCCGAAGACACCCCGCACGAGCGTCCTCGACACCGCGCCGAACACGCGTTCGTTCGGCCGCGGCCGCGCCCTGCGCTCGGCGGGCAAGGTGCTGCCCGAGCAGGCGCGCGGTCACAATCGCGCCCTCGTGCTCCAGACCCTGTTCCACGACGGCGCGATGAGCCGCGCGGACCTCTCGCGGCAGACGGGTCTCACACGCGTGACGATCAGCGACCTCGTCGCCGAGCTCATCGTCGACGGCTTCGTGATCGAGAAGGGTCCCCGCGAGGGCTCGCGCCCGGGCAAGCCGGCGATCATGCTCGACATCGACCGCGCGGCGCACCGCATCGTGGGGGTCGACCTGTCGGGCCCCGACGCGTTCCTCGGGGCCGTGCTCACTCTCGACGGCGAGATCGTCGCGCGCCGCGAGGTCGCTCGCCCCGCGACGGAGAGCACGGTGGATGCCGTCCTCGACCTCGCGCGACGCCTCATCGCCGACTCGCACGCGCCCGTGCTCGGCATCGGTGTCGGGACGCCCGGCATCGTCGACGACGAGGGGGTGGTGCTGAGCGCGCCGAACCTCGGGTGGACGGCGTTCGACCTGCGGGGCGCTCTGGAGCGGGCGCTCGATCTGCCGGTGCTGGTCGCCAACGACGCCAACGCCGCCGTGCTCGCCGAGTACACATTCGGCCGCGCGGAGGGCGACATGATGCTGATCAAGGTCGGAGCCGGCGTCGGCTCCGGCCTGCTCACCGGCGGCCAGCTCACCCGCGGCAGTCGCTATGCCGCGGGTGAGATCGGGCACGTCACGATCGGCACGGACGGCGGACCGCGCTGCGCATGCGGCAAGGTCGGCTGCCTCGAGGCGTGGCTGTCGGTGCCGTCGCTGTCGGACGCGCTCGCCGAGACGGCCGACGACGCCGCGCGCGAGCGGGTGCTGCGCGACGCGGGCGAGCGGCTCGGTATCGCCGTCGCGCCGATCGTCGGTGCGCTCGATCTGTCGGAGATCGTGCTCTCCGGCCCCGAGGAACTGCTCGACGGACCCCTGATGCGTCAGACCGTCGAGACGCTCCGAGCCCGCACGCTCGCCGAGTTCCACGACGAGGTGCGCGTGCGACTGACCGCCTACGGCCAGGACATCGTGCTGCGCGGCACCGCCGTCATGGTGCTGCAGGGTCGCCTCGGCGTCTCCTGAGCCTGCCCCGACAGCATCCGGACCCCCCACCCATCCATCACCCATCCACACCCCCACCGAGAGAACACGAGGGATCACCATGAAGAAGACGCTCGGAGCGCTGGCCCTGCTGGGCGGCAGCGCGCTCGTGCTGGCCGGTTGCGCGGCCGGCGGCTCCTCGGAGTCCGATGGCGCGGAGATCCGCGTCTGGCTGGTCGGCACCGACACCCCCGATGTCGCGCGAGAGTATCTGGTCGACACGTTCGAGGAGGAGAACCCGGGATCGACGCTCGTCATCGAAGAGCAGTCCTGGGAGGGCCTGGTCGACAAACTGACGACGAGCCTGTCGAGCTCGGACAGCCCCGACATCGTCGAGTTCGGCAACACCCAGGCGCCCGCCTTCACCTCGGTCGGCGCCCTGCTGGACATCTCCGACGAATACGAAGCCCTCGGCGGCGACGACCTGCTGCCTGGCTTCGTGGAGGCGGGATCCTACGACGGCGCGTTCTACGCGGCGCCGCTGTACTCCGGAGCGCGGGTGGTCTTCGCCGACCCGGCGCTGGTCACCGCCGCCCCCGCGACGCTCGACGAGTACGTCGCCACGGCCAAGAGCCTGGCCGCGGCCAACCCCGGAAAGTCGGGCGTCTACTTCGCGGGCCAGGACTGGTACAACGCGCTGCCCTTCATCTGGGAGAACGGCGGCGAGGTCGCCGTTGTCGACGGGGAGGGCTGGGATGCGCAGTTGAGCTCGGACGCCTCGATCGCCGGACTGCTGCAGGTGCAGGACCTGATGATGAACGCCTCGCTCGCACCCAAGGACGGCGACAACGCCGAGCCGTGGACGCCGTACTGCGAGAACCAGGCCGTGCAGTTCTCGGCGCCCAACTGGGCGCTGGGCCTTGCGAGCGCGTGCGAGACCGAGGCCCCGCCCGCCGCGCCGATGGTCTACGCGCTGCCGGGCATCGACGGCGGCGCCGCACAGGTCTTCGCCGGCGGATCGAACATCGGCATCTCGGCGCGATCGGAGAACCCCGAGCTGGCCAAAGCCGCGCTCGAGATCATCCTGAGCGACGGGTTCCAGACGATCTACGGCGAGAACGGCCTCATCCCCGCCAAGCTCTCGCTCGCCTCGACACTGGGATCGAGCCCCGAGGCCGAGGCGTTCACCGCGGCCGCCGGCAACGCCAAGCTCACCCCCGCCTCCCCGAACTGGGCGGAGGTCGAGGCGAGCCGCGTGCTCGAGGACTTCTTCGTGCAGATCGCTCAGGGCGGCGACGTGGCGGCGCTCGCCGCCGAGGTCGACATCCAGATCGAGGAGATCCTGAACGGCTGATCCGCCTCGGGCGGGCGGGTGCGTCGCGCATGGCGCCCCGCTCGCCCGAAGCACCCGTCATCCGAACACAAGGAGTCCCCATGGCGAGCGTCCGCAGCGATGCCGCTCCCGCTGTCAGCGCGATCGACGGCGAGCGGCTGATCTCCCCGGCACCCCCCGGAAGGGCGCCCCGGCGCCGGCGACGCGGCGGGTTCACCCCGTACGCGCTCCTCCTGCCCGCCCTGATCGTGCTCGCCGCGATCACGGCCTGGCCGCTCGTGCAGCTGGTCATCATGTCGTTCCAGCGCTTCGGCCGCGAGCAGGTCTTTGGCGCCCCGCCCGAGTTCGTCGGCTTCGACAACTACCTCGCGGTGCTCACCGACGACGCGTTCTGGGCGGTGCTGGGGCGCTCGCTCGCCTTCGCCGCCGTGTGCGTCGTCGTCACGATGGTGCTGGGCGTGCTGGTCGCGCTGCTCATGAAGCGGCTCGGCACGGCCCTGCGCACCCTGGTCTCGATCGGCCTGCTGCTGGCCTGGGCGATGCCGCCGCTGTCGGCGACCATCGTCTGGGGGTGGATCTTCGACACCCAGTACGGCGTGCTCAACCACGTGCTGAGCTCGTGGTTCGGGTTGCCTTTCGAGGGGCACTCGTGGCTCATCGAGCCGCTCAGCTTCTTCTTCGTCGCCGCGATCATCATCGTCTGGGGCGCGGTGCCCTTCGTCGCCTTCACGGTGTACGCCGGACTCACGCAGGTTCCCGACGAGGTCATGGAGGCCGCCCAGCTCGATGGAGCGGGCGGCGCGAAGCGGTTCTTCTTCGTGATCGTGCCCTACATCCGATCGATCCTCATCGTCGTCACGATCCTGCAGGTCATCTGGGACCTGCGCGTGTTCACCCAGATCTACGCGCTGCAGTCCATCGGCGGGCTTGCGGAGCAGACGAACACGCTGGGTGTCTACATCTACCGTGTCTCGCTCGGCTCCGGCGATTTCGGAATGGGCGGTGCGATCTCCGTGATCGTCGTGCTGCTCCTGGTGGCGATCTCGATCTTCTACGTCCGCCGCAGCATCAAGGAGGACGCGGAGTGACCACGACAGCATCCCTCGTCACGGCGCGGCGCGACGCGCGCGCCCCCCGCCGACGCCGTCGCCTGGGCGGGTTCCTGGCCGCGGTCGCCGCGGTCATCGTGTTCGTCGCGTCCGTCTTTCCGGTCTACTGGATGCTCAACACATCGCTGCAGCCGAACTCGCAGGTGCGCGGCACCGACGTCAACTTCTGGCCCGAGCAGTTCACGCTCGACAACTACGCCGGGATCCTCGCGGGCGACGGGCGCGCGCCGTTCCTGCCGGCGCTGCTGAACTCGCTGCAGGTGACTCTCGTGACGATCGTCGTCGCGCTCGTCTTCGCCTTCCTCGCCGCGCTGGCGGTGTCGCGTTTCCGTTTCCGCAGCCGCGGCGGGTTCATCATCGCGATCCTGGTCATCCAGATGATCCCCGCGGAGGCGATGATCATCTCGATCTTCCGGCTCGTCGACGGCTGGCAGATGCTCAACACGATCATCGGGCTCTCGGCCGTCTACATCGCCACCGTCCTGCCCTTCACGATCTGGACGCTGCGCGGGTTCGTGGCCGGAGTGCCCATCGAACTCGAGGAAGCCGCGATGATCGATGGACTCAGCCGTGCCCAGGCGTTCTGGCGCATCACGTTCCCGCTGCTGGCGCCGGGTCTGGTCGCGACCGGTGTGTTCGGCTTCATCCAGGCCTGGAACGAGTTCATCTTCGCGCTCGTGCTCAACCCGCGCCCCGAGGCCATGACGCTGCCGGTGTGGCTGCGCACCTTCCTCGATCCCAACGGCGGCATCGACTGGGCGCAGCTGATGGCGGGCTCGACGCTCGTGGCGGTTCCCGTCGTGATCTTCTTCCTCATCGTGCAGAGCCGCATGACCAGCGGCCTCGTCTCGGGGGCGGTCAAAGGCTGATGTCCGACACACCTCCCGCCGGCCCGCCTCCGCGGCACCGGCCGATCACCCTCGGGCTCGACGTCGGGGGCTCCAAGACCGATGCCGTCGCCGTCCGCGACGGCGAGATCCTCGCGCGCGTGCGACTGACCACAGGGTGGGGGCCGGATGCCGTCGTGGCGACCATCCTCGACGCTGTCACCGCCCTGCGGGGCCAGGCGGGCATCGCACCCGGTGATCCGACGACGATCGGCATCGGCATCCCGGGCCAGATCGTGCCCGGAACGACGCGCGTCGAGCACGCGGTGAACCTCGGCCTCGACTCGTTCGATCTCGGGGCGGCGCTCGCCGACGCGTCGGGATCGGCGGTGCGGATCGAGAACGACGTCAAGGCCGCGACCCTGGGCGCCGCCTTCCTGCGCGGCGGCGCCGCATCGATGGCGTATCTCAACCTCGGCACGGGCGTCGCCGCGGGAGTGCTCACGGGCGGCGCGCTGTGGCGCGGGACGCGCGGGGCGGCGGGCGAGATCGGACACATCTCGATCGACCCCGCCGGGCCCGACTGCCGCTGCGGTCAGGTGGGCTGCATCGAGGCGCTCGCCGGCGGCGCCGCGATCGCGCGCCGCTGGGGGCATCCCGGGACGCTGCCGGTGCGGGACGTGTTCGACGCCGCCGACGCGGGCGACACGCGGGCGATCGCGCTGCGGGCGGGACTGGCCCACGGGGTTTCCGCCGCGGTGCGCGTGCTCGTGCTCACGGCGGACGTCGATGTCGTGACGATCGGCGGCGGGCTGGCAGCTCTCGGCGACCGTCTCCTGGCAGACGTGCGGCGGGAGCTGCGGCGCTCGGCCGCAGCATCCTCGTTTCTCGGTTCGCTGCGCCTCGACGAGCGCATCGAGACCCTGCCCGAGGGCTCGGCCGCGGCGGCGCTCGGCGCGGCGCTCGCGGGCGCCGACCGCCCGGCGTCGCAGCTGAGGGGGGTGCTCGCGCGTGGCTGAGGTGATCATCGTGCGCGATGCAGCGGCGGGCGGCGCGCTCGTGGCCGATCACATCGCCGCGCTCGTGCGCCGCCGGCCCGAGACGGTGCTGGGACTTGCGACGGGATCGACCCCGCTGCCCGTTTACGCGGCGCTGCGCACGCGCCTCGCGGGCGTGGATGTCTCGCACGTGCGCGCCTTCGCGCTCGACGAGTATGTCGGGCTCGACCCCGCCCACCCCGAGTCCTACGCGCGGGTGATCGAGCGCGAGGTCGTGCGCCCGCTCGGGCTCGATCCGGCGCGGGTGCGGCTGCCGCGGGGAACGCTGCCGGGCATCGAGCACGCGGGCGAGGACTACGAGCACGAGATCGCGGATGCCGGGGGCATCGATCTGCAGATCCTCGGCATCGGCAGCGACGGTCACATCGGGTTCAACGAGCCCGGGTCCTCGTTCGCGTCGCGCACCCGCGTCAAGACGCTCACGCGGCAGACGCGCGAGGACAACGCGCGGTTCTTCGCCGGCCCCGACGAGGTGCCGAGGCACTGCATCACGCAGGGGCTCGGGACGATCCTCGACGCGCGCCACCTCGTCCTCCTCGCGTTCGGCGAGGGCAAGGCCGCCGCGGTCGCGGGCGCCGTCGAGGGCCCGCTCACCGCATCCCTGCCGGCGTCGGCGATTCAGTTGCACGAGCGTGTGAGCGTCGTGGTCGATGAGGCTGCAGCATCCACCCTGGGGTTCGCGGACTACTACCGCGAGGCGTGGGCGCACAAGCCGGCCTGGCAGGGCCTCTGACGCGCCGCGCTCTGCCGCGCGCCCGCGCGCTGCCGCCGCGCTCTGCCGCGTGCCCGCGCGCTGCCGCCGCGCTCTGTCCCCGAACCCACATTTTTGCAGCGAGCCACCACGCGTCTGATGGTGGTTCGCTGCAAAAATGTGGGTTCGCGGGTGGGAGGCGCGCGCAAAGCGCGGACGCGGGCATCGGCGCGGAGCGAAGTGTGGGCGCGGGCGCGCGCCCAACGCCGGCACGCCCGGCAGCGCTCAGAACACCTTGCCGGGGTTCAGGATGCCGAGCGGATCGAACGCGCGCGTGATCCTGCGCTGCAGCTCCCACTGCGCGTCGCCGAGCTCGTCGGCCAGCCACCGCCGCTTGAGCACGCCGATGCCGTGTTCGCCGGTGAGGGTGCCGCCCAGGCGCAGCGCAGCACGGAAGAGCTCGTCGGCGGCGGCCCAGATGTGCTCGGGCACGGCGGGCACACCCTCGGCCACGGGCGCCGTGAAGACGAAATTCGGGTGCAGGTTGCCGTCGCCCGCATGCGCGACGGTGGGGATCGCGATGTCGTAGGACCGCTCGATGCGGGCGATCTCGTCAAACATCGCCGCGAGGGAGCTGCGCGGAACGGAGACGTCCTCGATCAGCGTGGTGCCGAGCGCCTCCATCGCGGCGTGGAACGAGCGGCGGATGCCGAGCAGCCGCTCGCCCTCGGCGGCATCGTGCGAGAGAGCCACGGTTCCGCCGTGCGCGGTGAGCACGCGCGCGATCTCGTCGGCCTCGGCATCCGCCGCGGGGCCGTCGGTCTGCACCGTCAACTGCGTGGCGCCGGGCGTCGGGGGCTGAAGGCCCAGCAGGTCGTGCACGGCGGACAGGCTTGCAGCATCCATCAACTCCATGAGGGCGGGCTGGATGCCGGCGGCCGTGACCGCGGCGGAGGCCCGTGCCGCCCGCCCTACATCGGCGAAGGTCGCCGCGATCGTGCGCACCGTGCCGGGTGTGCGGCGGCGCAGCTTCAGCGTCGCGCCGACGATGACGCCCAGCGTGCCCTCGGATCCGATCACGAGTGAGGTCAGATCGAGCCCCGTCACACCCTTGACGCTGCGATGACCCAGTCGCAGCAGCTCTCCATCGGCGGTGACCAGGTCGACGCCGAGTACCGCGTCGCGCACGACGCCGTACTTCGCGCACAGCAGGCCGCCGGCGCCGGTGGCGATGTTGCCGCCCACCGTCGAGATCGCGCGACTGGCGGGATCGGGTGCCCACCACAGGCCGTGAAGGGCGAGTGCGTCGCCGAGCTCGGCGTTGAGGATTCCGGGCTCGACGACCGCGAGCAGGTCGTCGGCGTTGATCTCGAGTATCCGCGTCATGGCGCGCGTCGAGAGGACGATCTCGCCGGGTCCGGCCATCGCCGCCCCCGCGAGACCGGTGCCCGCGCCGCGGGTGACGACCGGGGTGCGCGTCGCGCTCGCGATGCGCAGGGTCTCTTGCACGTCGGCGGCCGAGGCGGCGTGCACGACCGCGAGCGGAGCACCCGCGGAACGGTGCCCGGACTTGTCGACGCGGGCGCCCTCGAGGCTCGCCTCGGTGGTGTCGACACGATCGCCGAGTGCGCCGCGGAGGCGGGTGACGACATCCCCGTGGTCGATCATGGACGCGCGGCGCTCACGCGAACCGGCGTCTGCCGACCAGCATCCCCGTCGCCACAGCGACGAGGCCGAACGCGACGCCGACCCACGGCTGACCCATGCTCCACCAGGCCAGTGTCACCGACACGAAGATGAGCAGCTCGACGACGGCCGCGACGAACGGATGCACGGCCACGACCGCGCGGGGGGAGACGAACAGCGCCCACAGCAGGATTGCGAACGCGGGTGCGCCGAGTCCGGCGACGATGTTCCACGGCACGGGGAACGAGACGAAACCCCACAGCACGAGGGTTCCGACGGCGACGATCTCGGTGAGCAGGCGGACGATGTCGAGCGCGCCCGGTCGTGCCACGACGCCCGCGGGGCGGGGCTGCTCGGGCGTGGAGGGTCCGACGTGGGGGGTGTTGCTCATCGTTCGATTCTACGAGCGGTGTGCGCGGGGGCGGTGCGGCGTGGCTGGTGGCCGTTCGCGGCCGGGGATGCTCAGGGGGCGGCCGGTGGGGGAGTGAAGAGCTGATCGAGGAGGTCGGCGATCGGCGTTGTCGGCTCGGGCTGCGGTGCGGGTGCGGGTTCGGGGTCGGGCTGGGGCTCGGGCTCCGGTTCGGGCTCCGGCTCTACCGGGGGAGTGGTGGGCGGGTTCGTCGGCGGCGTGGTGACGGGTGGGGTCGTCGGTTCGGGATCGGTCGGCGGGGTCGTCGGCTGCACGGGATCAGGAGTGGGCGTGGGTCGCACGGGATCCGGCGTCGTCGGGGTCGTGGGGCCGGCGGGTGTCGTCGGTGTGCTGGGCGCGGTGGGCGCGGTCGGTGTCGTCGGTGTCGTCGGGCGGACCGGGGCCGGCGTGGGTGCGGACGGGCTGGGCGCCGGCGACTGGAAGACATCGCGCAGCGCGAATGGCGCGGACGGTGTGCGGGGGATCGTGCGCGGCGCTGTACCCACCCGATCGGTGCCACCGGAGGCCGGTGGTGCCGCCTCGGGCAGCAGAGGGGCGGGCGGGTCCTCTGTCGTGCTCGGCGCGGTGGTGGCCGACCGGGTGGGGCGTGGCGTGGGCGTCGTCTCGGACGCGGTGAGCCGCGTGTCGGCGTCGATGGTCCGGGTCGTATCCTGCGTGCCGAGCGTCGGCAGCACCGAAACGGCGACGGCGCCGGTGGCGACGACAGCCCCGGTCACGAGCACCGCGGTGATGGCGACGCCGGAGAACGCGCGGCGGCCCGCACGCGGTCGGCGGGTCGAGGCGGCGCGCCCCGCCGCGCGCCCCGCGGGTGTCAGCGCGGCCGGAGCGGCGAGAGCGCGTGCGGCGACCTCGGCGGGTGTGCCCGCATCGAAGACGTCGCCCGGCGCGGGGGAGGTCACGGTCGCGGAGGCGATGACGGCCGAACCGGCTGCCGCCGCTGCCGCCGTCGCGCCAGGCGCGAGCGCGGCCGCCGCGCCAGGCACGGGCGGGATGTCGGCGGTTCGCACACCGGTGTCGAGAACGGTCGTGCGGTAGGCGGCGGCGCCGGCTGCACCGAGCACGCCCGGCAGCACGCCGGCGGCGAGCCGCGAGGGCAGGCGATCGACCTCGGTCGCCAGGGCGGCGCACGCGCGGCACTCGGCGAGATGCTCCTGTGCGCGCTCGGCGTCGGCGGTGTTCAGCGACGCCTCGGCGAGGGCCGGCAGCTGGGTGCGCGTCCACGCGCACCCCGCCGCGATCTCGGGCTCGGCGGGGCGCGCCTTCAGCCAGATGCGACGCAGTTCGCGGCGGGCACCCGCGCTGAGTTTGGTGACGGCCGTGGGCGCGGCGTGCACGAGCGGCGTGATCGCGTCGGGGGTCATCCCCTCGATCTCGGAGTACCAGAGCAGCTCCTGCTGGTCGGAGAAGAGCTCGCCGTACGCATCGGCCGCGGACCGGTCCCGCGGGGCCACTCGGGCGCGGGCGCCCGAGGCCGAACCCGCCGCGACGGCGATGGCGCGCACCTTCGCGAGCAGATGGGCGCGGAAGGCTCCGCGAGGCCGCTCCCCGCGCACGATGCCCTCCTCGACGCGGCGGAACGCGTCGGCGACGAGCGCCGGATCCTCCGTGTCGCCGATCGCCTCGGTCGCTGCGAGCGCGTGGCGGTAGTGGCGACGCCAGAGCTCCGCGGAGGCGGCGGGATCGCGCCGGTGCACGCGCTGGATCAGTTCGACATCGGCAGCTGCGCCGACGTCATCCGCGTCGGCGACAGGCAGAAAAGTCCCCATCATGCTCCCCAGACGCCGGTGATCCGCGGATCACATTCCCCAATGCCGCCCGCGCGGCGCCGAACACACGGACGTCTCCCCATTGTGCCGCACTCGGCGCGTCGTGCCCGACCCAGGCACATGAGAGTTGTATGAGGCTTCCGCCCGCACGGGGTTCGTGCCGCCCCGGGCGCCCGTCCGGCGCGCGCTGCCGCGCCTCCCCCCGGACGTTGGGGCGTCGGAATCACGTTGGGGCGCGGAGCAGCACGCCCCAACGTCGCCCTGACGCCCCAGCCCCACCGTCGCCCTGACGCCCCAACGTCGCGCTGACGCCCCAACGCCGAGAAACGGGATGCTGCGCCCCGGGCGCCGCGGTCAGCTCAGCCGCGTGCCCGCCCGCCATACGCCCCGCACCGCGAGATCGGCGCTCCAGAGCACCGCGTCGGCCGCCGCGGCGGGCTGCAGCATCCCGAGGTCGCCCCGGCCCAGCAGGCGGGCGGGAGCCGCCGTGGCCGCGTGCACCGCGTCGGGAAGGGGCACGCCCGCGGCGACCGCGACCCGCACGGCGCGGTCCTGCGTGAGCGTGGAGCCGGCGATCGTCGTGGTGCCGCGGACGTGCGCGATGCCGCCCTCCACCGAGACGTCGAGGACGCCGAGGCGGTAGTCGCCGTCGCCCGCGCACGTCGCCGCCATCGCGTCGGTCACGAGCGCGACGCGCCCCGGTGCCATGCGCGTGAGCAGCGTGAGCACGACGGGGTCGAGGTGCACGCCGTCGGCGATCGCCTCGAGCGTGACGCGATCGTCGGCGGCGGCCGCCGCGACGGGGCCCGGCGCGCGGTGGTGCAGGCCCGGCATCGCGTTGAAGGCGTGGGTGAGTATGCGCGCCCCCGCATCGAAGGCCCGCGCCGCGATCTCGGCCGATGCGCCGGTGTGTCCGACCGCGGCGATCGCGCCCGCGTCGACCACAGCCCTGACGGCGTCGAATCCGCCCGGCAGCTCGGGTGCCAGAGTGATCTGCCGGACGGTTCCCCGGCCGGCGCGCAGCAGCGCGGCGACGGCATCGGGGAGGGGTGGGCGCAGCAGGTCGCCCGCGTGCGCGCCGCGGTGGGCCGCGTCGAGAAAGGGTCCCTCGAGGTGCGACCCGAGCACGCCGGTCTCATCACCGACGAGATCGGCGATGCGCGCTGCCGCGGCCTGCATCGCGGCAGCCTCGGCCGTGGCGAGAGAGAGGATCGCGCGGGTCGTGCCGTGCCGTGCGTGGGCGGCAACCGCGCGCAGCACCGCATCGGCATCGGGATCGTCGTACGAGACCCCCGCCGCCCCGTGCCCGTGCAGATCGATCATGCCCGGGGTGAGCAGAGCGCCGGGCCCGGCATCCACCCGCCCGTCGATCACCCGCGCCGCAACGCGCGCACGCCACTCGTCGCCCGTGCCGAGCGCGGCGACGCGGCCGCGCTCGAACAGCACCCACGCGTCGTCCGTGTCGGTCATCTCTCCCGCGGTGGATGCTGTCATCAGCCGCACCGAGTGGATGAGCGTGCTCATCTCGTCACCCGCGCGATCTCGGGCGAGGCGAAGAACCCGATGCCGAGCGCGTGCCACAGCGGCTCGAGGGCGGCCACGCGCACGCGGAACGACTCCCACGTCCGCTCCGCGGCGAGGGCCGACGAGGGGGACCACGCGATCTCCGCGGCGGTGGCGATGCGCGGGAAGACCATCTCGTCGATATCGGCGGGGGTGGCGATCGTCTCGGTCCACAGCGCCGCCTCGACGCCCCGCACACGGGCCTCGTCGAGGCCGTCGATCACCGTCGCCGGATCCCAGTCGTAGGCGCGCTCGACGCTCGTGGGGCCATCGGCCCACGTCAGCCCCAGCCGGGTGCCGCCGTCGTACTTCATGTCGAGGTAGACCGCGTCGGCCGGCGAGAGGATCACGCCGCCGTCGAAGGCGCGCGCCGCGTCGTCCTGGCCGTCGACGGGGGAGCGCAGACCCCAGTACTGCCCGACCGTCCCGGCCGGCAGGCCCCCGACAAGGCCCGCCTCGTGCCAGGCGATCGGCGTCTTGCCGGCCGCCGCGACCGCCTCGGCCGCGTGGCGCACGAAGGCCGCGTAGTCCGACGGGTCCGTGCCGTGCGCCTCGTCGCCGCCGATGTGCACGTACGGGCCGGGCGTGAGCGCGGCGACCTCCGCGACGACATCCCTCACGAAGCCCTCGACCCGTGGGTCGCCGATGCGCAGCGACGAGAACCCGACCGCCCACCCCGCGTACGGCTCGCCGGCCGCCGGCAGTTCCTGGTCGAGCTCCGTGGCCTGCGCGCGCAGGTCGTCGGTGAGCACTGGCGCGGCGGCGAGGTGGGGGTAGGCGACGCCGACGGCGTGCGTGTGCCCCGGCATGTCGATCTCGGGCACCACGGTCATGTGCCGGGCGGCGGCGTGCGCGACGATCCCGCGGTAGTCCTCGCGGGTGAAGAACCCGCCGGGGTCGCCGTTCGCCGAGCCCGATGCCGCGACCTCCGTCAGGCGCGGCCAGGCATCGATGTGGAGCCGCCACCCCTGGTCGTCCGTCAGATGCAGGTGCAGCGTGTTGAGCTTGAGCGCTGCCGCCCGGTCGATCAGCGCACAGACGGTCTCGACGCCGAAGAAGTGCCGCGCGACATCCAGCATCAGGCCGCGGTGCGCGAACCGCGGCGCGTCCTCGATATCGATCGCCGGCACCCGCCATCCGTCCCCGGGCGCGGGGCGCAGCAGCTGCACGAGCGTCTGCGCGCCGTAGAAGAGCCCGGCCTCGGTCGGAGCGGCGATGTCGATCCGATCCCCGTCCGCGCGGAGGCGGTATCCCTCGGGATGCTCGCTCGCCTCTTCCGCCAGGCGCAGGCTCACGGTCGCCGCGTCGTGGGCGACCGAGCGGATGCCGGAGTCCCATCCCGCGCGTGCGCCGATCGCCGCGCGCAGCCATGCGGTGTCGAACGTCGCCGGGGCATCGATGACGAACCCGGGCGCGAGGCGCACGGCCAGCCCTCCCGGCACGTCGTCGACTCGAGCCGGGTACGGGATCATGTAAGGAACCCTAACAAACTGGCGACAGCATCCACCAGGGCTTCGTGTCGCCGCCATCCGGTATGCTCTACCCGTCGCGACTGGCGTTTGGGTGGGTCACCACCGGGGAGCGGCTGACAACGGCATTCGACCGTACGCCTGGGTCGATGTAGAACCCTGCTGCAAGCCGTCGTCCAGGAGGCCGCTATGACCGATCCGCTCTTCTCCGCCCCCCTCTCCGAGGTCGATCCCGAGATCGCGCAGGTGCTCCAGCGCGAACTCGACCGCCAGCGCGGGTACCTCGAGATGATCGCGTCCGAGAACTTCGTGCCGGTCTCGGTGCTGCAGTCGCAGGGCTCGGTGCTCACCAACAAGTACGCCGAGGGCTACCCCGGCCGCCGCTACTACGGCGGCTGCGAAGAGGTGGACGTGGCCGAAGAGCTCGCCATCGAACGGGCCAAGAGCCTGTTCGGCGCGCAGTTCGCCAACGTGCAGCCGCACTCGGGAGCGACGGCCAACGCTGCGGTGCTCCACGCGATCGCGCGTCCCGGCGACACGCTGCTGGGTCTTTCGCTCGATCACGGCGGGCACCTCACGCACGGCATGAAGATCAACTTCTCGGGCCGCCTGTACGACATCGTCGCGTACGGCGTCGACCCCGAGACCTCGCTCGTCGACATGGCCGAGGTGCGCCGCCTCGCGCTCGAGCACAAGCCGAAGGTGATCATCGCGGGTTGGTCGGCCTACCCCCGCCAGCTCGACTTCGCCGCCTTCCGCGCCATCGCCGACGAGGTGGGCGCCTACCTCTGGGTCGACATGGCGCACTTCGCCGGGCTCGTCGCCGCAGGCCTCCACCCCTCGCCCGTGCCGCATGCGCACGTCGTCTCCTCCACGGTGCACAAGACCATCGGCGGCCCGCGGTCGGGCTTCATCCTGACCGACGACGCCGACCTGGCCAAGAAGATCAACACGGCGGTCTTCCCGGGCCAGCAGGGCGGCCCGCTGATGCACGTGATCGCGGCGAAGGCGACGGCGTTCAAGATCGCCGCCTCCGACGCGTTCAAAGACCGCCAGGCCCGTACGGTGCGGGGCGCCGCGATCCTCGCCGAGCGGCTGACGCAGCAGGATGTCGCGGATGCCGGCATCACCCTGCGCTCGGGCGGTACCGATGTGCACCTCGTGCTCGTCGACCTGCGCGACGCGGCGATCGACGGCAAGCAGGCCGAAGATCTGCTGCACGAGATCCACATCACCGTCAACCGCAACTCGGTGCCGAACGACCCGCGCCCCCCGATGGTCACGTCGGGTCTGCGCATCGGCACGCCCGCGCTCGCGACGCGCGGTTTCGGCGAGGCCGAGTTCGCCGAGGTGGCCGACATCATCGCGCTCGCGCTGTTGCCGGGCTCCGACGTGCAGGCGCTGCGCGCGCGGGTGGCCGCTCTGACGGCCGCGTTCCCGCTGTACCCCGGCCTCGAGCAGTAGTCGGGGCTGGTGGGGCGCGTCCGCCGCACCTAAGATCGGTGTCGGCGGATCACTATGGACATAGGTATTCTGCGATGCCGCGACGCGACGATGCGTCGTGTACCTCGAGACGGGAGATTCGGATGACGGCGAACAAGCTCGACGGAACGGCTACGGCCGCGGCCATCAAGGAGGAGCTGCGCACGCGCGTGGCGGCGCTGGCCGAGCGGGGCATCGTCCCGGGTCTGGGCACGCTCCTCGTGGGCGATGACCCGGGATCGCGGTCGTACGTGACGGGCAAGCATCGCGACTGTGCCGAGGTCGGCGTGGCCTCGATTCAGGTCGAGCTTCCGGCGTCGGCGAGCTTCGAGGAGATCGCCGACGCGGTGCGCGCGCTCAACGACGACCCGGCCGTCACGGGCTTCATCACGCAGCTGCCGCTTCCGGCCGGCATCGATGAGAACACGATCATCGAGATGATCGACCCGGCGAAGGATGCCGACGGCCTGCACCCGACGAATCTCGGTCGCCTCGTGCTCGGCGTCGACCCCGCGACGGCCGTCGCCGGGCCCCTGCCCTGCACGCCGCGCGGCGTCATCGAGCTGCTCGAGCGCCACGGCGTGGGCTTGGCCGGAAAGCACGTAGTCGTCATCGGGCGCGGTATCACCGTCGGCCGCCCCCTGGGACTGCTGCTCACCCGACGCGGCACCGACGCGACAGTGACCCTGACGCACTCGCGCACACCCGACCTCGCCGAGCACGTCCGCCGCGCCGACGTCGTCGTCGCCGCGGTGGGCGTTCCGCACCTGGTCAAGGCCGATTGGATCAAGCCCGGCGCCGCCGTGCTCGACGTCGGGGTGACGCGCACCGGCACGAGCGCATCGGGCAAGGCGAAGCTCTCGGGCGACATCGATCCGGCCGTCGCCGAGGTCGCGGGGTGGCTCTCGCCCAACCCCGGCGGGGTGGGGCCGATGACCCGCGCGCTGCTCGTGGCGAACGTCGTCGAATCCGCCGAGCGCCTCGCCGGCTGAGTCGCGAGAACAGGCGACGCGGCGAGAACAGGACGATTCGGGCCCGATGCTCCTGTTCTGGGCCCCACTCCTGTTCTCGACCCCACTTCCGCGCGAGCCGCGGCTCAGGCGGTGAAGCGGGCCAGGAACGCCCGCGTGCGCGCCTCGCGCGGTGCGCCGAAGACCTCGGCGGGGGTGCCCTCCTCGAGCACGCGGCCCTGATCGAGGAACAGCACACGGTGGGCGACGTCGCGCGCGAACGCCATCTCGTGCGTCGCCATCAGGATCGTGGTGCCGTCCTCGGCGAGTGAGCGCACAAGCTCCAGCACCTCGCCCACGAGCTCCGGGTCGAGGGCGGAGGTGACCTCGTCCAGCAGCAGCACCTCGGGGTCGGTCGCGATCGCCCGCGCGATCGCCACGCGCTGCTGCTGGCCGCCCGAGAGCCGGTCGGGGTGTTCGCGCGCCTTGTCGGCGAGTCCGACCCGTTCGAGGATCGCAAGGCCGCGGGACTCGGCATCCCGTCGCCTCTCCCGCCGCACCACTCGCGAGGCGAGGGTGACGTTGTCGAGCGCCGAGAGGTGCGGAAAGAGGTTGTACGCCTGGAAGACGATGCCCAGGCGCGCGCGCACCCGGTTCGCGTCGATGCGCGGGTCGGAGATGTCGGTGTCGCCGAGCAGGATCTGGCCGTCGTCGATCGGCTCGAGCAGATCGAGGCAGCGCAGCAGCGTCGACTTGCCCGATCCGCTCGCACCGATGACCGCGACGACCTCGTGGGCGGCGAGGTCGAGCGAGACGCCGCGCAGCACGGGGCGCTCGCCGAAGGACTTGTGCAGATCGAAGGCCCGCAGCAGCACGGTCACAGCAGCGCTCCCGACTGCTCGCGGCGACGCAGCCTCGCCGCGTACCAGTCCGTCAGGCGGATCGTCGGGATCGCGAGCAGGATGAACAGGATGCCGGCGACGACGTACGGGGTGAAGTTGTAGGTCTGCGACGACTCGATGCGCGCCGCGAGCACGGCGTCGGTGGCCCCCAGGATCGAGATGAGTCCGACATCCTTCTGCATGGCGACGAAGTCGTTCATGAGCGGAGGCGTGATGCGGCGGAACGCCTGCGGCAGCACCACGCGCCGCAGCGTCTGGGCGTATCCGAGACCGAGAGCCCGGGCGGCGAGGCGCTGGGAGGGATGCACCGACTCGATGCCCGCGCGGATCACCTCGGCGACGTACGCCGAGTAGGTGAGGGTCACGGCGATCGTGCCGAGCACGATCACGGGGATGCGCTCACCCGACAGGGTCGGCAGGCCGAAGCCGACGAGGTAGAGCACGATGATGAACGGCAGGCCCCGGAAGATGTCGGTGTAGGCGGCGGCGAGGGCCCGCAGGGGAACGAAGACGGGCCCCTGCAGCGTGCGCAGCAGCGCGATCGCCAGCGCGACCACACCGACCGTCACGACCGACAGCCCGAGAACCTGCAGATTGAGCAGGAACCCGGCCCACACCGCGGGAAGCGCATCCCACGCGATGGCGGGGTCGAAGAACGCCTGCTGTACCCCCGCCCAGCCGGGGGTGTTGATCACGGTGACCCAGACGATCAGCGCGAAGGCGAGCGATGACGCGATCGCGACCAGCACCGAGCGCTGCGACTGGCGTGCGCGGTACGCGCGCCGGTCGAGCTCGAGCTCGCTGGGGGAGTGATCGCTCACGGCTCGACGCTACCGGGCCGGCGGTGATCGGCGCCGCGCCGGGTCACTGCAGCAGCGTCACGCCCTGGCCGGCGCCCAGCCATTCGTCGGTGATCTCGGCGAGGGTGCCTCTCTCGCGCAGCTCGTCGATCGCTGCGGTGACGTCGTCGGTGAGGGGCGAGTCCTTCGACAGCACCACGCCCCACTCGTCGGGGATGCCGCCCGCCGGCAGCTCGCCGACGATGAAGGAGTCCTCGATGTACATCGCGGTCGCGAGGTACGCGGTGGGCAGGTCGATCACGAATGCGTCGATCTGGCCCGCGTTGAGGGCGGCGACGACGTCTTCGTTGGAGCCGAACAGCTGCGGGGCGGTGGTCGGCTGCACGACCTCTTCGAGCGTCTGGGCGCTCGTGGACCCCGCCATCGCGCCGATCACGATGTCTTTCAGCCCGTCGATCGAGTCGACGCCGTCGGCGGGTCCGCCCTCGACGGCGACGATGGCCTGGCTCGCCGCGTAGTAAGGCGATGAGAAGTCGACGGCCTGCGCCCGCTCCTCGGTGATCGTGTACTGCTGGATGTTGAAGTCGAAGTTCTTCGGACCCGGCGCGATCGCCGCCTCGAAGCTCGTGCGCACCCACTCGACCTCGTCGGCGGCGAAGCCCAGCTCGTCGGCGATCGCGTACGCGACGGCGGCTTCGAACCCCTCACCCGAGGTCGGGTCGTCGTCGATCACATAGGGGTAGTAGGCGATGTCGCCGGTCGCGATCGTGAGCGTGCCGGGGGTGACGTAGCCGGCGTCCTCCCCGTCGCCCGATCCGGCGTCCGAGGCGCAGCCGGCGAGAGCGAGGGCTGCGAGGGCGGCGCCCGCGGCGAGGGTGGCGAGGCGGGTGCGGGGCATGAGGGACTCCAAGGCGAGGGGTGCGGGGCGGCGGCTGCGGTGATCGCGAGAGCGCTCGACGGTGCGCGAGATCCCATTCTCCCCGCTCGCCGCCTCGGCGGGACGCGCGCGCGACGGATTGTTACCGGGCCGGCGGGCAGCGGCGCCGTTCAGAGCTCGTCGAGGTTCAGAGCTCGTCGAGCATGCGGCGCTGTTCGTCGGTCAGGCCGTCCTTCAGTTCACGACGACCCGCGGATGCTGCCGGCGAATCGGGTGCCTGGGCCACAGCATCCACGGTGCTCCGCCCGCCCCGGACGCGAGCGGTTGCGGAGTCGTACAGCACGCCTGCCCGTGCCTCGATACGGTCGTCGATGAGGTCGTAGATCGCCCACGCGATGAGGAGGGCGACCGGAGGCAGGACGTAGCCCCAGAACCAGCCGCTCACGTTCACCCGGGTCAGGACGACGACGAGCACCCAGACGATCAGGGCGACGACGAAGACGAGCCCGTACTGCACGAGCTTCTCGCCGATCTTGGTGCGCCGGTTCTGCGATTTCGCCGCCATGCCGCGGAA
This sequence comes from Microbacterium sp., assembly GCF_003248605.1. Classification (GTDB taxonomy): domain Bacteria; phylum Actinomycetota; class Actinomycetes; order Actinomycetales; family Microbacteriaceae; genus Microbacterium. Next base: position 35,734 of record NZ_QFPF01000012.1, read on the forward strand.
CCAACGGTGGATGAGGGGCTTGAGCCAGATCGTCGCGGCGGTGAGGATGACGGCGGCCCAGAACGCCGCCCAACCCACGCTCACGCCCGGCGTGAGCCAGCCGATGAGCAGCAGCACGACGAGATCGAAGATGTACAGCGACGCGAAGCGCACGATCCAGGCCCTCATGTCTCCAGGGTGCCACCGCGGCGGGGGTGTGCGCACCCCGGCGCACGGTCCGGGAGCGTCACGCCCTCTCGGGCGTCGTCACGGGGGTTCTTGCCGCGTTCTCGCCCGCACCCTGGCCGGTGGATGAGCCGAGCCGTGCGTGTCGGCGGTCGGCGGAGACCGCCGCCACGCCGTCGAGTCCGCCCAGGCGTGCGGCCTGGTCGACCCATCCGCGCCGCGTGTCGTCGGTGCGGTGCCGCACCTCGGCGAAGCGCGTCACGCCGCGCGTGCGGATTCCGCAGTAGCCGAGGATCGCCCGCGTGAGGCTCGTCTCGGCCGCCCCACGGTACACGAACGCGTTCCAGGCGCGGGGGGAGTCCATCGTCATGACGATGCGCGCCGTGCGTCCGGTCAGCAGGCGGTCCCACAGCTTGCCCGCCGGGCGGTACCGGAACGCGAAGCCCGACAGCAGCACGCGGTCGATGAACGCCTTCATCGCTGCCGGGTATGTGCCCCACCACTGCGGGTAGAACACTGCGATGTGGTCGGCCCAGCGCACGTCTTCGATGTAGGAGGCGACCTGCGGGTCGAGCGGGACGTCGGCGTCAGTGCGGGGCATGCGCAGTTCGTTGCGGGTGCGTGGATGCTCGGGCACGGGGTCGTGGGCGAGATCGATCACGCGCACCTCGGCGCCGCTCGCTCCGGCGGACCGCGCATAGGCGCCGGCGAGCGCGTGCGTGAGGGTGTCGGGCAGCGGTGTGCCGATCAGGACGAGGATGCGGGGGTTCACGAGGGGGTTCCCTTCTCGAGGACGAGGTCGGTGAGGACGGCGAGGTGGGTGTTGAGGGTGGGTACGTCGACCGCTCCGGCCGTTCGGCGGGGGTCGAGCCGCGGGTCGGCGAACAGCGCCGTGAACTCCGCGTCGAGTGCGCCGCCGGCGTCGTGGACGAGGCGCTCGGCACGCGGGGTGAGCGCGAGCATGACGCGGCGGGCGTGGCTCGGGTCGGTGCCCGTGGTTATCCACCCCTCGGCGACGAGGCCCGGGACGCGCTTGCTCACGGCGGCCTTGCTCACCCGGAGGCAGTGCGCAAGCCCGGTGATGTCGGTCGGTGCCTGCTCATGGACGGCGACGAGGAACTCGAACTGGTTGTAGGTCACGCCGTAGCGAGACTGCAGCACCGCGTCGGCGTAGGTGTCGAGGGCCGAGACCAGTTCGTGCAGAGTGACGGTGATGCGTTCGGCCATGCGTTCAGTAAACCTGTTGACACCTACGATGTCAACAGGTTTACATGCTGATGGCTCAGCCCAGCCGGTCGAGCTTGGTCACATCGTCGTCGGGCAGCACGTCGGCGACCGCGGTCACGGTCATCGCGCCGAGCTCGATCGCCCCCGAAAGGGTCGTGAGGAACGCCGTGTCGGACGCGTCGCGACCCGTCGAGATCCGCAGCATGGTGCCCCGCGGGGCGAGGGTGGTCGCATCGACGACGTGCCAGTCGTCGTCCACGTACGCCTCGGCGACCGCGTGGAAGTCCATCGGGTACAGCCCCGGCGCGTAGACGGCGGCGAGGCGGGCGGGCACGTTCATCGCACGCAGAAGAGCGACGCACAGGTGGGCGTAGTCGCGGCAGACGCCCTGGCGTGCGAGCATCGTGCGCACCGCGCCGTCGGTGGGCAGGCTCGATCCGCTCACGTACGCCAGACGGGTGCCCACCCAGGAGCTGACGGCGCCGAGCAGCTCGACGCCGGTGACGCCCGAGAACTCGGCGACCGCCGTGGGTACGAGGGTGTCGGACTCGCAGTAGCGGCTGGGTCGCAGGTAGCGGATCAGATCGGTCGCATCGAGCTCTTCGGGTACCGCACGGCCGACGACGCTCGCGGAGTAGCTCGCCTCGAAGGAGCCGGCGCCGACGGCGAGGCGTTGCAGGCGTGTGCCGTGCGCGTCGGTGAGCTCCTCGTACTCGACGGGGGCGCCGTCGAGGGTGAAGGAGAGGTTCTCGGTTGCCGGGGTCACCCCCGCCGCGACGGCGATGGAGAACACGAGTTCGGCGGGTTCGAGGACGGACAGGCTGATGAGTGCTCCCACATCGCGCTTCATCGCCCCATCGTGGCAGAGGGGTGTGTCGGCCGCGTGAACTTCGGCCGCCCCTTGTGCCCGAGCGCGCGGCACGACACAATCCCGACAGTGGGGGTCGATGCCGACGACACGAAATGGAGCGGATCATGCCCGGCAAGTTCGAACTCTTCGAGGATGCGAACGGCAAGTACCGCTTCCGGCTGACCGCTCCCGATGGTGCGGTGATCGCGCACTCCGAGGCCTACTCCTCGAAGTCCGCGGCCAAGAAGGGTGTCGCGGCGGTGCAGCAGCACGCGGGTGATGCGAGCGTGATCGATCTGACGGCGTAGCGCGATGCGGCGAAGGGATGCGGCATCCATCGCCGGTAGGCTGGAGGTCACGGGCCTCTAGCTCAGTCGGTAGAGCATCGGACTTTTAATCCGCGGGTCGTGGGTTCGAGCCCCACGGGGCCCACCGCCTCCCCCCTGCACGGTCGGGCCGATCCGTCAAGGGCCCCGGCCGGGTCGTTTCCCCCGCGTACCGTTTCGGGTATGTCGTCGGCCGAACCCCCCTTGCTCGCGGGTCGCTATCGCGTCGGCGACTGCATCGGCGAAGGCGGGATGGCGCGGGTCTACCGGGCGGAGGACACCGCCCTCGGCAGGACGGTCGCCCTCAAGCGCATGCGAGGGTCGCTCGACGACGATCAGCCGCGTGTCCGGTCGGAGAT
>NZ_QFPF01000167.1 GCF_003248605.1 Microbacterium sp.
CAGCCATCATGATCTTGCTCATCGCGGCTCACTCCTTCTTGTGTCAACGGATACGCAGGCTCCCAGCACCTGTCCGGCGGGCCTCAACGAGGAGTACCAGCCGGGGCGTTGCTGAGATGCCTGCGCGCGATTACAGTGTAAACGTACGGTCCCCGACCCTAAGTGTGCAAGCTACTGGGCCAGCCCCTCGATGCCCTCGGTCGAGAGTCCGTACCCCAGACCGACCCACACGGAGAGAACACAGGTGAGCAGCATGAGCGACAAGATCTGGAGCCTGGCGACGACCGGAGCCGCGATCGGCGGCGGTGTGATCGCCAAGAATGTGACCGAGGGCTTGTGGAAGTTCGTCACCGGTAGTAGTTCCCCCAGCAACCCTGAGGACCCTGAGGTCAACTGGGGCGAGGCCGTCGCCTTCGCGGTCGTCTCCGGAGCGATCGTGCAACTCGTGAGGGTCATCATCAACCACAAGTCCACCCAGGTCTACACCAAGCGCAAGGGACACCTGCCCGCATCGGTGGCCAGCTGATCCGTCCGGCCGAGACCGGCGCCGGTCCAGGTGCAACGCGTTATGAGAGGCTGGGGGCATGGGAAGCCCGTCATGAATCCCCCCAGTGACAGCCCTCCGCGACGTCGTCTGGACCGCGAACGCATCGTAGAAGCGGCCCTCTCCAGCATCGAGGCCGATGGCGTGGAGCAGATGACCATGCGCAGTCTGGGCCGTGACCTCGGCGTGGAGGCGATGGCGCTGTACCGGTACGTCTCTGGCCGTGAAGACCTCCTGGAAGCTGTGGTGTCCCACCTCCTGGACGGACTCCTCCAGCGTGTGGAAGCAGCCGAGACCAGCAGCTGGCAGCAGTACCTGCAGCACGTCGCCCACGAAGTGCGAAGTGTCGCCATGGAGAACCCAGCCGCGTTCCCGCTCATCGTGTCCCGCCACCCTGCAACACCGTGGCTGCGGCCACCACTGCGTGACATCCAGATCGTCGAGCACCTCTTGGCCACGCTCGCCGCTCAAGGGTTCACCGACGACCAAGCCGTCGACACCTACAAAGCCTTCACCAGCTTTCTCGTCGGGTCATTGCTGCTCGAGGTCTCCACCCGCGTGGAGAACGTCAGCGCCGTCGAAGAACCGATGAACGAAGGAAGCGCCCAGATCCCCGAACAGGACACACCCGAATCGAACCTGGCTGAGACCGCCCCCCACGTACAACGCATGCGGGCACACCTCAGCCAAGACCACAGCGACGCCGAGTTCGAGATCGGTCTGGAAACCCTGCTCAACCGGATCGAAAGTACAGTCTCCCACTAGCAAGCTTGCCTACTCGCGCAAGAATTCATGAGACCTCTGGAGTGGGAGTCCAGCCCTGCGCGGTGAGCGCGAGGCGGTGCACGCGCTGCATAGTCAGGGCAGAGTTCAGGGAGGCGTGGTCGGAAACCGAACCCGTCTCCTTGAAGCAGAGAGATGCGCTCACTACAGCCCGAATCGTTATGACGGTGCTTCGATGGACTTTCCGAAGCACCAGCAAGCGGTACCTGCGGGCGGAGTGATCAGACCTCGGTACTTCTGAGTCGAATCGTTGCGTAGGCGAACTCAACGAGGTACGTGTTGAGGTTCTTGACAGCTTCCTCGGCGGACTCAACGTCCTTCCTGAGAATCGCGGTCAAGATTGCACGGTGCAGACGGGCGCCGGCGTGGATCTCAACTTCTTGGTCTTGGACGTGGGCGAACCAGAAGCGCCTGGAGAGCCCTTGCAAGGGTGCGATCGCATCCGCCAGGTAGTCGTTGTGAGCCGCGCGCACTATCAGGCCGTGGGTGTCCCGCACGGTCCCGGCGTACTCGTCCATGGTGAAGTTGTTGCGGTCGAGCTTGGAGGCCATCTGCTCCATGGGGCGGCGATCCGATTCGGTTGCGCGTTCGCAGGCGAGGCGCACCGCCAGCTCTTCCAGGCTGAGCCGTAGCTCGAGCAGACGAAGTTGTTCCTCGACCGACGTGGCCGGGATTAGCACACCCCGGTTGGGGTAGATGTGGACCATGCGGTGCCGTGCCAGCCGCTGCAGAGCCTCTCGGATAGGGGTGCGGCCCAGGCCGGTGAGCTCGGTGAGCTGCGCCTCGGACACGAGGGAGCCGGGCTCAAGTCGCTGGAAGACGATCAGCTCTTCCAGGGCACTGTAGGCCTCTTCTGCTTTGGCGCCGCTGCCCATCTGACTCCTCTCGCCTCGTGCCGCAGTGTAGGACGGCAGGACATCGAATCTGCAACGACCTCTTGCCAAGCAGCCAATATGTTGGTTGTATACCGGTCATCCTACGGGGCGATGCCCCGTCCACAACCGGCTGGAGAGACGATGAAGTACGACCCCACCCGCGAGAAGAGCCCCCTGCCCTACTCCCCGTTCAAGAGCTGCACGGTCCCGCGTCCGATCGGCTGGCTCTCGACGATCAGCAGCGACGGCGTCGAGAACCTCGCGCCCTACAGCCAGTGGCAGAACCTCACGTTCGACCCCCCAATGGTGATGTTCTCAGCGAACCAGTACCCCGACGGCCGCCGCAAGGACACTGTTGTCAACGCCGAGGAGACCGGCTGGTTCGTCTGGAACATGGCCACGTGGGACCTGCGGGAGGCGGTGAACATCAGCGCGATGGCACTGCCGGCCGGTGAGAGTGAGTTCGAGCGCGCCGGGGTCCGGCGGGCCAACGCCGACCTGGCCCCCGCACCGATGGTCGCCGACAGCCCCTGCCACTTCGAGGTCCGCTACCTCTCCACGCACCGCCTTCCGGGCAACTCACCTGTCGGTTCCATCGACATCGTCTTCGGTCGGGTCGAGCGCATCCACGTCAAGGACGAGGTCGTCACACCTGAGGGCAAGCTCGACATCCCGCGCATCAGGCCGCTGGCGCGACTGGGCTACTACGACTACACGACCGTGACCGAAACTTTCGAGATGCGCGTCCCCGGAGCCGACGAGGCCGCCGGCATGGGCCTCGAGGGCGCCCCGGCCTGAACGTCCCCACACACCGAACAGGAACTGACATGACCACCAATCCCGACAGCGCCGTCGGTACCGGCACCACCCTGGTCGACACCCAGGGGCACCGGGCCCGCGACCTCATCGCCGTCAACGCCGGCAACACCCTCGAGTGGTACGACTGGACGATATACACCATCTTCGCCCCCTACTTCGCCAGCCAGTTCTTCCGCTCTGACGACTCCGTATCCGCACTACTCGCGACTCTCGCGGTCTTCGCGGT
>NZ_QFPF01000013.1 GCF_003248605.1 Microbacterium sp.
AGGACTTCCGGGAATGGCTGATGGGCGTCTTCCCCAACCTCGACGTCGACGCGGTCTTCGCGTACGTGACCGACTGGTTCGACACGCTGGACTTCGCCGCGATCGGCGAGAGCGTCATCGTGGTCGGGGCGACGGTGGTCGCGGGGCTGGCCGGAGCCTTCATCGTCCTGATCCTGACGATCTACTTCACGGCGTCGACCCCGAACCTCAAGGCCGCCGTCTATCAGCTCGTTCCCGCCAGCAAGCGCGCCCGCTTCATCGACATCGCCGAGCAGATCACCGACTCCGTCGGGTACTTCGTCATGGGGCAGCTGAGCCTGGGCCTTCTCAACGGCGTGCTCAGCTTCATCTTCCTCTCGATCATCGGCGCGCCGTTCACCGCCGTGCTCGCGGTGATCGCGCTGTTCTTCTCGATCATCCCGCTCGTGGGAACCCTCACCGGGTCGACGATCATCGTCCTGACCTGCCTCATCCCCGGGCTCGGTTCCCCCACCACCGCCCTCATCGCGGCGATCTACTACCTCATCTACATGCAGCTCGAGGCCTACATCCTCGCTCCGCGCATCATGAGCCGTGCTGTCGCCGTGCCGGGTGCCGTCGTCGTCATCGCGGCACTCGCCGGCGGGTCGCTGCTGGGTCTGCTCGGCGCGCTCGTCGCGATCCCGGTGGCGGCCAGCATCCTGATCATCTATCGGCAGGTGATCATCCCGCGCCAGAACGAGCGCTGACGGGATGCCCGGCCCGGCGCGCCGGCCGGGTCAGCTGCGGGGCAGCGGACCCGACCACATCGTGGGCAGCGGGAGGGCCGCGGGGTTCACGGCGGCGACGATCTCGGTCAGCACACGCCGCGTCTGCGTCTCACCGACCCACAAGTGCTTGCCACCCTCGACCGGCACGATGAGCGCGTCCGGGACCGACGCGAAGCGTTCGCGCGCGGCATCCGGGCGCAGATAGTCGTCGAACTCCGGGATGAGCGCGATGAGCGGACGGGGATCGCCCGCCCAGGCGGCGACCTCTTCGTCGGTGGTGCGATGCAGGGGCGGCGAGAGCAGGATCGCGCCCGCGATGTCGTGGTCGCGACCGTACTTCAGCGCCAGCTCGGTGCCGAACGACCACCCGACCAGCCACGGCGCGGGCAGCCCGCGCTCTCGCACGAAATCCAGCGCCGCAGCGACATCGAAGGCTTCATCGTGACCGCCGTCGAAAGAGCCTTCGCTCGTGCCCCGCGGAGACGACGTTCCGCGCGTGTTGAAGCGCAGCACCGCGAGGTCGGCGAGCGCGGGAAGGCGGGCGGCGGCCTTGCGCAGGACGTGCGAATCCATGAACCCACCGGCGGTCGGCAGCGGATGCAGGGTGACGAGGGTCGCGACGGGTGCGCCGTGCTCGGGAGAGGCCAGCTCGCCGACGAGACGAAGACCGTCGATGGTGCGCAGTTCGATGTCCCCGCGACGGGCCGGCAGTTCGAGCGGGCCCCGGATCTCGATGCTCATGCGATCCTCCAACAGTGCGTGTGCCAGTGTCGCCGCGCAGCGAGGTCCGCCGCGGGGCCCATCACCCCGTCGGCCCGCCAGACGACCAGGTGCGCCGTGCCCGGTGGGATCGTGCGACCGCACCCCGGACAGCTGTACTCCTTGGCGGCCTGCGCCGCCGAGATGGGCTGAACCGTCCACTCGCCGCCACGGCGGGTCTCGGAGCGTTTCCACCCCGCGATCAACCGTTCGAGGCGATCGTCGCCCTCCGGCTCGGGGCGCCGCCTGTTCGAGCGCGGCATCGCCGTCAGTACCAGCCGCGCGCCTGCGAGTGTCCCCACGCGCCGCAGGGGGTGCCGTAGCGCCCGCCGATGTAGCCGAGGCCCCACGCGATCTGGGTCGCGGGGTTGGTCTCCCAGTCCGCGCCCGCCGAGGCCATCTTGTTGCCCGGAAGAGACTGCGGGATGCCGTAGGCGCCGCTGGATCGGTTGAGCGCATTGACCCGCCAGCCGGACTCCTTGTGCCAGAGAGCCACGAGGCAGCTGAACTCGGATTCGCCCCACCCACGCGCGGCGACCATGTCGTACGCGATCGCCTGCGCGGACCCCGGGTCGGGAGTGACCGCAGGCGGCGCCCAGCCCGTGGCGGACGACGAGCCCGATCCCGAAGAGCTCGAGGTCGCCACCGGAGCCGGAGGCGGGGTGGGCTTGGGCTTGACGTACACCTCGTAGCTTGCGCGCCCGAGAGCGGGCTCGTCGCTCTCTCCGGCCGCCGTCACGACGATCGACTGCGCGTCATCCTGCGCGACCGCGAACAGCGTCGTGGTCGACTCCTGCGCCGCGGCGTCGGCCTCGGCGAGGGCCGCGCCCGTGGGTTCGACGATGTACGCGCCCAGGAAGCACGCGGCGGCGATCGCCGCGAACACCCCCAACACCGGGCGACGACGGGACCAGCGCACCGGAGCGGCGGACGTCGTCCGTCGCGGGGTCGATGCGGGCGTCGACGTCTCGATACGGGCCGCAGCACGCGTCGGGACGGGGGTGATCTCGGAGCCCAGGGTCACAATGAGTCGAGTTTAGCGGCGCTCCGGCGCGGTCGCCACGCATGCGCGGGCGCGTCGCCCCGGCATCGACGGCGCCCGTCAGCGAACAGCAAGCATGACGTCGATGACGGCATCCAGAACCGCGTCGACCTGATTCTCTTGATAGCCCCGGCGCTGCATGCGGAACGCCACCCCGCGCACCTGCTCGACGCTGACCGGCCGGCCCTCCTGGAAGTAGCCGACGAGGCGGTCCGCCACGATGTCGACCTCGTCGACGCGGTAGCCGAATCCGAGCCATCCGACACGCGTGAAGCGAGTGCCCCGGGGTCGCGAGAGACGGTCGAGGATCACCTGCGCGTCGCTGCGCGCCCGGGCCACCCACGCGCGCGCACCTTTGGCGCCCATGGCCCGCTCGCGCTCGCGCGTCGCGAACGCGTCTTCGATGCGTGTCAGCGCAGCATCCACCGCCGGGATGCTGTAGCCACCGCGGACGAGGGGGAACGCCGCTCTGCGCACGGATGCGGCATCAAGCGGAGACCCCTCGCTCGCCTCGTCTTCGAAACGAGCCCGGGCGCGCTCGAGGAACTCGTCGACCGCCGCGCGCTCGTACCCGCGCTCGCGGCGCGGCGCAATCGGAAACGCCGGCGTGGCGTCCTGGGTATCGGCCGCGCTCATGCCGCTCCGAGCGGCGAGAGGAGGAGGAACAGGGCGAGGGCTGCGGGGGCGGAGGGCAGGATCGAGTCCAGGCGGTCGAGCACGCCCCCGTGCCCAGGCAGCCACGAACTCATGTCTTTGATGCCGAGGTCGCGCTTGAGCATCGATTCGCCCAGGTCGCCGGCGGTGGCGGTGCCGAGGATCACGGCGCCGAGGATCAGCCCGGTCCACCACGGCAGCCCGAGCATGAGCCAGGCGAGGAGGACGCCCGCGATGAGGGCGGCGGCGAATGCGCCGCCGAATCCCTCCCAGGTCTTCTTGGGGCTGATGCGCGGCGCCATGGGCGTGCGACCGATCGCGAGCCCTGTCGCGTAGGCACCGGTATCGGAGGCGACCGCGACGATGAGGAAGGCCAGCACCCACCACTCGCCGCCCTCCTGGCGCAGCAGAACCATCGCAAGGCCCGCGAGGAACGGGACGTAGAGCTGGACGAAGGCGCCGATGAGGACATCGGCGAGCACGTCGCCGTAGAGCCGTCCGTCGCGGGCGCTCATCTGCCCGAGAAGGCGCCAGACGACGACGACGGCGACGTCGACGAAGACCAGCACCCAGAGCGCCCAGAGATCGAGGAAGAACCCCGCCGCCACGAGCACCGGCACGAAGGCGAGCTGCGGCACGAGGTCGATCCGACGCCCCGACACCTGCAGTGCACGGCTCAGTTCGAACGTGCCGAGGACCGCGACCGCGAGGGCGAAGACCGCGAAGACCGCTTTGACGAAGATGAGCGAAGCGACGACGACTGCGCCGATCGCAAGACCTATGACGATGGCGACGATGAGATCTCGACCCGTGCGCTCTTTGAGGCGCTCGTTCGCCTCATCGAACTGACCCCGCGCGTGAGCGACCTGATTCTCGAATTCGGCGCGAGCGGCGCGCACATGCGCCTGGAAGGCTGCGGACTCCGGCGCGGCCTCCGCGCGACGGGACGACCGAGTGCGCTCTGCCGAACCGACACCCTCTTCGGGGGTGACCGGTTCGGGCGAGCGTGGCTGGTCGCCGGCGGGGTCGCTCATGGTGGGTGCGGCTCAGACCTCGAGCAGTTCCGTCTCCTTGCGCTTGAGTGCGTCGTCGATCTGGTCGACGTGGGCACGGGTCAGGGCGTCGAGCTCCTTCTCCCCGCGGGCGATCTCGTCTTCGCCGATCTCGCTCTTGAGCGCGTCGAGGTCGTCTTTGGCCTTGCGGCGGATGCCGCGGACGTGCACCTTCGCGTCTTCACCCTTGCCGCGCACGAGCTTGACGAACTCCTTGCGCCGCTCCTCGGTCAGCTCGGGCAGGGTCACGCGCACGAGGTTGCCGTCGTTCGTGGGATTGGCCCCGAGGTTCGGGGTGTCGCGGATCGCCTGCTCGATGGCCTTGAGCGCCGTCTTGTCGTAGGGGGTGACTACGAGAGTGCGTGCCTCGGGGTTGGCCAACGAGGCCAGCTGCGCGAGCGGCGTCGGCGATCCGTAGTAGTCCACCAGGATCTTCTGGAACAGCTGCGGGTTTGCGCGGCCGGTCCGTACGGTGGCGAAGTCGTCTTTCGCGGCCTCGACCGCTCGATCCATACGGGTGGCGGCATCCGCCAGGACGTCCGCGATCACGGTGTCTCCTTCGGTCGTAGAGCGTCTGTCAAGTCTATCGGCGGGCGGCCGCTCACGCCGTGACCAGCGTGCCGATCGCCTCGCCCAGCAGCGCCCGGGTCACATTCCCCGCGGGCTCCATGCCGAACACGCGCATGTCCATGCTGTTGTCCATGCACAGGCTGAAGGCGGTCGAATCGACCACTTTGAGGCCACGCTGCAGGGCGTCCGCGTACGTCAAGCGGTCGAGTCGGGTCGCGGTGGCATCGCGGCGCGGGTCGGCCGTGTAGACGCCGTCGACACCGTTCTTGGCGACGAGGACCTCACTGGCCTTGATCTCGAGCGCGCGCTGGGCGGCGACCGTGTCGGTCGAGAAGTAGGGCAGACCGGCACCCGCGCCGAAGATCACGACACGTCCCTTCTCCATGTGCCGTTCCGCGCGACGCGGGATGTAGGGCTCGGCGACCTGCGTCATCGAGATGGCGGACTGCACCCGCGTCGCGGCACCGGCCTGCTCGAGGAAGTCCTGCAGGGCGAGCGCGTTCATGACGGTGCCGAGCATGCCCATGTAATCGGCGCGCCCGCGGTCCATGCCGCGCTGGCTCAGTTCCGCCCCGCGGAAGAAGTTGCCTCCGCCGACGACGACCGCGATCTCGACGCGGTCCACTGCGGCGGCGATCTCCCGCGCCATCTGACTCACAACATCGGGGTTGACCCCCAGGGCACCCGCTCCGAACGCCTCTCCGGAGAGTTTCAGCAGAACCCGCCGTCGCCCGGTCGCCTCATCCATCACGTGTGTTCCTCTCGTCCTGTCCCAATGTACTGAAGGCCCCCGCGGGCAGAAAAAAGGCCCGCACCGCGTGATGCGATGCGGGCCTTTTCAACGACTAAGCGCCGACCTTGAAGCGGGCGAAGTCGGTGACCTCGATACCCGCGTCCTGGGCGACCTTCGCCACGGACAGCTTGTTGTCCTTGGCATAGTCCTGATCGAGCAGGGCGACCTGCTTGAAGAACGCGTTCACGCGGCCCTCGACGATCTTGGGCAGAGCCGCCTCGGGCTTGCCCTCGTTGCGCGAGATCTCGGTGACGATCTCGCGCTCCTTCTCGACATCGGCCTCGGGCACCTGGGTGCGGTCGAGGTAGCTCGGGTTGGCGAAGGAGATGTGCTGGGCGATGCTGCGCGCCGTCTCCGCGTCCGAACCGGTGTACGCCACGACCACGCCGATCTGCGGAGGCAGATCCTTGCTCGTCTTGTGCAGGTAGATCTCGAACGAGTCGCCCGAGAGCGTACGCACGCGACGCAGCTCGACCTTCTCGCCGATGATGGCCGCCTCGTCCGAGATGAGCTGTGCGACGGTACCGGCACCGGCCGCCGCCTCGAGCGCCGCCTCGGCCGAGTCCGCTCCCGCTGCGGCCGCTGCGTCGGCGACCTTGTCTGCAAGCGCGATGAAGCGGTCGTTCTTGGCGACGAAGTCGGTCTCACAGGCGAGCTCGACGAGCGTCACCCTTCCGTCGACCTCGCGGGCGACGACGAGCCCCTCGCTGGTGGAGCGGTCGGCGCGCTTGGCGTTGCCCTTCGCGCCCTTCAGACGCAGGATCTCGACGGCCTTCTCGACGTCACCGTCAGCCTCTTCGAGCGCCTTCTTGGTGTCGACCATGCCGGTCCCGAGCTGCTCGCGCAGCGCCTTGATGTCGGCGATCGTGAAGTTTGCCATGGGTCGTGGCTCTCCTTCTGGTGGTTCTGGTGTGGACTCGGACGCCGGCTCCTGCCGGCGAGGTGCTACTTGGCCTCGGCGGCAGGCTCGTCGGCCGCAGGAGCCTCGTCGGCCGGGGCTTCGTCGGCGACAGGCGCCTCGGCCGCGGGCTCTTCGGTGGCCTCGGCCGCGATGGCCTCGTCGTGCGCCTCGGCACCGGCGTCGTCGGCGGGCGTCTCGGTGGCCTCGGTGGCGACCTCCGCGGCGTCGGTGGTGACTTCGGCCTGCTGCAGCAGCTCGCGCTCCCACTCAGCCAGCGGCTCGGCGGGCTCGGACTCGCCGGCGGGCTGGTGACGCTGAATGAGACCCTCCGCCGCGGCGTCGGCCACGATGCGGGTGAGCAGGCTCACCGAACGGATCGCGTCGTCGTTGCCGGGGATCGGGAACTGGAACTCGTCGGGGTCGGCGTTGGTGTCGAGGATGCCGATCACCGGAATGCCCAGCTTCTTGGCCTCGTCGACGGCGAGGTGCTCGCGCTTGGCGTCGACGACCCAGATCGCCGAGGGCGTCTTGGTGAGGTTGCGGATACCGCCGAGCGACTTGTGCAGCTTGTCGAGCTCGCGCTTCTTGATCAGCAGTTCCTTCTTGGTGAAGCCGCTGTCCGCCGGGTTGTCGTAGTCGAGCTCCTCGAGCTCCTTCATGCGGGCGAGGCGCTTGCTCACCGTCTGGAAGTTGGTGAGGAGACCGCCGAGCCAGCGCTGGTTGACGTAGGGCTGGCCGACGCGGGTCGCCTGCTCGGCGATGACTCCCTGTGCCTGCTTCTTCGTACCCACGAAGAGGATGGTGCCGCCGTGGGCGACGGTCTCCTTGACGAACTCGTACGCCTTGTCGATGTACGACAGCGACTGCTGGAGGTCGATGATGTGGATGCCGCTGCGCTCGGTGAGGATGAAGCGCTTGACCTTCGGGTTCCAACGACGCGTCTGGTGTCCGAAGTGCACGCCCGAGTCGAGCAGCTGGCGAATGGTGACGACGGCCATGGCCGTTCTCCTTGTCTGGCGCGATGCGCCGTTTGCGGTTCTGCGCCGCTCCTGCGGAGGGCGATCCTGGTGCCCGGCGCACGCCCGCCCGCCTCTATCGAGACGGGACCGGTGGGAGTGGATGCCGCGGCTGCGAGATCCGGAGATCGTGCAAGCCGCTCTGGGCACGCGAAGTCACCCCGAAACCGGGGTGCTCCATCAGTGTATCAGCCGGACCCCGACCGCCGATCCCTCCCCCGACCGGACGCGCGGAGTCGAATCCCCCGCGCGTCCCCGACGCGCTCGGACGCGACGCGCGGGGTCGGACGATGTCCATATGCTGTCTTCGTCGGCTCGTGCGAGCCTCGCCGCTTTCGTGTTGACTTCCGTGCTCCTGATCGCGCACTCCGCCGCGCCCCCTGCCGCGGGCGCTGAGCGATCCGAGGCATCGTCCGCGGCGCCGCGGTGGTCGTGGCCCCTCGCCGCGCCGTTTCGTGTTGTTTCCGCCTACGCGGCTCCCGCGCACGAGTACGCCCCCGGCCATCGGGGAATCGACATCCGACCGCTGCACGGTACCGCCGTGCGTGCGCCCGCCGACGGGCTCGTCGCCTTCGCGGGTCGCGTCGTCGACCGCGGCGTCGTGACGATCGATCACGGCGACGGACTCGTCTCGACGCTCGAACCCGTCGCGTGGGCTGTGACGGCGGGCGCACCCGTGCAGCGAGGGGATGTCATCGGAGACGTGGATGCCGGGGGCCACTCCGAACCGGGTGCGCTGCATCTGGGGGCCCGCGTACACGGCGCGTACGTCGATCCGCTCCTCCTGCTCGGCGGCGTTCCGCGGGCCGTGCTGCTGCCGCTCGGGTGATCCGAGGCGCGCGCTCAGGCCCGTGGGTGGGCGAGTCGGTAGGCGGCCGTGAGGCGTTCGGTCGAGACGTGTGTGTAGATCTGGGTCGTGCCCAGGCTCGCGTGCCCCAGCATCTCCTGCACGCTGCGCAGATCCGCTCCCCCGTCCAGAAGATGCGTCGCGGCGGAGTGACGGAGGGCGTGGGGGCCGACGGTCGCGACTCCCAGCACGGGCGCGATCCTCGCGGCGACGACGGTGTAGACCGCGCGTGGGGTGATCCGTGCTCCTCGGGCGCCCAGGAAGAGGGCACCCCCGACCGAAGCTCCGCCGCCGCGGGCGAGGAGAGCCGGACGGGATTCGGACAGATAGGCGTTCACCGCCTCCTCGGCAGGAACACCGAAGGGGACCATCCGTTCCTTGGATCCTTTTCCCCGCACCAGCGTCGTACGACGAGCCCGATCGAGGTCGTCGATGTCGAGCCCCGTCAGTTCCGAGACGCGGATGGCCGATCCGTACAGCATCTCGAGCATCGCGTGATCGCGCAGCGTGATCGGATCGGCGCCGGCAGCGTCTGCCTTCAGATCATCGAGTGCCGCGCGCAGGCCATCGGCGGTCGCCACAGCGGGCAGCGTACGCGCACGGCGCGGCGCGACCAGACGCGGTGTCGGATCCGTCCCGATCAGGCCGCGCTCCCGAGCCCACCCGAAGAAGGCGCGTGCCGATGCGGTGCGTCGCGCGAGGGTCGAGCGCGCGTCCCCGCGTTGCGTGGCACGCCACAGCCACTCCCGCAGCACCTCGAGGTCGGCGTCGGCCGGTCCGAGCGCCCCGCCCCGCTCCGCCATCCGTGCGAGATCTCGAAGATCGCCCCGGTACGCGCGCACGGTCGCCGGGGCGAGCCGGCGCACGTCGGTCAGGTGTGCGGCGTACGCATCGATGGCGGCGTCCCACTGCATGCCTCCAGCATGCGCGCCGTACCGGACCCACGCCTCGCGGCACGCCGCACGATCATCCGCGCATGGACTCGGCGGACCGCCCGCCGGCGCGGCGCCATCCTCCGTCGGCCGACACCGCCAGCCCCTCGAGCGCGAGGAGGCCCAGAAGAGGCTCGACATCAGCCGCATCGAGGCCGGCTCGGCGCGCCAGATCCTGCGTCGAACGCGTGGCTCGGGCGCTCAATGCATCGAGTACCCGCGTAGCGTCGTCGGTCGCGCGCCCCGCGCGAGCAGCGTGCAGCGCCGTGGTCGCGTCCCCGCCGGTGCCCGCATCGTGCGCGGGATCGCGCGTGGGCCGCCCGAGGAGCTCGAGCACATCGTCTGCGTGTCGGATGCAGATGGCGTCGTATTCGCGCAGCAGCCGATGACAGCCCGCGGAGGCCGCGGAACTGACGGGTCCGGGCACCGCTCCCAGGGGACGACCGAGTGTCGCGGCATGTCCGGCCGTGTTCAGGGATCCGCTGCGGAATCCCGCCTCGACGACGATCGTCGCCTGCGAGATCGCGGCGATCAGCCGGTTTCGCTGCAAAAACCGCCATTTCGACGGCGCGGTTCCGGGCGCCACCTCGGCGATGACCGCACCGCGCTCGATGACACCCGTCAGCAGCTGCGAGTGACCCGTGGGGTAGGCGCGGTCGGCGCCGCCCGCGAGCACACCGATCGTCGTGCCACCGGCGTGGAGGGCGGCCCTGTGGGCGGCACCGTCGATGCCGTACGCGGCTCCCGAGACCACGATGAGTCCGCGTGCAGCGAGTTCTGCGCAGATGTCGACCGCAACCCGCTCTCCGTAAGCGGTCGCCGCCCGCGCCCCGATGACGGAGACTCCGGCCGCGCCGTCGAGCTCGCGGAGGCCGGGGCCCCGAACCCAGAGCGCGTGCGGCGCGTGCGCTCCGAGGTCGTCCAGTCCGGCCGGCCAGTCCTCATCGCCCGGAACGACGATTCTCATTCCCGTTCGTCGCGCGACGCGCACCGCCGCCTCGATCGCGTCCTCCGTCATCCGCGGCACCCACCGCGCCATCCCCTTGCTCAGCTGCGGATCCACGGCCGACGTCGGCGTCATGCGTCGAAGTGCCCGCAGCGCTTCGGTCGCGCCATGGGCGGCGATGAGACTGCCGGCAACACCGTCGCCGGGCTCTGTCAGCACGCTCCAGATCGCGCGGGCGGCCGCGTCCGCGACCCGCTCGTCATCGTCATCGGTCCCTCGCAGCGGCCCCAGGCGCTGCCGCAAGTCATCGGCACCCGAATCGAGCCAGGGATCCAGGTCTGTCACGCTCATGCTGCCGTCCCCTTCTTCATGTACAGCGCGCGGCCGATGTCCTGGCCGTCGGGCGCCGCCCGTCCGCCCAGATCGGCGAGCGTCCACGCGACCCGCAGGATGCGGTCGTAGCCTCGCAACGTCAACGCCCCGCGCTGCAGCGCCGTATCGAGGGGGCGGCGGACGGCAGGCGGCACCGCACACGGACCCTGCCGCAGCCAGGTACCCGGGACGTGGGCGTTCACGCTCCAGGGCGTTTCGCGAAGTCGATGTTCGGCGCGCTCTCGCGCATCGCGCACACGCCGACGCGCCTGAGCGGTCGTGACGGATGCCGTCGTCGCCGCCGCCGCGACCGCGCCGACCCTCTCGACGTGCAGCTCGATGTCGATGCGGTCGCGCAGCGGGCCCGACAGCCGACCGAGGTAGCGGCGGATCGCCTGCGGAGGGCAGGTGCACTCGCCTCCGCGCACCCCGTGGTTGCCGCACGGACAGGGATTCGTCGCGGCCACGAGCTGAAACCGCGCGGGAAACGTCGCCTGGACGCCGGCGCGGTGGATGGTGATGCTGCCGGTCTCCAGCGGCTGCCGCAGCGCGTCGAGCACGTTGCCGGCGAACTCCCCCGCCTCGTCGAGAAAGAGGACGCCGCCCGTCGCGCGCGCGATCGCCCCGGGGCGCACGATCTTCGAGCCGCCACCCACGAGCGCGACCATCGAGGCGCTGTGATGCGGAGCCTCGAGGGGAGGCGTGCGATCCAGCGCCACGACGACCTCGCCCGCGAGCGAGCGCACCGCCGCCACCTCGAGCGCCGCCGCCTCGTCGAGGGGCGGGAGGATGCCGGGCAGCCGCTGGGCCAGCATCGTCTTGCCCGCACCGGGCGGGCCGGACATCAGCACGTGATGGCCGCCCGCCGCCGCGGCGATCAGTGCATCGACGGCCTCGCGCTGGCCGATCACGTCGGCAAGCTCCGGGGGCGAGGCGGGACGCGCGGTCATCACGCCCGAGGGCACAGGGGGCAGATCGATGTGTGGCGCATCGCACCCGTGCCAGCGCGCGACATCGCCCAGAGTGGCGGCCGCCAGCACCGTGATCCCGTCGACGAGTCGCGCCTCGTCGCCGTTCGCGTGCGGCACCACGACCCTTGTCATACCGGCACGTGCCGCGGCGAGTACCGCGGGCAGCACGCCGGGAACGGGGCGCAGACGCCCATCCAGTCCCAGCTCGCCGAGGTGCACCGTGCGCGCGAGCGACGCGAGGTCGAAGCCGCCCGCGGTCGCCAGCGAGGCGATCGCGATCGCGACGTCGAACCCCGAGCCCTGCTTGGGCAGGCTCGCCGGCGAGAGATTGACCGTCAGCCGACGGTTCGGCAGCGGCATCCCGCTGTTGGCGGTCGCGTTCCGCACCCGCAGCTGCGCCTCGCCGAGCGCCTTGTCCGGCAGCCCGATCAGGCGCAGCTCCGGCAGCTGATTCGACAGATCGGCTTCGATCTCGACGATCGAGCCCTCGAGCCCCGTGAGGGCGACACCCCAGGTCCGCGCGACGTTCACCGCAGCCCCTGGAGGTGTTCTATCGACGCGGTCGCGAGGTCGCGTCCCGTGATGGCGATCGCGTCGAGGCGGATGCTACGTCCCCACGCCGCGTCGGGATGAGCGATGACCCACGCCACTGCCAGGCGATGCATCCGCAGGAGCTTCCGGCGGGTGATCGCCTCGAACGGATGGCCGTAGCCGAGACCTGAGCGGGTCTTGACCTCGACGAAGGCCAGCGCGTCGGCGCGCTCCGCGATGATGTCGATCTCTCCCTGAGGGCACCGCCAGTTGCGTTCGAGGATGCAGAAGCCGGCCCGTTCGAGATGCCCGACCGCCCGATCCTCGCCCGCGCGCCCGCGCTCGTCCTTCTCCGCCACGTCGCCCTCTCCCCCGCGCCCGGTGCAGGCGCGACGGGATCAGCCTCACGGCCGCGGCGACGGAGGCGGGGCAGAGGGCGCGGATCCGGGGACGAGCCCGGCACCGTGCCGCCTGGGGAGGAGGGGGCTACTCGCCGTCGAGCGAGAGCTCCTGCGGCAACTCGAAGTCGCGGCGCGAGAGCTCCTCGATGTTGACGTCCTTGAAGGTCAGCACGCGTACCGCCTTAACGAAGCGGTCGGCGCGATAGATGTCCCAGACCCAGACGTCGGACATCGTGATCTCGAAGTAGAAGTCGTGCTCGGTGTCGCGGCGCACGACATTGACCTCGTTGGCGAGGTAGAAGCGGCGCTCGGTCTCGATCACGTACTGGAACTGCGAGACGACGTCGCGATATTCGCGGAAGAGAGCCAGCTCCAGCTCGCGGTCGTAGTCCTCGAAGACATCGTCATCCATGGTTCCTCCAGTGTAGTGAGGGACGCGGCGGCGACCGCCCACTCGGCGGGCGACCAGCACTCGGCGGGCTCAGAACAGCGTCGCCGGCTCGATGGCCCAGGAAGCCCGGTGATGCGGGCTGAGGCCGTGTTCGCGGATGGCGGTGCGGTGATCGAGGCTCGCATACCCCTTGTTGCGGGCCCATCCGTACTCCGGCGCATCGTCGTGCAGGCCGATCATGAGCGTGTCCCGGGCGACCTTGGCGATCACCGAGGCGGCCGCCGCGCTGGCGCAGTCACGGTCGGCCTTGACGACCGGACGCACCGTCAGCCCCGTCGCCCCGGCGGCGGTGATGTAGTCGTGGTTGCCGTCGAGGATCACGATCGCTTCGCCGATCTCGATTCCGTGTGCCTCGAGGTCGGCGAGTGCCCGCACGGCCGCCAAGCCCAGCGCGCGCATGATGCCGACGTCGTCGATCTCTGCGGCACTCGCCCACCCGACCCCGCTGGCCAGAACCCACGAGCCCGCTCGAAGGGCGACATCCGGACGCCGGGCTTCGGGCACGAGCTTGGAATCGCGCAGGCCCGCCGGGACGCGTTTGCGCGCCCTCGGAGCGTCGATCGCCGTCGCCCCGACGGCGACGGGGCCGGCGAGGGCGCCGCGGCCGACCTCGTCGCAGGCGATCACGAGCGGCACCTCCCGGAGCAGACGACGCTCCAGGGTCAGACGCGGCTCGGTGACGCTCACGGGGCGTCGGCCTCCGCCGCCTCGGGGACGCCCGCGAAGACGTCGTGGTGGAAGTCGATGCCGCCGAGCCGATCGAACGGGTAGGTGATCAGGAACGCCCGGCCGACGACGTTGTCGATCGGCACGAAGCCTCGACCCGGTTGGTCCTGGTTGTAGCGGGAGTCCTTCGACCGGTAGCGGTTGTCGCCCAGCACCCACAGGCTGTCCTCCGGCACAACGACGTCGAAGGCGTCGGCCGACGCCGCGGTCTCGCCGACGGGCATCACCAGATAGGAGGACTCGTCGATCGGCACCCCGTTGACGGTGATCTGCCCGAGGGCGTTGCAGCAGACGACGTGATCGCCCGGCAGGCCCACGATGCGTTTGATGAGGTGGTCGTCGCTGTCGGGTGCGGCGAGCCCCACGAGCGAGAGCGCCCACTCCCATGCCTCGAGCACCGGCGGCCGGTCCGGCTCCGGAGTGGGGGCGAGCCAGCCGCCCGGGTCACGGAACACGACGACGTCGCCGCGCTCGTAGCCGCCGAAGCGTGGGGTGATCTCATCGACGAGGATGCGGTCGTTGATGAGCAGCGTGTTCTCCATCGAACCCGAGGGGATGTAGAACGAGCGGACGAGGAACGTCTTGACAAGAAACGACACCAGGACCGCGATGAGCACGATGATCACCACATCGCGCGCGAGCGCGAGCGCGCTTCGGCGCCTGCTGCGGGTCGGCGGCGGGTCTTGGGTCTCAGTCACGGCGGTGCTCACGGTCTCGATCCTTCACGGCTCCGGATGCGCATGCGCCGCTCTCCAAGCGTCGCACATCGCGACCGGGGCGGACCCCGTGCCACCCGGGCAAAAAAACGAAGACCCCGGGCATCCGGTGCCACGGGGTCTTCGCCAAGAGCGCGATCAGCGGTCGCGCTTCTCCTTGATCTTGGCCTTCTTGCCGCGCAGCGCACGCATGTAGTACAGCTTCGCGCGGCGCACATCGCCGCGGGTGACGACCTCGATGTGGTCGATGATCGGGCTGTGCACGGGGAAGGTGCGCTCGACGCCCACCTGGAAGCTGATCTTGCGCACCGTGAAGGTCTCGCGCACGCCATCGCCCGAGCGGCCGAGCACGAAGCCCTGGAACACCTGGATGCGGGAGCGGTTGCCCTCGGTGATGTTGACGTGCACCTTGACGGTGTCGCCGGGGGCGAAGTCGGGGATGTCGGAACGGAGCGAGGCCGCGTCGACGGCGTCGAGGATCTGCATGATCGTCTCTCTCTGCGGCCGCCACAGGTCGACCGCGGATGAAGGTGGGTGAGAATTCGTTGTGCTCTGCGGGATCTGACGATCCGCGGGCTCCCCTGAGGCAGAGCCGGTGACGGCACAAGGGCCCATTCTGCCATGGATGCCGGAGCCGGACAAACCGCGCAGCGGCTCAGCGGGCGGCGCCCCCGGGCCGGTCGGCCTGCTCCGTGACGATGAACACATCGGGTGCCGCCGTCTGGGGCGCAGACGCCTGGGCATCGCCCACCGTGGCATAGCGGAGCATGACCCTGGAGCCGCCGGCCCGGGCCTCATTCCACAGCTGCCAAAGGCTCAGCCAGAACAGGGCGAGCCCCGTGAGGATCGCACCGACGAGCACGGGCACGAACCACGCACCGTCGTAGAAGCCCACGGCGATCGTCAGGCCGTGCCACAGGGTGAAGCCTGCGACATCCGCCCAGGACACGGCCCGCTCCGCCCGGACGGTGGGACGGGCACGCACCAGCATCGCCAGGACCAGCTGACCGATCAGCACGGAGGGGACGGCGATGAAGAGCACCCACAAGAACACCCAGGCACCGGCCTGGAAGACGCCCCACCCGACCAGCAGCCAGAGGGGAAGCAGGAAGGCGGCGGGGATCAGCCACCCGAAGAAAGCCCGGCGCAACCACATGGTGCGAGCCTACGCCGGGTCGGTCCGCGCCGGACCCGGCGCCCGCGTTGCCCGGCGACCTCCCAGGGGCGCCCGCCGCGATCGGACACAATGGAGCGGGCGAAAGGAACAGAATGATCGAACTGCGCACCCCGGCCGAGATCGAGCAGATGCGACCGGCGGGCCGATTCGTCGCCGAGACGTTGGCGACGCTGCGCGACGAGACGCGCGTGGGCACCAATCTGCTCGACATAGATCGCCGCGCGCATGAGCTCATCCGCAAGGCCGGTGCGACATCCTGTTACATCGACTACCACCCCTCCTTCGGGGCGAGCCCGTTCGGCAAGGTCCTCTGCACCTCGGTCAACGACGCGGTGCTGCACGGGCTGCCCTTCGACTACACGCTGCGCGACGGAGATCTCGTCTCGCTCGATTTCGCCGTCTCGATCGATGGCTGGGTCGCGGACTCGGCCGTGTCCTTCGTCGTCGGGACCCCGCGCGACGAGGACCTGCGCCTGATCGAAACCACCGAGAAAGCGCTGGATGCCGCAATCGGCGCCGCCGTCGCCGGCAACCGCATCGGCGACATCTCGGCCGCCGTCGCTGAGATCGCGCGCGGGGCGGGGTATTCGATCAACACCGACTTCGGCGGCCACGGGGTGGGACGCGAGATGCACGGCGACCCGCACGTGCCCAACGACGGCAAGGCCGGCCGCGGCTATCCGCTTCGGGCGGGGCTGGTGCTGGCGCTCGAGCCGTGGTTCCTCGCGAGCACCGACCGTCTCATCACCGACGCCGACGGGTGGACGCTGCGCAGCGCCGACGGGTCGCGCGGAGCTCATTCCGAGCACACGATCGCCATCACCGAGGAGGGCCCTCTCGTCCTGACCGATCGTTCCTGGCTCGGCGTCGCCTGAGCCCGCTCATCCCGCGACGGCCGGCAGCGCCCGGCCGTCGCCGATGCGGTGCACCCGCACGTTGTTCGTCGATCCCGCGATGCCCGGGGGCGCCCCGGCGGTCATGATGACGGTGTCGCCCTCGCCCGCCCGCCCGCCGCCGATCAGCACATCGTCGATGATGCGCATCAGCTCGTCCGTGTTGACCGCGCGCGGCACGAGGAACGTCTCGACGCCCCAGCTCAGGGCGAGCCGCGAGCGGGTGCCCGCCAGATCGGTGAAGGCGAGGATCGGGACCGGATGCCGCAGCCGAGCCATGCGTCGGGCAGAATCCCCCGACTGGCTGAACACGCAGACATAGCGCGCGCCGACGAAGTCGGCGATCTCGGCGGCCGCAAGGGTCATCGCCCCGCCTTGCGTGCGGGGCTTGGTGCCGAGCGGAGGCACACGTTCGAGCCCATGCTCCTCGGTCGAGGCGATGATCCGCGCCATCGTCTCGACGACCGTCACGGGGTGCGCACCCACGCCGGTCTCGCCCGAGAGCATGACCGCGTCGGCGCCGTCGAGCACGGCATTGGCCACATCCGAGGTCTCGGCCCGTGTGGGCACGGGGTTCTCGATCATCGACTCGAGCATCTGCGTCGCCACGATCACCGGCTTCGCCCATCGCCGCGCGTCCTGGACGGCGCGCTTCTGCACGATCGGCACCTGCTCGAGCGGCAGTTCGACGCCCAGGTCGCCGCGCGCGACCATGACCCCGTCGAAGGCGTCGACGATCTCGTGCAGCGCCGCGACGGCCTCGGGCTTCTCGATCTTCGCGATCACGGGAACGCGGCGGCCCTCCTCCGCCATGATCCGGTGCACGGGGATGACGTCCTTCGGCGAGCGCACGAACGAGAGCGCGATCAGATCCGCACCGAGGGCGAGCGCCCATCGCAGGTCCTCCTCGTCCTTCGCGCTGAGGGCGGGGACCTTGACGGCCACCCCCGGCAGGTTGATGCCCTTGTTGTTCGACACCGTTCCCCCGACGACGACCTCGGTGATGACCCGCACGCCGTCGCTCTCGAGCGCGCGCAGACGCACCTTGCCGTCATCGATGAGGATCGTGTCGCCGGCCGCGACGTCGCGGGCCAGCTCCGAGAACGTCGTGCCCGCGATCTCCCTCGTGCCCACCACGTCCTCCGTCGTGATCGTGAAGCGGTCGCCCGCGGCGAGAAGATGGGGACCGTCGGCGAAACGCCCGAGCCGGATCTTGGGGCCCTGCAGATCGACGAGCACGCCGACCGCACGTCCCGTGGAATCGCTTGCGCGCCGCACGTGCGCGTAGACGCTCTCGTGGACGGCGTGACTTCCGTGGCTGAGGTTCAGGCGCGCGACATCCATGCCTGCGCGCACGAGCGCCTCGATGGTCTCATACGAGGAGGACGCGGGTCCGAGAGTGGCGACGATCTTCGCGCGGCGCATGCGTGTCCTTTCGACCCCCGACGCTCGGGATGAGTCGATTCTGTCGCCTGGGGGGACCTTCGACATGAACAGGGTGTAACGAAATGCGGCGCGCGGCAGCCCGGCCGCATGCCAGGATCGCGATATGAACGCCGTGATCGGCGAGATCCTGCCCCTCGCGCTCGCGGCAGGCCTGAGCCCCATCCCCCTCATCGCGGCCGTCCTGCTGCTGATGTCCGGCCGACGGGCGTCCGGCGCGTGGTTCGCCGTGGCCTGGTTCGGCGGAACCCTGGCCGTGGTCGCCGTCGGTGTCGCGGCGGCCGGTGTGCTCTCGGCGGCGGACTCCACGACGACGCGTCCGATCGTGGCGTGGGCCAAGATCGTGTTCGGCCTCGTGCTGCTCGCCCTCGCCGTGCGGAAGATCCGCTCTGCGCGCACGGGCGGCGGCGTCCTTCCCGGGTGGATGTCGGGGCTGGAGACCGCGACACCCCCGCGCGCCGCGGTGCTCGGGCTGCTGCTCTCCGGCGCCAACCCGAAGAACGCACTCCTGGGCCTGGCCGCCGGTCTCACCATCGGCACGGGCTCCTCGGAAGCGGGCGCGGTATGGGCTCTGCTGGCGGGTTATGCGATCGTCGCGACGCTCGGGGTGGGCGGTCTCGTCGTCTGGACCCTGCTCGCGCCCGCGTCCTCCGCACGCACGCTGGCCGAGGTGCGGCGCTTCCTCACCCGCCATAACGCGGTCATCATGGCGCTGCTGCTGATCGTCTTCGGCGTCGTGCTCGTCTCCGACGGCATCCGCGCTCTCTGAGACCGCTCCCGCGGACATCTCACAATGCCCTCCCGCCGCACGTGAGGGAAACGTTCGCTCCGGGTAACGGAACGAACGGGTCGCCGGAAACACCGTGTTCCTAGCCTCTCTGGCATGACCTCGAACGCAGACCGCACCCCGGCCGGCCGGTCGACGCCCGAAGTCGACGGATCGAAACACGGAACGAATGCCGCGGCAACATCACCCGGATACGGTGGCCGCATGCTCCACCCGGACTCCACGCCGCACATCGTCGTGGTGGGGGCGGGCATGGTGGCCCACCGTTTCGTCGAAAGCCTGCTCTCCGGCGGCGACGCCGGCTGGCGTGTCACCGTCATCGGCGAGGAGTCCCGGCATCCCTACGACCGCGTCGGGCTGACCGGCTATTTCGCCGGCGCCGATGCCGATGACCTCACCCTCGACCGCGCGGTCCTCGACGATGAGCGTGTGCGGTTCGTCCGTGGCACGGCGGTGACGGCGATCGATCGAGATGCCCGTGCCGTGACGACGGCCGCCGGCGAGCGGATCGGCTACGACCGTCTCGTCCTGGCGACGGGATCGTACGCGGCGCGACTCGCGGTGGACGGCTTCGGGCTGGAGGGATGCTTCGTCTATCGCACGCTCGACGACGTCGAGGCGCTGCGTGGATTCGTCGAAGCGCGCCGGGCGCAGTTGGGTCGCCCCCTGACCGGCACGGTGATCGGCGGTGGCCTGCTGGGCCTCGAGGCCGCGGGGGCCCTGCAGAGCCTGGAGGTCGAGAGCACGGTCGTGCAGTCCTCCGACCGGCTGATGTCCGCCCAGCTCGACCAGCCCGCGGGCGCGGCGCTCTCCCGGCTGATCGAGGGACGCGGCATCCGGGTCAGGACCGGCGCGATCACCACGCGCCTGGATCCGGATCGCGAGGGCCGCGTGAGGGGGCTGGAGTTCCGCGACGGCACGTGGGAGCGCACGGACGTCGTCGTCTTCACCGTCGGAGTGCGCCCCCGCGACGAGCTCGCCCGTTCCGCGGGGCTGGCCGTGCACGAACGCGGCGGCGTACTCATCGACGCCGAATGCCGCACAAGCGATGACCGCATCCTCGCGATCGGCGAGGTGGCCAACTTCGACGGCCTGTGCGTGGGCCTCGTCGCCCCGGGCTACGCGATGGCCGAGGTCGCCGCGACGCGCCTGCGCGGCGCCGACGCCTCCTTCCCCGGCTACGACCTCTCGACCAAGCTCAAGCTCAGCGGCGTCGACGTGGCCAGCTTCGGCGACGCGTTCGCCACCACACCCGGTGCTCTGGACGTCGTGTACGCCGACCCGGTCGCGGGCGTGTACAAGAAGCTCGTCCTCTCGGACGACGCCAAGACTCTGCTCGGCGGCATCCTCGTCGGCGACGCCTCCGCCTACGGATCGCTGCGTCCCCTCGTGGGCGGGGCGCTCGGGGGCGATCCCGCGGCATACCTCATGCCGGAAGGGGGCGTCGCCGCACCCAGCGGAGACCTGCCCGACACCGCACTGGTCTGCTCGTGCAACTCGGTGACGGCCGGAACCATCCGGCACGCCGTGCACGAGGAAGGCTGCGCCGACGTCGCCGCGGTGAAGTCCTGCACGAAGGCGGGGGCTGCGTGCGGCTCCTGCGTCACGATGATCAAGAAGCTCGTCGGCACCGAGCTGACGAAATCCGGCGCGAGCCTCAGCAGCGCGCTGTGCGAGCACTTCGATCTCTCGCGCCGTCAGCTCTTCGACGCGGTGCGCGTGTCGGGTCTTCGCACCTTCAGCGCCGTCATCGAGCGCTTCGGCACAGGACGCGGTTGCGACATCTGCAAGCCCGCGCTCGCCAGCATCCTCTCCACCCTCGTCGGCGGGCATGTGCTGGACGGCGAGAATGCGACCCTGCAGGACACCAACGACCACGTGATGGCGAACCTGCAGAAAGACGGCAGCTACTCCGTCGTGCCGCGCATCGCGGGGGGCGAGATCACGCCGGAGGGTCTGCTCGTGATCGGGCAGGTCGCCAAGGACTTCGGGCTCTACACGAAGATCACGGGCGGACAGCGCATCGACATGTTCGGTGCACGGCTCGAGCAGCTGCCCGACATCTGGAAGCGTCTCGTCGACGCCGGCTTCGAATCCGGGCACGCCTACGGCAAGTCCCTGCGCACGGTGAAGTCGTGTGTGGGCTCGACCTGGTGTCGTTACGGCGTGCAGGACTCGGTCGGCATGGCCGTGCAGCTCGAGCTGCGCTATCGCGGTCTGCGCTCGCCGCACAAGATCAAGCTCGGCGTCTCGGGGTGCGCACGCGAGTGCGCCGAGGCACGGGGCAAGGACGTCGGGGTCATCGCGACCGAGGCGGGCTGGAACATGTACGTCGGGGGCAACGGGGGCTTCACGCCCCGCCACGCCGTGCTGCTGGCCGAGGGCCTCGACGACGAGGCACTGCTGAGGGCCATCGACCGTTTCCTGATGTACTACATCTTCACCGCCGACCGCCTCCAGCGCACGGCACCGTGGTTCGAGGATCTGGAGGGCGGCATCGACGAACTGCGCGCCGTGATCTTCGATGACAGTCTGGGGATCTGCGCCGACCTCGACGCCGCCATGGCCACCCACGTCGCGAACTACGAGGACGAGTGGAAAGCGACCCTCGAGGATCCCCAGAAGCTGCGCCGCTTCGCCTCCTTCGTGAACGCGCCGACGACCCCCGATCCCTCGCTCGCCTACACGGCCGAGCGAGGTCAGCCCCGCCCGGCGTCCGCCGCCGAACGCGAAGACGCACGGGTCCTGATCGCCGGAACCACCCTGGAGGTGCGCCGATGACCATCGCCGACACGAAGACGGATTCCGACGCCGCGAACCCGCGCGCGCCGTGGGTGCGCGTCTGCCCGCTCGCCGATCTCGAACCCGAGCGCGGGCGCGCCGCCCTCCTGGGCGGCGCGCAGATCGCCCTCTTCCTCACGCACGATGGCCGTGTGCACGCTGTGTCGAACTATGACCCCTACAGCGGGGCCCATGTCATCTCCCGAGGTATCGTCGGGACGAGGCAGGACGCCCCCACCGTCGCCTCGCCGATGTACAAGCAGGTGTTCGATCTGCGCACGGGTTCCTGCCTCGACACGCAGGGCAAGGAGCCGCGCACCCTCACCGTCTGGCCCGTCGCGGTGCAGGGCGACGACGTCTACGTCCGATCCGAGGAGCTGACATGACCACGATGCTCGGCATCTCGCTCGCCGGACGCGACGTGCTCATGGTCGGCGGGGGCGCGGTCACCGCGCGCCGGCTGCGGCGCCTGCTCGAGGACGGCGCCCGGGTGCGGATCGTGGCGCCGCAGCTGAGCGTGGAGGTGCGCGAACTGGTCGACGCGCGTGCTCTCGAGTGGATACCGCGCCCTGTCCGCGTCGACGACGTCGAGGGTGCGTGGCTCGTCCACACCGCCACGGGTGACCCCCGCATCGGCGCGCGGGTCGCCGAGGCCTGCGAGCAGCGACGCATCCTGTGCGTGAACGCCTCGGACGGCGCGCATGGCACGGCGCGCCTGGCGGCGGAGGCGCGCTCGGGCGATGTCGTCGTCGGCGTCGTGTCCGACACGGGGGTCGACCCGCGCCGCGCCGCCCGCCTGCGCGACACGATCGGGGCCCTGCTGAGGGAGGGGCGACTGCCGCTCCGGCGGCGGCGCGCGGGTGCCGCCGGTCGTGTCGATCTTGTGGGCGGCGGGCCGGGCCCGACCGACCTGATGACCGTGCGCGGCCGTCGACTGCTCGCCGAGGCGGACGTCGTCGTCGCCGACCGACTCGGTCCCACCGACGTCCTCGCCGAACTCGATGCCGACGTCGAGGTGATCGACGTCGGCAAGCGCCCGAATCACCACCCGGTGCCGCAGCACGAGATCAATGCGCTGCTGGTGGCGCACGCGCGCGCGGGCAGGCGCGTCGTACGCCTCAAGGGCGGTGACCCGTTCGTCTACGGCCGCGGCGGCGAAGAGGTCGCCGCGTGCCTGGCCGCCGGCATCCCCGTCGAGGTCGTGCCCGGGCTGACGAGCGTCGTGTCCGTGCCGCAGGCGGCCGGCATCCCCATCACCCACCGCGGCACCGCCGCATCCGTGCACATCGTCAACGGACAGGCCGAGGTCAGCGCCAGCACCCTCGCCGCCCTCGCGGACGAGACGGTCACGACCGTGGTGCTGATGGGAGTGGCCGCGCTCCCCCGCCTCGTCCACGCCGCCCAGGCTGCGGGCGTGCCTGCCGATCGCCCGGTCGCGATCGTCGAGAACGGCCACACCCCCCACCAGCGGACCACGCGCACGACACTCGCGAGCGCGATCGCCGATGCGACCGCGGCCGGGGTGCAGAATCCCGCCGTGATCGTCGTCGGCGAGGTGGCTCGCGCCGATCTGCTGATGCCCGACAGGGCGTGGGCGGAGGGCGCGACCCGGTGACCTCCCCGACCCGCCCCACCCTGTCGGCGGCCCTCGAGGGCTGCACGATCGTCATCGCCGTCGACCGGCGTTCGGGCGAGCTCGCCGCCGCGCTCGAGCGTCACGGCGCCCAGGTGCGCCACGCGCCGGCGCTGACGATCGTGCCGCACATCGACGACGAGGCGCTGATCGCCCGCACCCGGGAGCTGATCGACGCGCCGCCCGAGATCGTGGTCGCCACGACGGGCGTCGGATTCCGAGGCTGGATGGAGGCCGCTGACGAGGCGGGTCTGATCGATGATCTGCACCGCGCGCTCGAGGGCGCGCAGATCGTGGCCCGAGGACCCAAGGCGCGGGGCGCGATCCAGCAGGCCGGCCTCACCGCGGATTGGGTCGCCGAGTCCGAGACCTCTGCCGAGCTCGGCGAGTTCCTTCTCGCCGAAGGCGTCGAGAGCCGCCGTGTCGCCGTGCAGCATCACGGGTCCGGCGCGGACGGACTCGACGAGCTCTTCGAGGGGCACGGGGCGGATGTCGTCAGCTTGACCGTCTACCGCTGGGGTCCGCCGCCCGACCCGGAGGCGGTGCGTCGCTCGGTGATCGCCACCGGCGCGGGTGAGATCGACGCCGTGCTCTTCACCTCCGCCCCCGGCGCCGAGGAATGGATCAGTGCGGCGCGGCGCGAGGGCGTCCTCGATGACATCCGCGACGTGTGGGCCGCGGGCCGGGTGCTGATGGCCGCGGTCGGACCGATCACGGCCGGACCGCTGGTCGATGCCGGTGTATCGCCCCTCGTCGCCGAGCGCGGCCGGCTCGGATCCCTGGTCCGGGCCGTCGTCACGCACTTCGGCGGCGGACACGTCGCGGGGCTCGACACCACCGCCGGACGACTCGAGCTGCGCAGCTCCGGCGCGATGCTCGATGGTCGGCACATCCCGCTCTCCCGCACGGGAGTCGATGTGCTCGCCGCGCTGTTCGCCGCGGCGGGGGGCGTCGTGTCACGCGCGAACCTGCAGGGCGCCCTGCCGCGCTCGGGCGAGAACACCCACGCCGTGGAGATGGCCGTCGCACGCGTCCGAGAGGCGCTCGCGGCCCCGGACCTCATCAAGACCGTCGTCAAGCGGGGCTACCGCCTCAACGTCATCGAGGCGGAGGCACAGCCGTGACGCCCACGCTCATCGCCTGTTCGCACGGCACGCGGTCACCGGAGGGTCGCCACGCGATCAGCACGTTGCTCGACCAGGTGCGCGCACTCGTTCCGGGTGTCCGGGTCGAGGAGGCCTTCGTCGATGTCCAGGAACCGGCCATCGACGAGGTGGTCGCTTCCGCCGTCACCGGGGGGCCGGCGGTCGTGGTGCCCGTGCTCCTGTCCACGGGCTACCACACCCGCGTCGACATCGCCCGGGCCGTCGCCGCACACCCCGGCCGTGCGATCGCCGCCCCCGCTCTGGGGCCGCACGACCTCCTGGCCCTGGTGCTCGAATCGCGCCTCGGCGATGCCGACCTGCAGGGCGGGGACGCGATCGTGCTCGCGGCGGCGGGTTCGAGCGATCCCGCCGCCGCGGTCGACGTGCAGGCGATGGCCGACCGCCTCGCGCGGTGCGTCTTCGCGCCCATCACCGTCGGCTTCGCCGCGGGCGCCGAACCGCGCATCGACGCGGCGATCGAAAGCGCGCGGCGAGCGGGCGCCGAGCGCGTCATCGCCGCCAGCTACGTTCTCGCACCGGGCTACTTCGCCGATGTCATCGGGCGGGCAGGAGCCGACCTCGTGACGGCCCCGCTTGCCCCCGACGTCCGCATCGCGGCGCTCATCGTGGAGCGCTTCCGGGCCGCGGCCGCACAGCTGCACGCGGCCGCCCCCGTCGCGGGCTGAACCGCGAGCGCCGTCAGGGCAGCAGATCGGGACGCTGCGCGCGGGTGCGCTCGAGGCTCTGCTCCCGTCGCCACGCGGCGATCGCGGCGTGGTTGCCGCTGAGCAGGACCGGAGGCACCTCGTGTCCTCGCCAGGTCGCCGGCTTGGTGTAGCTCGGGTACTCCAGGAGGCCGTCCTCGTGCGATTCCTCGACCAGGCTCTCCGGGTTTCCCACCACGCCCGGGATCAGACGCGAGACCGCCTCGATGACCGCCATCGCCGCGACCTCGCCGCCGTTGAGAACGTAGTCGCCGAGGCTGACCAGACGCACGCGCCCGCGCTCGGCGTAGTGCTCGATGACACGGTGGTCGATGCCCTCGTAGCGACCGCACGCGAAGACCAGCTGCTTCTCGCCCGCAAGCTCCCGGGCCATCCGCTGCGTGAACACCTCGCCCGCCGGGGACGGCACCAGCAGCAGGGCATCGGGGCCCAGCGCCGCATCCAGCGCATCGCCCCAGGGCTCGGGCTTCATCACCATGCCCGCGCCGCCGCCGTAGGGCGTGTCATCGACGGTGCGGTGGCGGTCGCTGGTCCACTGACGGAGGTCGTGCACACGGAGATCGAGGATCCCGCGATCCCGCGCCTTGCCGATGAGGGAGACATCCAGCACATCGAAGAACGCCGGGAAGATCGTCACGATGTCGATGCGCACGGGATCGAGTCTAGGCATCCGCTCATGTTTCGAGCATGTGACGGCGGCCTAACCGCGCCCGATGTCGCTGCGTGACGGAGAAGTGACGCAGCGGTAACCCCCGCGGCAGGCGCCGCGAAACACGGCGTCCGTAACGTCGAAGCACACGTTCCCCCCGAGGAGACCTGATGTCCACGACCGTGCAGACCGCACCCGCCGACAGCGATGCCGGTGCCCGCACCACCTCAGGCACCACCCCCGTCGTCCTCACCCGCCGCCCCGGGCGCTGGGTCGAGGGCTACGACCCCGAGAACACCGACTTCTGGCAGGGCGAGGGTCGAGGCATCGCCCGACGCAACCTCGGCTGGTCGATCTTCGCCGAGTTCCTGGGCTTCATCGTCTGGCAGCTGTGGAGCATCGTCGTGGTCATGATGCCCGCCGCGGGCTTCGACCTGACCAGTTCGCAGTCGTTCTGGCTCATCTCGCTGCCGAGCCTCGTGGGTGCCACGATGCGCTTCCCCTACACCTTCATGGTGGCGCGGTTCGGCGGCCGCAACTGGACCATCGTGTCGGCCGCGCTGCTGCTGATCCCGGCGACGCTTCTGGGAATCGTCGTCGGCAACCCCGACACCCCGTTCGGCGTCCTTCTGCTCGTGGCGGCCCTGGCCGGTTTCGGCGGTGGCAACTTCGCCAGTTCCATGGCCAACATCACCTACTTCTTCCCGCAGAAGGAGAAGGGCTGGGCCCTCGGGTTGAACGCGGCGGGCGGCAACCTCGGCACCTCGGTGGCGCAGTTCGCCGTGCCGATCGCCGTCACCATCGGCGCCGGGGCCACGCTGAACATCTCCCTCGCGGGCTGGATGTGGATCCCGCTCATCCTGATCGCGATCTGGGGTGCGTGGCGCTACATGGACAACCTCTCCAACGCCAAGGCCGACGTCGCGGGCTCGGCCGCGGCGCTGCGCGAGCCGCACCTCTGGCTGATGTCGCTGCTGTACATCGGCACCTTCGGTTCGTTCATCGGATTCGCCAGCGTCTTCCCCAAGCTGATCGCCGACCAGTTTCCCGAGTTCGCGACCTTCCAGGTGGGACAGGCCGCGATCACGCTGGCCTTCTTGGGGGCGCTCGTGGGCTCCCTCGCCCGGCCCTACGGCGGCAGGCTCGCCGACCGATTCGGCGGTGCGCGCATCACGGTGGCCGCTTTCGCGGTGATGGCCCTCGGCGCCCTCGCCCTCGTCTGGACGCTGCCGCTGCGCAACTTCGCCGTGTTCCTCGGGTGCTTCCTCGTGCTCTTCGCGGCCACCGGTATCGGCAACGGTTCGACGTACCGCATGATCCCGAACGTGTTCGCCGCCCGGGGCATCGCCCGCGGCGCCGCTCACGGCAGCATGGACATGCAGCGCAAGGCCGCAGCGGCTCTGGGTCTGATCTCGGCCATCGGGGCCTACGGTGGGTTCGTGATCCCGCAGATCCTGAACGCCTCGCAGCTGACGACGGGCGGCTACGCCGCGGCCTTCTACGGCTTCGTCGCCGCCTACGTCGCCCTGCTGCTGATCACGGTCTTCGCCTACGTGATCCCGCGTCGGGCGCTCGCCGGACAGCGGATCTGACCCGGATGAGCGCCCCCGTCCCGCTTCGCGTCGTGCTCGTCGGCTTCGGCCCCGTCGGTGCGCGCTTCGCGGAGGAGATCCTCCCGGCGATCGCCGCCGGCAGGATCTCCCTGACCGTCGTCGGCGCGGAGCGGGACGATCCCTACAACCGGGTGCTGGTGGCGGAGTACGCGGCGCACGAGGTCGCCCGCGACGACCTGACGATCCTCGAATCCACCGAGTTGACGGATGCCGGGGCGACGGTCCTGCGCGGTGTCCGGGCGACGGGACTCGATCCCGCGGCGCGCATCGTCCACCTCTCGTCGGGCGAACGGCTCGACTACGACCGCCTCGTGCTGGCGACGGGAGCGCGGGCGAACGTGCCCGTCCTCGACGGACTCGAGCGGTTCGCCGCCGTCTCGGACGGCCTCGACGACGCGCTCACGGAGGGCGTGTGCGTGCTGCGCACCGCCGACGATGCCGAACGTGTGCGAGCCGTCGTCGCCGGCGGCGGACGCGTTGTCGTGCTCGGTGCGGGCGTGCTCGGCATCGAACTGGCGCTGCTGCTGGCCCGCGCGGGTGCGCAGCCCACCGTTGCTCACTTCGGCCCGATCCCCATGCCGCGCCAGCTCGATCGCGGCGCGGCCTCGGTGTTGGACGCGGCCCTCGAGCGCGCGGGGGTGCACGTCGTGCCGCACACGCGCGCCGAGGCGATCGTGGCGCGCCCGGACGAGCACGGCGTGCGACGGTTCGAGGCCCTCGTCAGCTCGGACGGCAAGCGCATCGAGGCGGATCTGCTGGTGCTCTCCTGCGGCGTGAGCGCCCGTGCCGAACTGGCGCGCGATGCGGGCCTGCGTGTGGGCGGCGGCGTGCTCGTCGATGACCGCCTGCGCTCCTGGACCGACCCGCGCATCCACGCCATCGGCGACTGCGCGCACATCGGCGACGCCGAGGCGCACCTCCATGATCAGGTCGTACCCGGCGGGCCCGCGGGGCTCATCGGTCCGGGCTGGCGCCAGGCGGAGTGGCTCGCTCGGGCCCTGAACGCCGAGATCGACGGCATCGACATCGGCCCCTTCGCCGACGACGCTTCGGGCGTCGTGCTGCTGAAGGCCGAGGGTGTCGACCTCGTGTCGGCGGGTGATGTGACCCCGGATCCGTTCACGCCCGTCCCCCGTGGCGAGGTCGCGCCCGGGGTCGCGCTCTGGGCCGACCCCGAACACGGCACGTACACCAAGATGGTGACGCGGGAAGGTGTACTGACCGGCTTCGTCAGCGTCGGGATGCCGCGCACGGCCGCCGAGCTGGGTGTGCTGTTCGCGCGGCAGGCAGAGCTGCCCTCCGACCGTTCGCTTCTGCTGCGCCTCGACGCCGTCGAGGATCTCGCCCCGCGGGCGAGCGGACGAGAGGCGACCGTGTGCGTCTGCAACGCCGTGACCGCCGGTGCCATCGAGGACGCGATCGCCGACGGCTGCGCCAGCGTCCCCGAGATCGGCCGCTGCACCCGCGCGGGCACGGGGTGCGGAGGCTGCCGCTCCCGGATCGCCGAGATGCTGACCGCGTCCGGCACGCTCGAGGCGGCACCCGCATGAGTGCGCCGGATCCCGCGGGCGCGCTTCCTCGACCCGCCACCGGAATCCCCACCCACTGCCCGTACTGCGCGCTGCAGTGCGCGATGACCCTCGATCCCTCCCCCGGGGACAGGCTGCCGGTGCAGGTGTCGGGGCGAGACTTCCCCACCAATCGCGGCGGCCTGTGCAAGAAGGGCTGGACCTCGGCGGAACTGCTCGCCGTGCCCGACCGTCTGACGGTGCCGCTTGCCCGTGGTGACGACGGTGAGCTCCACGCAACCTCCTGGGAGGCGGCTCTCGACTCCCTCGCCGCTCGGCTCCGGGAGCTGCAGGCCGAGCACGGTCCCGACACCGTCGGCGTCTTCGGCGGGGGCGGCCTCACGAACGAGAAGGCCTACCAGCTCGGCAAGTTCGCCCGTATCGCGCTGCGGACCTCGCGGATCGACTACAACGGACGCTTCTGCATGTCGTCTGCGGCGGCAGCATCCACCCGCGCTTTCGGCATCGACCGGGGTCTGCCTTTCCCTCTGACGGACCTCGACACGGCCGATACCGTACTGCTGCTGGGATCGAACGTCGGCGACACGATGCCGCCCTTCGTGTCGCACCTGCAGGGAGCGCGCGCGGCAGGCGGCCTGCTCGTGGTCGATCCGCGGCGCAGCAGCACCGCTCGTCTGACCGATGACGGCGGGGGCCTGCATATCCAGCCGGTGCCCGGCAGCGACCTGCCGTTGCTGCTGGGGCTCTCGCACATCGTCCTCGCCGAGCGCCTCTACGACGCCGACTACGTCGCCGCGCGCACGACGGGTCTGTCCGCGCTGCGGGCATCGGTGGCGTCGTGGTGGCCCGAACGCGTGCAGCAGTCGACGGGCGTTCCGGCGCCCACGCTGCGCACCCTGGCCCGGCGGCTGGCCGAGGGTCGCTCGACCTACATCCTGACGGGACGCGGGGTCGAACAGCACGCCGACGGCACCGACACGGCGACGGCCGCGATCAACCTGGCGCTGCTCCTGGGGCTTCCCGGCACCCGGGGCAACGGGTACGGCACCCTGACGGGCCAGGGCAACGGACAGGGCGGCCGCGAGCACGGGCAGAAGGCGGATCAGCTGCCGGGGTACCGCAAGATCACGGACCCCGAAGCGCGCGCGCACGTGGCGGGCGTGTGGGGCGTGGATCCGGACCTCATCCCGGGGCCGGGGGTGCCCGCCGTGCAGCTGCTGCAGTCCGCCGGCACCGACGAGGGCGTCAAGGCGCTGCTCGTGCACGGGTCCAATGTCGTCGTCTCGGCGCCGAACGCGCAGACCGCGCGTGATGCCCTCGCCCGGCTCGACCTGCTCGTGGTGTGCGACTTCGTGCTGAGCGAGACCGCGCGTGTGGCCGACCTCGTGCTGCCCGTGCTGCAGTGGGCCGAGGAGGAGGGCACCATGACCAATCTCGAGGGCCGTGTGCTGCGGCGTCGGCGGGCGCTGACCGCCCCCGAGGGTGCACGCAGCGAGCTGTGGATCATGGCCGAACTCGCGCGACGCCTCGATGCGCCGGGCGTGTGGAGTCTCGATCCCGCCGAGGTTTTCGATGAACTGGCCCGCGCGTCGGCCGGCGGGCTCGCGGATTACTCCGCACTCAGCCACGACATGCTCGACGAGATGAACGAGCGGGGGGATGCCGCCTACTGGCCCTTCGCGGTCGGCAC
The DNA here is from genome assembly GCF_003248605.1 of Microbacterium sp. GTDB lineage: Bacteria > Actinomycetota > Actinomycetes > Actinomycetales > Microbacteriaceae > Microbacterium. The sequence goes on from NZ_QFPF01000013.1 coordinate 30,495, forward strand.
GACCGGCACACCCCGACTTTTCGCGGACGGTTTTGCGCACCCCGACGGTCGTGCCCGTCTCGTCGCCGTGCGGCGCCGATCCGATGTGCCGACGGCGGCCGCGGACGAGCTCACCCTCATCACGGGCCGACTGCTCGAGCACTACCAGAGCGGGGCTCAGACACGGCGGGTCGCCGAGCTGAACGACGCCCACCCCCGCATCGTGGCTCAGATGCATCCCGTCACGGCAGCCGACCGCGGCCTCACGGAAGGCGACGCCGTGCGGGTGTCGAATCTCCGCGGGACAGTGGATGCCGTCGTGGGAATGAGTGCCGACATCCGCCCGGACACGGTGTTCCTGCCGTTCCACTTCGCCGATGCCGAGAGCGCGAATCTGCTCACCAGCGACGCGGTCGACCCGATCTCGGCGATGCCCGAGTTCAAGACCGCGATCGTTCGCGTCGAACCCGTGCCGCTCTAGCGGCGGGATCAGACGGTGTCGGGCCCGTCCGAGCTTTCGCGCGCCTCGGTTGCGGCGACCCCGGTGTCGTCCGCGGTCTCGGCGGTCTCGACCTCGACGGGCTCGTCCTCATCGCCGGCGAGGTCTTCGAAGAGTCCCTCGGGCGGTGTCACGCGAACGCGCCCCGCCGCGATGTCGACCTCGGGCACGAGAGCGGCGACGAAAGGCACCATGACCTCGCGCTCACCCGCGGCGTCGTGCACGCGGACGATCAGCAGGTCCTGTGCGGGAAAGTGGTCGACCCGGACGACCCGTCCCACGACGGAGCCCTCGCGTTCGACGTCGAGGCCGACCAGCTGGTGGTCGTACCAGGCGTCGTCCTCCGCGGGCTCGGCGGCGGCATCCGCATCGATCCAGAGGATGGCCTTGACCAGGCTCTCGGCGCCCGTGCGGTCGTCGACGCCCTCGAAGAACGCGACCGGATGAGTGTTCATCCAGCGGAACTCGCGCACCGTCAGCGGCTTGCCGTGCCAGGGCGAGGACTCGGGAACCTGGAGGGTGAAGGTCGCACCGGGTGTGAAACGACCCTCGGGATCGTCGGTGTACAGCTCGAGCTTGAGGGCGCCCTTGAGCCCGTGCGCCTTGACCAGACGGCCGACGCGCAACTGGGTCTTCGCCCCCTTGGGAGGTTCGGCCTTCATCGGGCCGCTGCCCTCGGCCATCAGTCGTCCGCGACGTCGACGCGCACGCGGCGGCCGCCCGCGAGGGCGGCCACCAGCGTGCGCAGGGCCTTGGCGTTGCGTCCGCCGCGCCCGATCACACGACCGCGGTCATCGGGGTGCACACGCACCTCCAGCACCTCTCCGCGAGAAGAGGTGACGGCCTCGATGCGTACATCGTCGGGATGGTCGACGATGCCCTTGACGAGGTGTTCGAGTGCGGCGGCGAGCAAGGTCTTACTCGGCGTCCGTCGAGTCGGCGGCGTCGGCGTCGGCCGCAGCGGCGTCCTCGGCGGGCGCGGCCTTCTTCTCGGCCTTGGGCACGAGCACCGTCTTCTTCGAGGCGTCGGGCTGGAAGGCAGCCTTGGGCTCGGCGACCTTGACGGTCGAGACGGCGTTCTTGTCGCCCTTGAACTGGCCCCAGTCGCCGGTCAGCTTGAGCAGCGCGAGCACCTGCTCGGTCGGCTGCGCGCCGACGCCGAGCCAGTACTGGGCGCGGTCGGAGTCGACCTCGATGAGCGAGGGCTCCTCGGTGGGGTGGTACTTGCCGATCTCTTCGATGACACGGCCATCGCGCTTGGTGCGCGAGTCGGCGACGACGATGCGGTAGTACGGCGCACGGATCTTGCCCATGCGCTTGAGGCGGATCTTGACAGCCACGATTCTCCTGAATGTGTAGCAATGGAAGACGAACCGATCGCCTGGAGAGTGGGGTGCACACCCGGCGGAAGCTCAATAGGGAGGACCTGGCGCTGGATAGAGGGTCGAGCGCCGGACCCGACCCACCATTCTGCCAGATGAGAGCACGTGCCGCGAACCGGATGACGCTCCCCTGCGCCCGGAACGGGTCGTGTCAGACTGTGCGCATGACAGTGACGTTCCATTCCTCGGCCCGCTCCAGCGTGGGCATCGAGTGGGAGCTCATGCTCGCCGACGGCGCGAGCGGCGACCTGGTGGGACGCGCGGGCGAGGTCATCTCAGCCCTCGCCGAGCAGACCGCCCTCGAACGCTTCACCGTCACCGAAGAGCTGCTGACGAACACGATCGAGGTCACCAGCGGCGTCGGCGACACCGTCGAGGCCGCGGTCGACGACATCGCCGACGCGATCCGCGCGGTGCGTACCGTCACCGACCCCCTCGGCATCGAGCTGCTGTGCGCGGGCAGTCACCCTTTCGCGCAGTGGTACGAGCAGAGCGTGACCGACAAGACCCGCTACCACACCCTCATCGAGCGCACCCAGTGGTGGGGTCGCAACATGATGATCTGGGGCATCCACGTCCACATCGGCGTCGAAGACGTCGACAAGGTGCTCCCGATCGTCAATGCCCTCGCCGTCTATCTTCCGCATCTGCAGGCGCTTTCGGCGTCCAGCCCCTACTGGGCCGGAGAGCGTACGGGCTACGCGTCCAACAGGGCGCTGGTTTTCCAGCAGCTGCCGACGGCGGGCCTGCCCTGGCCGCTGCAGACCTGGGCGGAGTACGAGGGCTACCTCGAGGACATGGTGCGGACGGGTGTGATGGAGGACGCGACCGAGGTGCGCTGGGACATCCGTCCCGCACCGCGCTGGGGCACGATCGAGGTGCGTGCGTGCGACGGGATGTCGACCCTCCCCGAGCTGGCGGCGGTGGCGGCGCTCACGCAGACGCTCGTCGAGCATTTCTCCCGCGAGCTGGACGCCGGGCATGAGCTGCCCACGATCCAGCCGTGGTTCGTGCGCGAGAACAAGTGGCGTGCCGCCCGGTACGGTCTGGGCGCGAGGGTCATCACCGACCGCGAGGGCACCCAGGTGCCGGTCAGCGAGCATCTGGCGCAGACGATCGAGCGCCTGGCGCCGATCGCGGCCGAGCTGCACTGCGCACGGGAGTTCGCGGGGCTGCAGACGATCCTCGAGCAGGGGGCCAGCTCCACCCGTCAGCTCCTCGTCGCCGATGCCGCGGGTGGCGATCTCCGGGCCGTCGTGCAGCACCTGATCCGCGAATTCCGTGCGGGCCCGACCCTGCGCGAACACCTCGCGGGAGTGGGAGACGGCATCCCGGCGTCCTGATTGCGGGAGCGGCGTGTTGAAGACAGGAGCGGTGCCCAGAACAGGATCCCTGTGCGCGATCGGTCCTGTTCTCGGCCCGTCGCCTGTCCTCGTGACATTTCTCCGCGAGGGGTTTCGGCACGGGCACTCACCGGCCCAGATGCAGGCCCTGAGCGATCGCCGCGAGCACCGTGTCGCGCACGTACTCGGGCTCGAACATCACCTGCGCATAGTCGAACCGGAGCACGGTGTATCCGCGCAGCGCGAGGCGCGCGTCGTGCGCGATGTCGCGCCGGCGGTCGGGGGCCGCACTGTGGTGCGCGAACCCGTCGATCTGGATGACGAGCCGCTCGCCGATCAGCCCATCGACCGCATGCCCCTCGATGCGCACCTGCTGAACGACCCGCACGCCCACCGCTCGCATGATCCCGACGAAGATCGTCTCGATGCCCGAGTCCGACAGCGACGATGCCGCTGCGCACACCACCCGCGCGCGGGTGCTGCCCCATCTGACGCGCCGCAGCTGGCCCACGCTCACGACCCTGTTGCGGATCGCCGACTCCCAGACGGTGAGGGCGCCCGCCGCGGGCAGGCAGCGGGCGATGTGGAAGAGCACATTGACGATGGGATCCTCGCTCTGAGTCGCACCCGTCGGCACCGGGCCGGAGCTCCAGTGCAGGACGAGGTCGGTGCGGTCATGGCGCGAGGAGCGCGCGTCGACAGCGACGTGAGTGGAGTCGTGGGCAGGCACCCAGAGGCCGCGCTTGGCCGCCGCGGAGACGCAGGTGAGTCGTCCACCCGCCGCGACCGCGCGTCGCACCCGGGGGTCTGTGCCGGGCAGGAGCAGCCACGACCGTCGCACGCGCACCGCCGCGCCGGCCGCGACCGCCGCGGCCATCTGGCGGCCGGAGTAGCCTGCGGCGACAGCATCCCGTGAATGCGCGACACCTCCCCGCGCACGGAGCCAGTCGAGGAATTCTGCGGGGGCGCTCTGGACCGATGTCACCCTGCCACAGTGCCCGCGGACAGTCAGACGCGCGGCGCACTGATCGCGCATCAGGGGAGGGCGCCGCAATCCCACGGGGTGGGGAGGGGGCGCCGACGACGCCCGCGACAGGAGATGAGCCCAGAACAGGATGATCCTGGTCGAGGCGTCCTGTTCTCGCGCCGAATCCTGTTCTCGAGACGCGGTCTGGGCACCAGGGCGTGGATGCTGCGGCTCAGCCCTTGCCGAAGAGCTTCTGGATCTGCGCCAGATCTGCCTCGCTCGGCTGCGACGCGTCGCCGCCGGGCAGCGCACCGCCGAGGCCGAACCCCGAGCCCGTGGGAGCGCTGGGCGCCTTGGCCGCGATACCGGAGTTCTCGGCGGCGCGCTTGGCGGGGTTGCCCGACCGAGAACCCGCCTTGGCCTTCTGCTGCTTGCCGCGCTTTCCGCCGCCGTGCCCGCCGGCGATGGGACCCATGCCCGGGATCTGCGGCATGCCGCCGCGTGCGACCGTCTTCATCATCTTGGCCGCCTGATCGAACCGCTGCACGAGCTGGTTGACGTCCGTGACGGTCATGCCCGAGCCGCGGGCGATGCGCAGGCGCCGCGATCCGTTGAGCACCTTCGGGTTGCGACGCTCCCCCGGTGTCATCGACCGGATGATCGCCTCGGTGCGATCGATCTCGCGCTCGTCGAAGTTCTCCAGCTGCTGCTTCATCTGGCCCATGCCCGGCAGCATGCCGAGCATCTTCTTCATCGAGCCCATCTTCTTCATCTGCTGCATCTGCTCGAGGAAGTCCTCGAGTGTGAAGCTCTCGGTCGCGAGCTTCTCGGCGACCTTCATCGCCTCCTGCTCGTCGAACGCCTGCTGCGCCTGCTCGATGAGGGTCAGGATGTCGCCGAGGTCGAGGATCCGCGATGCCATGCGGTCGGGATGGAAGGGCTCGAGGTCGTCGAGGCCCTCACCCGTGGAGGCGTAGATGATGGGCCGGCCGGTGACGGAGGCGACCGAGAGCGCGGCGCCGCCTCGGGCATCACCGTCGAGCTTGGACAGCACGACGCCTGTGAAATCCACACCCTCCTGGAACGCCTTGGCCGTGTTGACGGCGTCCTGGCCGATCATCGCGTCGATGACGAAGAGCACCTCGTCGGGGTCGGTCGCGCGGCGGATGTCGGCGGCCTGCTTCATGAGTTCGGCATCCACACCCAGGCGACCGGCCGTGTCGATGATCACCACGTCGTGCTGCTGCCGGCGCGCCGTCTCGACGCCGTCCCTGGCGACGCGGACGGGGTCGCCGGTGCCGTTGCCCGGCTGGGGGGCGTAGATCGCGGCACCGGCCTGCTGGGCGACGACCTGCAGCTGGTTCACGGCGTTGGGTCGCTGCAGGTCGGCGGCGACGAGCAGGGGCGTGTGCCCCTCCTTCTCGAGCTGCTTGGCGAGCTTGCCGGCTAAGGTCGTCTTTCCCGAGCCCTGCAGGCCCGCGAGCATGATCACCGTCGGGGCGGTCTTGGCGAACTGCAGACGACGCTGCTGACCACCGAGGATGCCCACGAGCTCCTCGTTGACGATCTGCACGACCTGCTGCGCGGGGTTGAGGGCGCGGTTGACCTCGTCGCCGAGTGCACGCTCGCGCACCCGGCCGGTGAACTCCTTGACGACCGTCAGCGCGACGTCGGCGTCGAGCAGTGCGCGCCGGATCTCGCGGACGGTGCCGTCGACATCCGCGGGGGTGAGCTGGCCCTTCTTGCGAAGGTTGCGGAAGGTCTCGGTGAGACGATCGGAGAGGGTGCCGAAGGTAGCCATGATCCCCCGAGTTTACGCGAGCGGATGCTGTCGCCGATCAGCCCGCGGAGAAGCCCAGCACATCGAGGGCCCTGCCGAGGACCACGACGAGCGGCGTGCGACCCGGCTCGTGCCGCGCCCATTCCTCGATGGCCGCGAGCACGGCACCCCCGTACGCCGCGGCAACGACCGCGGCGCGCAGATCGTCGGCCCCCGCTGCGCGCAGTCGCGTCGCGACGGGTCGGGCGATCCGCGCGTGACGCACGGACGCCTCGCGCGCGAGCTCGTCACCCAGCCCCATCTGTCGGGCGTTGAGCAGCGCGAGCGCCAGGCTGTCGGGCGCGAAGCCCTCCGCCATCGCGACGAGCGCGGTGCGTACATCGGCGTCGGCGTCGGCCGTGCGCGCCGTGTGCGCTGTGGTCAGGCGTGTCACGAGCGCCTCGATGCGCTCGTCCAGCCCGCTCCAGAGCACATCGGCCTTCGAGGTGAAGTAGTTGAAGAAGCTCGAGCGGCTCACGCCCGCGCGTCGCGTGATGTCGGCGATCGAGGTCGCCTCGTAGCCCTGCTCGAGGAAGAGCTCGCACGCGGCCTCGGCCAGGACCTCGCGGGAGGACGCCCGTGGCCTGCCCGAGCGCGCAGCGGCAGCATCCGTCGGCATGTCACACACCCTACGGCGCCGGCCACGCCCGCGCGGGCGTATTGTTGGACGCGGTCCATCAAGTCGCCACAAGCGAGGAGCGCACGTGCTCGAGATCCAGAAGGTCGGTCTCAGCCCCGACTACGTCCCCTACCTCGAGGGGTGGGAGCTGCAGCGGCGCATCCACAGCGAGGTCGTCGGAGGCGAGCGCCCCGACACCCTGCTGCTCCTCGAGCACGAGGCGGTCTATACGGCCGGCAAACGCACCGAGCCCGCCGAGCGCCCCATCGACGGCACGCCCGTCGTCGACGTCGACCGCGGCGGCAAGATCACCTGGCACGGCCCGGGTCAGCTGGTGGGCTATCCCATCGTGCGACTGCCGGAGCCGGTCGACGTCGTCGCCCACGTGCGTCGGCTCGAAGGCATCCTCATCGACGTCCTCCGGGAGCGAGGAGTCGAGGGATACCGCGTCGAGGGACGCAGCGGCGTGTGGGTGCGCCGCCCCCTCTCCGAAGACAAGGTCGCCGCGATCGGCGTGCGCGTGCAGCGCGGCGTGACGATGCACGGCTTCGCGCTGAACTGCGACAACTCCCTGGCGGGCTTTCGCCAGATCATCCCCTGCGGGATCGCGGACGCGGGGGTCACGACGCTCAGCGAGACCCTCGGCGCGGATGTCTCGCCGACCGACATCGTCGACGAGATCACGGCGGCCTTCGAGGCCGCCTACGCCGGCACCCCCGCGGGAATGGCCGCATGAGCGCCGTCCCGGAGGGTCGCAAGCTGCTTCGTCTCGAGGTGCGCAACGCCGAGACGCCGATCGAGCGCAAGCCCGAGTGGATCAAGACCAAGGCCAAGATGGGACCCGAGTACACGGCCCTGCACTCCCTGGTCAAGACCGAGGACCTGCACACGGTGTGCCAGGAGGCGGGCTGCCCCAACATCTTCGAGTGCTGGGAGGACCGCGAGGCCACATTCCTCATCGGCGGCTCCCAATGCACGCGCCGCTGCGACTTCTGCCAGATCGACACCGGCAAGCCGGCGGACTACGACACGGACGAGCCGCGTCGCGTCGCCGAGAGCGTCGTGCGCATGAACCTGCGCTATGCGACGGTGACCGGCGTCGCCCGCGACGACCTGCCCGACGAAGGCGCCTGGCTGCATGCCGAGACGGTCCGCAAGATCCACGAGATGAACCCGAACACGG
>NZ_QFPF01000014.1 GCF_003248605.1 Microbacterium sp.
AGGACTCCGCCCGCCGGCTGAGCCGGTCGTCGTGGCGGACAAGCGGGTGCTTCTTCGCGGCCGGATCGAAGGGGATGGACCCCACGATCGGTATGGCGGTCACCCGCTGGATGTCGGAGGGTCGCCGCACTCGTGTGTCCAGGCTCTCGCGCGCGACGACGGCTGCCGCGGCGAGAGCGAGGCCGATGACCAGGGCGAGCCCGACGTTGAGGGGCACGTTCGGCACGACGGGGGCGATCGGAACGCTCGCGCTCTCGACCTGGGTCAGCCGCACGGGGGACGTGGACCTATCGAGCGGCGTCTCGATACGCTGCACGGTGTTGCGCAGGCTGTCGCCGAGCGCGTCGGCGATGACCGCGGCATCGGCGGCGTCGGGGTCGCGCACCTGGATCTCGATGAGCGAGGTGTTGAGAGGGTTGTTGGCCGTGATGTTCTCGGCGAGCTGCGCGGGAGTGGTGTCGAGGTCGAGCTCGTCGATCACGGGCTGGAGCACGCTGGGGGTCGTGACCAGGCGAGTGTAGGTCGTCACGCGGCTCTGCGTGAAGCTGGATCCCTGCTGCACCTCGGCGATGGTGCCTCCGGCCTGAGACGAGACGAAGACCGTCGCCTTGGCTTCGTAGAGTGGCGTCCGCAGCGCCGAGAACACGACCGCGGCGATGAGGGATGCCGCCACGAGAGCCACGATGATCCACACGTTCTTGCGAACGACGCGCAGGAAGTCACGCAGGCCCATCGACCGAGCTCCCCCCAGAGTCGCACGCTCGCCGGCGATGGCGGGTCGTGTGCGTCCATAGTGCCACAGCGGGTGGATGTCGATGCCAGCCCGGCTGGTGTCAGGGAGCGATGCTGCAGCTCGCACCGGCATCCTGCGTCTGCGTGGCGAAGAGGGTCGGCGTGCGCACGACCTCGAGGGAGGGTGTGAGGGGAGTCTGCACGACGATGTCGAAGGTCCCGGACTCGCCGGGCTGCAGGTCGGTGACCCAGGTGATGACCTGCAGCCCGTCGTGCGTTCCCGGGCCGACGGTGCCTGGCGACGCAGCCTCGGCGACGAGGGTCGAACCCCGCGGCAGATAGATATAGGTGTAGGTGCGGATGAGGCCCGCGGGCGCGAAGTACCCGCCCCCGGTGATGTAGCCGGGCAGTGCGGTGGCGGCGTCGGGGGGTGCTTCGCTGCGCAGGGTGACGCGGAGGGCGGCGGTGGCGGTGCCCTCGTCGACGCTGCACCAGCCGGTCGCGGTCTCGAGGCGCGCGTAGTAGTCCATCTTGGAGCCGGTGCCGTCGTTGACGTAGACGCCGAATCTCGTCGACTCGTCATCGGTGACGGGCAGGGCGCCCTGCAGCGTGGTGCCCGCGAGCACGTCCTGGTCGTCCTCGCGCGCGTTCCAGACGAGCAGCCTGTCTTCGGCGCCGGCCCGCGCGAGCGCCTCGAGCAGGGCGGTGGGCTGGATGGCCGAGGTGGTGAGGGCGTCGAAGATGGCGACGGCGGCCTGCGCGAAGAACGCGTCCTGAGCCGCGGGCGCAGCGTAGCGGTAGTAGACCTCGTTGAGCAGCAGCTGCACGGCGTTCTCGCTCGTGAGGACGTCGCCGGTGGGCAGGGTGACGGGTCCTGTCGCGGCGAGCAGATAGGAGAGGGCGACGGGGTCGAGGGCGATGACGCCGTCGACCTGCTGGCCGTGTCCCTGGTACCAGATCTCGCGGGCGAGCTGCGCCGAGACGGTGAAGTCGGGCACCTGGGTGACGTTGTGCATGAACCTGCCGGGGTCGTCGCCGTAGAGGCTCTGGACGTCCGCGGGCAGGGGCAGGATCGACTGCGGCGGCTGCGGCAGGTTGCCGGCGGTGTCCTGCCCGGTGAGGGTGAGGGTGCCGTTGTCGGTGTGGACGACGACGACGGCGCCGGGGATGCCGCCGAGGGAGCGCCATTCGGCGTTGTTCTGGAACAGGATGAGGTAGTCGCGGGGTTCGTTCTGGCCGAGGACGCGGGGCAGCAGAACGGTGGCGCGGTGCAGGGCGTCGGTGCCGTCGGCGACGGTGTCGAGCAGCGTCTGGGCCTGGGTGACGGGGGCGGCGAGCGCGCCGATGAGGGTGGTCGTGTCGAGGGTGTGCAGGGATGCTGCGGCCTCAGCGGCGGCGGTGGCCGCGGTCGCGGCGGGGTCCTGCATCCGGGTGAGGGGTTCGAGGTCGATGCGGCCGTCCCGGGGGGCGAAGGCCGAGACGTCGAGGTTCGCGGCGACGTCGAGGAGGGGGGTGAGGCCGGTGCCGGTGAGGTCGTCGAGGGCGGTGGTGATGGTGGCGAGAGCGTGGAGCTGGGGGCCGATCCAGGGCAGGTGGGTGGCGGTGGTGTAGAGGGGGTCGTCGGTGGCGGCGCGGGCGGCGGCGGTGTGCTCGGTGAGGCGTGTGGCGGTGGTGGTGGCTGCGGTGGGGTCGGTGGTGAGGGTGTTCTGGATGTCGCCGGCGAGGGTCTGTGCGGTGGTGAGGTGTTCGGTGGCTGCCAGGGCGCGGGAGGCGATCCAGGCGGTGGTGGCGATGGCGGCGATGAGGAGGGTGCCGAGGGTGATCGCGGTGATGCGTCCGGCGCGGGCTCTGCGCGCGCGCGACCCGCCGCGCCTCGCGCGACGCGAGGAAGCGGCCTGCGAAGTCACCGTCTCACCCTAAGCGAGATGCTGGGCTAGGATCACGGAAACCGACTGGGGCACCGGTGCCTTCGTCATCGCGCGTCGCCCGGATCGGGCGCACCCGACCGCCCACGGAGGACCGCTTGCCCACGGACGCACCCGCACCGCGCCCGGGCGCGGCTCGGGGCCTGGGCGGGCCGTGGACCTCGCGACACGCGTGGATGCTGTTCGCGGCGTACGCCGTGGCGCTCGCGCTGATCGCGCTCTGGCCCACGCACGTGGACGCGCCGGCTGCGCCGCTGGTCGGCTGGTTCATCGATCGGATCCCCGGGCTGACCTACAACCGGCTCGAGTTCGCCGCCAACGTGGCGCTGTTCGTGCCGTTCGGCCTGCTGGCAGCCCTCGCTCTGCGGCGTTCACGGTATCTCGTGCTGCCCGCCGCGATCGTGGTGACGGTCACCATCGAGGCGTGGCAGTCGCTCGGCGACGGCCGCACGGCGAGCCTGCTCGATGTCGTGGCCAACACCACGGGGGCGGCCCTCGGCATCCTGATCGCCGCCTACATCACACGTCCGCGGCGACGCTGATCACTCGAGATCCCGCGTCGCATGCTCGATGGAGCAGTACACCGCACGCACCGACGAGCGGTACGCGTCGGCGGGGGCGACCTCGACCCCGCACTCCGCGCAGTGCTCGAGCGTCACTCCCCACAGCATCCTGCTCACCGGCGAGCCTCGGCTCGGCTCGAAGGGCGCTGCGGCCCTGCTGGTGTGACCGGCTGCGCTCCCCAGCGCGTGCCCGGCGTCGACGATGAATCCCACCATGGCGGCTTCCCCAAACCCCAGTACGTCACCCACGACCGTGTGGATGTGGGGAGCCTACTCCCGCTCGGGCACAATGGGAACCCGAGAGAGGTGGGGCGATGACCGACACGAATCCCGGGGCGCACCTGAGCGAAGAGGTCGTCGAGGGCACCTTCGCGCTCGCGCGAGAGGGTCGCACCGGCCCCCTCGGCGAGATGATCGACGCGGGGGTGCCGATCGACACGCGCAATGCGCGGGGCGACACGCTGCTGATCGTCGCGACATACGCCCAGCAGGCCGAGACCGTCGCCGAGCTGCTGCGCCGCGGCGCCGATGTCGACGTCGTCAACAGCGCCGGTCAGACGGCTGTGGCGTGCGCGGTCTTCCGTCGCGACGAGCCGGTGCTGCGGGCGCTGCTCGACGCCGGCGCCGACCCCGACCGCGGTTCGCACACGGCGGCCGAGATCGCGGTGCAGTTCGGCATGCCCGAGATGGTGGCCGCGCTGGAGGACCACTCGGCCTGAGTCCGGGGGCACGAGAGGGGCGGCGCAACGAACCTGTTACATCGGTGTCACCGGCGAGCAACACGCGTCGACGCATACTGGTGGGGCAGCGTGAGCCGCTGTGCAACCCATCCGAGACACAACACCTCGGGGGCATCTTCACCCGGTCGGGGTGCAAGCTGCGCGGCTCGTGTTCTCGTGGCTTCTCCGACGGGCTCGCCAGAGCCGCCCTCCCTGGGCGGCCCCCGCAGAAGGAGCCGACCTATGACCCTCATCTCCGACCTCGAGCGCGACGTCGATCTCGCCATGGTTCCCGCCCTCGCACGGGCGCTCTCTCCCGTCAGCGCCGAACCCGCCCACGTGCGCGGGGCGTTCGGACGCTTCCCCTCCGGCGTGGCCGCGATCTGCGCGACCGTCGACGGCGCCCCCGTCGGAATGGTGGCCTCCTCCTTCTCCGTGGGGGTGTCGTACAGCCCGGCCATGGTGATGTTCTCGGTGCAGAACTCCTCGACGACCTGGCCGGTGCTCGAGGGCGCGCAGCGCATCGGGGTCAGCATCCTGGGTGCCGATCACGCCGACGCGTGCATGCAGCTGGCCAGCCGCAGTCGCGACCGCTTCGCCGGGCTGGCCGTGACGACGACGGATGCCGGGGCGCTGTTCATCGACGGATCCACGATGTGGTTGGAGTGCGAGATCGTCTCGACGACACCGGCAGGAGACCACCGGATCATCGTGATGCAGGTGCACGGCATGAGCGTGGATCACGACACCGTGCCGCTGGTGTACCAGCAGCAGCGATTCCACCAGCTGACCGGCCTCTGAGGTCCGCGCGCACAGGGCTGTGCGCGCGTGCGGGCGAGACGGCGCCGAGAACGTAACACGGTGCGCATGATCACGTCACGTGGGCGAAACAGGACGTTCCTACGGTTGAACTAACCAATTCACTCGGGTGGAGCAGCAAGCGTCCGGGTGATCGAGACAAGGACCGCCCGACCGAAACGGAGCCCTCCGATGGCGTCTGCTGCAACACTCACCGCACCCACCGCGACCACCGGGTCGCCGGGCGTCGCGAGCGACCCGGGTCTGCGCACGGCGGTCTCCATTCGGGGCGCCGACAAGGTCTTCTCGCTCGGACGCGGCAAGCAGCTGCAGGCGCTTGCGAAGGTCGACATCGAGATCGAGGAGGGCGAGTTCGTCGCCATCATCGGTCCCTCCGGATGCGGAAAGTCGACCGTGCTCCGCCTCGCCGCCGGTCTCGACGAGGCCACGAGCGGAACCGTGGAGGTCTTCGGCGCGGATCCTCGGCAGCTCGCGAAGCAGCACCGTCTCGGCGTCGCCTTCCAGGAGCATGCCTTGCTGCCCTGGGCGTCCGTCCGATCCAACATCGCGCTGCCCTACAAGGTCGCCGGACGCAAGGTCGACGATGCTCGCGTGGACGGCCTGATCGAACTGGTCGGCCTCACCGGATTCGAGAAGGCGCGCCCCAAGCAGCTGTCGGGCGGCATGCGGCAGCGCGTGTCGATCGCACGCGCCCTCGTGCTCAGCCCTGATCTTCTGCTTCTCGACGAGCCGTTCGGCGCCCTCGATGCCGTGACCCGCCGGCGCATGAACGCCGAGCTTGCGCGTATCTGGGGCGAGGAGAAGATCACCTCGATCCTCGTCACGCACGACGTCGACGAGGCCCTCATCCTGGCCGACCGCATCTTCGTCATGACGGGCCGCCCCGGGCAGGTCCGCGAGGTCAAGAACATCGACTTCCCGCGTCCGCGCGGCGCCGAGACGACGCGCTCACCGGAGTTCCACACGCTCGTGGACGAGTTGACGTCGCTGCTCGATGCCAGCGAAGGCGCCGCGGCGTGAAGGCCGCCCCCCGCGCGTCGATGAAGGTCGTCTACGGCGTGATCGGCAGTGTGCTGCTGATTCTCGCCGCCGAACTCATCGGGCAGTTCCAGCTCGCCGGCCGGGCATGGCCGCCTCTCACGGACGTCCTCCAGTACGTCGCGACGCCCGCCGGCGCGAGCCTGGTCTGGCGCAACAGCCTCGTCACCCTCGCCGCCGCCGCGCAGGGATTCGTCCTGGGCGTCGCGGTGGCGGTCATCGGAGCGGCCCTCGCGCTCGTGGTTCCGCTGCTCAGGCCCGGGTTCGACCGATTCGCGGCCATCCTGCACGCGGTGCCCACGATCGCTCTCGCGCCGCTGCTGATCACGACGGTCGGACGGGAGGACACTCCCATGGTGATCGCGGCGCTCAGCGTCGGATTCGTCATGTTCGTCACGATGACCTCGGGCTTCGCGCAGACGAGTACCGCGCACGAGGACGTCTTCACCGTGCTCGGCTCGGGTCGGGTGCAGCGACTCGCGCGGCTCGAGCTTCCCCAGGCCGTGCCCGCCTTCTTCGACGGTCTCACCCTCGCCGCCCCCGCCGCCGTCCTCGGCGCGACGATCGGCGAGTGGTTCGGCGCTCCGATGGGACTCGGGCTCGTGCTCGTGAGCGCCATGCAGAACTATCAGATGGCCCTGCTCTGGGCGGCGGCGCTCGCCGCGACGATCATGTCGCTCGCGGCCTACCTCGTCTTCGTGCAGCTGCAGCGACTGGCCGTTCGGAGGTTCGCGTGAACCGTCTGCGCTCGTTCGGAATCGGTCTGCTGCACCTGTGGCCGATCGCCCTCATCCTGATCGCCTGGGATCTGTGGATCGTGGCCAACGATTACACCTCCACCGTCGCCCCGCGTCCGTGGTCGGTCATCTCCGATGTCACGGCGGGCTTCGGCGACTACCTCCCCTCGCTCATGTACACACTCGGTGTCTCGCTGGGTGGCCTCATCGGCGGAACGCTCATCGGGTTCGTCGCCGGCATCGCGGTGTGGTGGTCGGCGGCGCTCTCGGGAGTCGTGACCCCCACGGCCCTCGTGATCCGTTCGGTGCCGATCACCGCGATGATCCCGATCATCGCCCGCGTCGTCGGGTACGGCGACGCGGCGGTCATCACCTCGACCGCATTGATCTGCTTCTTCCCGGCCTTCGTGTTCACCCTGTCAGGGCTCGCGTCCATCCCCGATGCGGGACGAGACCTCTTCCGGGTGATGGGCGCGAACAAGCTGCAGGTCCTCGGCCGACTCGGCGTGCTGCACGCCCTGCCCAACCTCATGATCTCCGTGCGCATCACCGCGCCCAGCGCCGTGCTCGCCGCGATGCTCGCCGAATTCCTGATGGGCACCGACGGGCTGGGTGCCCTGTTCTCGCACTCACGCAGCTATATGGACATGGAACGCGCGTGGGGCACCGCTCTTGTGGCCACCGTCGCGTCGGTCCTCGTCTTCGTCGGTGCGCGCGCCCTCGAGCGTCGCGTCGACGCCCGCGTGACCTGATCCTGATCCCTTCCCGATCCGCCTCGCACCACCCACCCCCACCCCCACCCCACCCATCCAAGGAGTCCCATGCCCACCATCAGCGCACGCGGCCGCACCCGGCTGCTGACAGCATCCTCTCTCGCCCTCGTCACCTCGCTCGCGCTCGCCGGCTGCGCCGGTGGGGCGGGGGATGCCGAATCCACCGAGGTTGCCGATGACCTGACCACCGTGCGGGTCTCGCTCGGCTGGATCAAGAACGTCGAGTGGGCGGGCTTCTGGATCGCCGACGCCGAGGGCTACTACGCCGAGGAGGGGCTGGAGATCGAGTGGATCGGCGGTGGGCCCAACGCCCCGACCACCATGGCGACGGTCGCGGCCGGCGACGCCGACCTCGGAATCGTGCCCAGCACCCAGCAGTGGCTGCAGACCTTCGCCGACGGCAACGACTGGACCGCCGTCGGGGCGCTGTTCCAGGAGAGCCCCGGCGCCCTCGTCTCGCTGGCCGAGAACCCCGTCTACTCGGCGGAGGACCTCGTCGGTGAGACGGTGCTGGGTCAGGAGGGCACGCAGATCAACTACGACGCGGCCTTCGCGCTCGCGGGCCTCGAGCCCGACTACGACTTCATCCCCGTCGGCTTCGACATCGCGCCCCTGGTCGAGGGCCAGGGTGTCGCCTACACCGCCTACGCGACCAACCAGCCCATCATGCTCGAGGAGCAGTACGGCCTCGCGCCCGACGACTACGTCGTCACGCTCTACGCCGAGCTCGGCATGCCCCTGTACGGAAACATCGTCTACGGCGACTCCGCGTACGTCGAGGAGAACGGCGATGTGATGGAGGCGTTCCTGCGGGCGTCGATCCGCGGCTGGGAGGAGAACGGCGAGGACTTCGCCGTCGGCGCTCAGCTCTCGGTCGACGAGTTCGGCGCCGACCTCGGCCTCGACATCGTCCAGCAGACCCGCGAGAACGAGCTGCAGCAGCCGCTCGTGGTGGGCGAGTACGGCGACCCGCTCTTCTGGATGGATCCCGAGCTCATGCTCGAGGTGATGTATCCCGGGCTCGAGGCCGCTGGATACACCGATCTTCCCGACCCGAACGAGTACGTCGACATGAGCTACCTGGAAGCGGCGCACGCCAGCCTCCAGGAGTGATCGAGGCGGGGCCGGGCACCATCACCCGGCCCCGCCCCTGCTTCCCGAACCGAGACCGCGAGAGAGACCGACATGACTCTGACCGAGACCTTCACCACCACTGCCGCCACCCGTGACCTGCGGGCCCTGCCGAAGGGGCACCTGCACTTGCACATGGAGGCGGCCATGCGACCGGCCACCCTGGTGGCGCTGTCGGAGAAGCTCGGCATCGAGCCGGTGCCCACGAGCGGCTTCAGCGGATTCACCGCCTTCAGCTCCACGTACCGCGGGCTGCTCGCGGCCATGGACCACGACGACCACCTGGGAATCCTGATGGATCAGATCTTCGAGGATCAGGCGGCCGAGGGCGTCGCCTACCTCGAGCTGAGCGTCAGCCCGCGATTCTACGCCACCCGCTACGGCTCGCTCGATGCGGCCCTCGCCGAGATGCTCGACCTCGCGCGCTCGGCGTCGGCGGCCCACGGCATCGCGTTCGGCTTCATGCCCACGATCGACCGCACCGCGGGTCTCGACAACGCGATCGAGGTCGCGCGCACCGCCGCCCGTTTCGCGGGGGAGGGTGTCGTCTCGCTCGGCCTCGCCGCCGACGAGCGCGGTTTCCCGTGCGCCGACTTCGGCGAGCCCTTCGCGATCGCCCGCGCCGCGGGGCTGCAGGCCACTCCGCACGCCGGAGAGCTGGTCGGCCCCGAATCCGTGCGCGAAGCACTCGACGTCCTGGGCGCCGATCGCATCCTGCACGGCGTGCGATCGGTCGAGGACCCCGCCCTCGTCGCCGAACTGGCCGAGCGCGGCATCCCCCTCGATGTCTGCCCCACCTCCAACGTGCTGCTGGATGTCGTCGCCGAGATCGGCGAGCACCCGCTGACCCGGCTGCTCGATGCCGGTGTGCGCTGCTCGATCAACGCGGACGACCCGATCCTGTTCGGTCCCGACATCCTCGCCGAGTACGAGCTGTGCCGGACGAGCCTGGGGATGAGCGACGAGCAGCTCGCCGCGTGCGCCTGGACGTCGATCGAGACGACGCTGGCGGCCGAGGACGTCAAGGCCACGGCGAGGGCCGACATCGACGCATGGCTCGCCGCGGCGCGCGCCGAGGACACCGCCGCATGAGCAAGACTCTGCACTTCGGCGTCTTCGAGGTCATGGGGCCGCAGGTCGGCGGCACGTACAGCTGGGCCCACCCGCGCAGCGAGGGGCTCTCCTACCTCGACCCGGCGTACTGGATCCGCATGGCGAAGATCCTGGAGGACTCGGGGTTCGACTTCCTCTTCTTCGCGGGCGGGTACGGGTACCCGCTCATCGACGGCGACCTGCCGCGGGTCGCGGTCGAGAAGGGCATCAACTTCCCCGGTGCCGATCCCGACTACCTCATCCCGATCCTCGCGCAGCACACCGATCGGCTCGGATTCGTCGTGACGCAGTCGACCGGGCTCGATCACCCGGTCCAGCTCGCCCGGCGGTTCTCCACGCTCGATCACCTGACCCGCGGGCGGATCGGGTGGAACATCGTCACCGGTGCGTCGCAGAACGCGATCGCCGACGTCTTCGGTCACGACGGCATGGTGCCCCACGACACCCGGTACGAGATGGCGGGGGAGTACGTCGAGCTCGCGGCACGATTCTGGGAGACCGCGTGGGACGACGACGCGTTCGTCGGTGATCCCTCGGCGGGCATATTCGCCCGCCGCGAGGGCGTGCACCGCGTCGAGTTCGACGGAGACCACTACCGCTCGCGGGGATACTACGGCGCCCCGCCCTCGCCGCAGCGCACCCCGGTGCTCTTTCAGGCGGGGACGTCGCCCGCCGGCCGCGCATTCGCCGCGGCGAACGCGGAGTGCGTCTTCGTGCAGGCCACGACGCCCGCCCGCACCGCGGCGGCGGTCGCCGACATCCGCCGGCGCGCCGGTGAGGCGGGGCGCGATCCGGAGGCGCTCAAGCTCATGTCGGGCCTGACGGTGTTCGTCGGCGAGACCGCGGCCGACGCGCGCCGCTACGAGGCCGAGTTCGACGCCCTGCAGACCGATGAGATCGTCGCCTCGCTCTACGCGGGCAACACGGGGATCGACCTGCTGGCGCTGGATCCCGACAAGACGCTGCATCAGGTGGTGGATGCCGGCGGCCCCATCGGACAGATGGGCACGAGCAACATCGAGCGCTTCCTCGGCGACGACGCCCCGACCGTGCGCCAGATCCTCGATCAGCTGCGGGGGCGCGGCACCCGCGGATTCCGCATCGTCGGCGACCCCGTGCAGGTCGCCGACCAGATCGAGCAGCTGATCGCCGAGACGGACCTCGACGGCTTCCTCATCGAACCCGTCTTCGAGCCGCACGACCTGGCGGACTTCGGCGACCTCGTGATGCCGATCCTGCGCGAGCGCGGCCGGCTCCGCGAAGGCGCACCGGGCAACACCCTCCGCGCCCGGCTCACCGAGACGCCGGCCAACGACCGGCTGGGGGCGGCGCATCCCGTGCTGCGTTCCACCCTGCCCGTGCGCTGATCCCGCGCATGCCGGTCGCCCGCCGCCGCCCCTCTACAATGAGCCGGGTGGAGGGCACACCGGAGCGTCAGCGACTGATGGGTCTGGTCGTGGACCTCATTCTGCGCGACGGGGTGATCGATACGAGCCTCAGCGCGATCGCGCGGGCGATCGGCTCGAACAATCGGATGCTGCTGTACTACTTCGGGTCGAAGCAGGATCTGATCGACGAGGCCTCGCTCGTGGCCTTCGAGAGCTTCCCCCGTCTTCGGGACATGTTCGCGCGCCTGCACGCGCCGGGCGATCTCGAGGAGCGGCTGCTGACGGCGTGGGACGATCTCGCCGATCCCGACAGCAGGCCGTACGTGCGCCTGTTCTTCCAGCGTTTCGGCATCGCGATGCGCGATCCCGACGAGTGGGAGGACTTCACGGAGCGCGTCGGTCGCGAGTGGATCGAAGAGGTGGAGACGGCCCTGCTCGGTGAGGGCTTCACGCCCGCGGACGCACTCACCGCGGCCACGCAGGTCATCGCGCTGTGGCGGGGACTCCAGTTCCTCCTCCTGGCCGGTGTGTCTCCCGAGCAGGTACGCGCGTCGTATCGCGCAGCCGTCGTCGACCTCCTGCGGCGAGAGGGCGCGGCGGGATTCCCCGCGCGCTGAACCCACCGGGTGCGCCGGCTCCCGACACGCCGGCGTAACATCGGCCGCCTAGTGTGAACTGAACAGTTCATCTGGAGGGACCATGCCCCGTCGTATGTCTTTCGTGCGCACGATGCCGTTCATCAGTGAGAGCCGATCCTGGCGAGAGGATCCCGATCGCCGTCTTCCCGAGGTCGTCTCGCTCGAGCGCCACATCGAACGCGCGCGCGAGGCCGAGGCGGCCGGTCTGGATGCGCTGTTCTACGTCGATTTCATCGGTCTCGACCGCACGGCGCTCGCGCGCAACCCACAACCGCCGTTCGAGCCGCTCACGATCCTCGCGGCGATCGCCGCCCACACCACACGGATCGGCCTGGTGGGGACGGCCTCGACGCTCTTCACCTACCCCTACGGGCTCGCACGCCAGTTCGCGTCTCTCGAGCAGATCTCCCGCGGACGCGCGGGCTGGAACGCCGTCACGGGGTTCTCCGCGGCTGAGGCATTCGGGATCGCGCAGCTGCCCGCCCCCGAACAGCGCTACCGGCACGCGCAGGAGGCCGTCGACGCCGTGACGCAGCTGTGGGAGAGCTGGTCCGAGGATGCGGTGATCGCCGATGCGGGACGGGGGGTGTACGCGGATGTCGACCGGATCCGCGACGTGGCCTTCGCGGGTGATCACGTGCGGGTGCGCGGCGGGCTCGACATCCCGCGCTCGCCGCAGGGGCGGCCGGTGCTCTTCCAGGCCGGCGCATCGACGGATGGGATCGCCTTCGCGGGCCGAAACGCCGAGGCCGTCTTCGCGGCGACGCCCAACCTCGGCCTCGCGATCGAGTACTCCCAGCAGCTCGCGGGCGCGGCGCGCGCGGCCGGTCGGGAGCGCGACGACATCCGGGTGCTGCCGGGCCTTCATCTCTACGTGCGCGAGAGCGTGCAGGAGGCGTGGCGGGCCGCGCGGGCGGCGGCGGTCACACCCCACCGGATCGACAGCATCCTGGCCGATCTGGACGTCGAGCTGCCCGGCCTCGCGCTGCGCGGACTGGATCCTGATCGTCCGATTCCCGCCGATGTCTTCCCCTCGCCCGCGCAGATCGAGGGACTGGGAGCACGCCGCAGCCGGATCGCCACCTATCGCCGGCTCGCGTACGACGGGCGGCCGACCTACCGCGAGTTCCTCGAGCGCTCGGCGATCGCCGGGCCTCATGCGGCCATGATCGGCACGCCGCAGACGGTCGCCGACGAGATGGAGCAGTGGCTCGACGCGCGCGCGGCGGACGGTTTCACGCTGCTCGGGGGCGACGACATCGCCCACCTGGATCGCACCCTGCTGCCCGAGCTGCGCCGGCGGGGGCTCTTCCGCGTCGGCTACGAAGGGACCACCCTGCGGGAGCACCTTCGGCTGGCCGCCGCGATGCGCCAGCGTTCTCCGGTCGGTGACACGGGTGTAACAAAGGGTCGCTAGCCTTGAACTGTTCAGTTCAGTATGCGCGAGAGGCGACGCGATGACGGCACCGTGGAAGATCGGCATGTTCCAGTGCGCGGGACTCATGGGGGCGTGGAAGCTCCCCGAGAACACCGCCGTGGACTTCCTCGATCTCGATCACTGGCTGACGATGGCCAGGCGCTGCGAGGCGGCGGGAGTCGACTTCCTCTTCTTCGCCGACGACTACGGCTACCCGGTTGTCGGCGACGGCATCCCCGCGGTCGCCCTGCGCGGCGGAGTGCAGTTCCCCAAAGCCGATCCCACGATGATCCTGCCCGCGCTCGCCGCCGTCACCGAGAAGCTCGGTCTCGTCACGACGCTGTCCACGACGATCGAGAAGCCGCCGATGGTGGCCCGCAAGATGGCCACGCTCGACCACATGACGAACGGGCGCATCGGGTGGAACATCGTCACGGGCGCGGGGCAGAACGCATCGGCGCGCCTGTTCGGCCTGCCGATGACAGAGCACGACCTGCGGTACGAGATCGCCGCCGATCACGTCGACCTCTCGCTGAAGCTCTGGGAGGGATGCTGGGATGCCGACGGCCTCGTGATCGATCGTGAGGCGGGCGTCTTCGCCGACCCGCAGAAGGTGCGGGAGATCGTCCACGACGGACCGCACTTCTCCTCGCGCGGCATCCTCACCGTCCCGCCCGGGCCCCAGCGCACGCCGATGCTGTTTCAGGCGGGCACCTCCGGTCCGGGACGCGACCTGGCGGCGAAGTATGCCGAGGCGGTCTTCCTCGCCGCCGAAGTGCCGGCGCTGACGGAGCAGATCGCCGACATCCGCCGCCGCGCCGAAGAGTACGGGCGCGACCCGCGATCGATCAAGTGCCTGATCGCGGGGACGTTCGTCGTCGCCGAGACGGAGGGCGAGGCGCGGGCGCTGCGCGAACGCCAGACGGCGACGCGCACCCTCGAGGACGCCGCCGCGTCGTACGCGTTCTTCACCGGGCTCGATCTCTCGTCGATGGATCCCGACAAGCCGCTCGACCCCGAGGCCGCTCTCACGCAGACGGGGCGCACGAACGTCGAGCGCTTCCTCGGACCCGATGCCCCGACGGTGCGCGAGATCCTCGAGGAGTTCCAGCGCAACAGTGTCATGGGCGCGCCCTTCATCGGCGATGCGGCGCAGGTCGTCGATCAGGCGCAGCAGGTCATCGACGCCACCGACGCCGACGGATTCCTCGTGCAGCCCGATCACACGGGCACATTCGACAGCTTCATCGACCTGGTGATGCCCGTGCTCCGCGCCCGCGGCCTCGTCGACGCCGATCAGGCCGCCACGACGTTGCGCGAACGCCTGCTCGGCACGGGCACTGCGCATCTTGCACCCGAACACCCGGGCGCGGCTTACCGCCGAGACCTCGCAGACAGGAGCATCGCATGACGAAGAAGCTGGCCATCGGAATGTTCCAGAACGGCCGCGCCCGCGGCACCTGGAGAATGCCCGGACGCGCGGACGAGCCGAATTTCACCGACCTCGAATACTGGGTCGACCTCGCTCGCCGGTGCGAGGCGGCCGGGGCGGACTTCCTCTTCCTCGCCGACTCGTACGGGTACCCCACGCTCGATGGCGCGGTGATCCCGACCGCGATCGAGCGCGACGTGCAGTTCTCCACAGTGGACTCGCAGATGCTCATGTCGGCGCTGGCCGCCGCCACCTCGACCCTCGGACTCGTCACGACGGTGTCGACGATGGCCGAGAAGCCGCCGATCGTCGCGCGGCAGTACCGTTCGCTCGATCACTTCTCCAAGGGCCGGATGGGCTGGAACGTGGTCACGGGTTCCGCGCAGGCGGGCTCCGCCCTGCTGTTCGGCGAGCCGCTCATGCCGCACGATGACCGGTACGCGCTCGCCGACGACCACGTGCAGCTGTCACTGAAGCTCTGGGAGGGATGCTGGGCCGACGACGCCCTCGTGAAGGATGCCGACACCGGCATCTGGGCCGATCCCGGGAAGGTCCAGGAGGTCGTCCACGATGGCCCGTACTTCTCATCGCGGGGCGTGCTCGTGACCCCGCCCAGCCCTCAGGTGACACCGACGCTGTTCCAGGCGGGAGCCTCGAGCGCGGGGCGGGAGCTTGCCGCGACATATGCCGAGGCCGTGTTCCTCGCGGCCGAGTCCAAGGCGCTGGCCGAGCAGATCTCCGACATCCGCCGTCGCGCCGAGGAGAAGGGCCGCGGACGCGACGCGGTCAAGTGCCTTATCGCCGGCACGTTCCGCATCGCGGACACGGAGGAGGAGGCGCGCCGGGCGCACGCGGAGCAGATCGCCGGCATCTCGCTGGAGTTCGCCGCCACCACCTACGCCTACTTCACGGGCATCGACCTGCTCTCCCTCGATCTCGACAAGCCGATGCCCGCCGCCGCCGCGAACACCGATAACGGACGCACGAACGTCGAGCGGTTCCTCGGACCCGATGCCCCGACGGTGCGCGAGATCATCGAGGAGTTCCGCGCGAACGGCGTGATGGGCAAGCCGTTCCTCGGAACCGTGGAGCAGGCCGTCGATCAGGCGGTCGCGCTGATCGAGGAGACCGACGCCGACGGCTTCCTGGTGCAGCCCGACCCCGATGGTGGACACGACATCTTCTTCGACAAGGTCATGCCCGAGCTGCGTCGTCGCGGCCTGATCAAGGACGAACTGCCCGGCACCACGCTGCGCGAGCATCTCTTCGGCGAGGGCTGTGTGCGGCTGCCCGACACCCACCCGGGCGCGGCGTTCCGGCAGAGCGCGATGGCGGCCGCCGCGCGCTGACGTCGACGGGCGCCCGCGACGGCGCGGCGCCCGTGTCCGCGCATTCCCCGCACTCCCGCACGAGACCCCCTCGGGACGCTCTCTTGGGGAGACCGTGCGACCCGAGGGGGCCCGTAAACGAGAAGGGGACGCCGTGTGCCCCCGTTGGGGACCGGCGGCACCCGCTGCTGGGGACAGCGGTGACGTGGAAGGCCCCTCCCCACCGCCAGGCTAGGCGAGCGCGGGGTCGGCGTCGAGAGTGTATGCCGAGACGTTCACGGACGGATCTGGTCGGGCACCAGCACGCATGAATTCCAGCGCCAGACTGAACGCGCACGCTCGCGGTCATTCCCTTGTCCGGCGTGGGCGCAATCTCCGCCGCGCGGGGGCGCGGCGAAAGGGGTGTCGTCGACGTACCCCGCGGGCCTCCGCGGCAGGCATGATGGGCAGTGGGCAGTGGGCAGTGGGCAGTGGGCATCAGGCCCGGACGTGGCAGAGGAAGAGGCCGAATGAGCGCGCACATCGCGATCGTGTGGAACCCGTCGAAGACCGAGAAGCAGGTGCTCGAAGAGGGTCTCGCAGCCGCGGCCGGCGAAACCGAGATCTCGTGGTGGGAGACGACCCCCGAGGATCCGGGGCAGGGCGCCACGCGCCGGGCGCTCGAGGCGGGCGCCGACCTCGTCATCGTCGCGGGCGGCGACGGCACCGTGCGCGCCGTCGCCGAGGCGCTCGCCGATGCGTCATCGGATGCCGAGCTCGGCATCGTGCCGCTGGGCACCGGCAACCTGCTCGCCCGCAATCTGGGAGTGCCGATCAACGACGTCTCCGCCGCGCTCGCCCGTGTGTTCGAGGGCGGGGCGACCCCGGTCGACGTCGGCTGGGTGGATGTCGAGCTCGAGCGCGGCTCGGAGCGCCATGCGTTCGTCGTCATGATCGGCTTCGGCATCGACGCCCACATGATCGCCGAGACCAACGACGACCTCAAAGACAAGGCGGGGTGGCTCGCCTACGTCGAATCCCTCGGCCGCGCGCTGCAGGCGAGTGACATCGTTCCGTTCCATCTGACAGCCGATGACCAGCCGGGCCGCGACGAAGAGGGTCACACCCTGCTGATCGCCAACTGCGGCACGCTCCAGGGCGGTCTGACCCTGCTGCCCGATGCCGACCCCTCGGACGGCGAGCTGGACTACCTCCTGCTCAGCGCCGAGGGGTTGGGGGAGTGGGCGGGCACGCTCAAGACCATGGTGTGGGACAACGGTCTCAAACGTCTGATCAGCGACAAGAGCGAGACCACGAGCACGGATGCCGTCACCCACGCTCGCGCGAAGAAGATCAGCGTGAGCCTGCCCGAGGTGCGCGCCTTCGAGATCGACGGCGAAGAGATCGGCGAGACCCGCGAGTTCGCGGTGACGGTGCAGCCGGCCGCGATCCGGGTGCGGTGAGCACGCCGCCCTCCTAACGGGCGCCCGCGGCGGCGCGTGAGATCGCGAGCGCCGCGGTGCGCAGCGAGCCCGCGTGCTCCTCGACCTGGCGGCGGGTGGTCGCGCCGGTGACCGAGATGGCGGCGATCGGCCGGGCCCCGGCATCCAGGATCGGCGCGGCGACGCAGAACAGGCCGGGGGAGGACTCCTCGAGATCGAAAGCGACCCGGCGCGCCCGGATCTCGGCGAGCTCGGCGCGCAGGGCGACGGGATCGACGAGGGTGTGGGGGGTCAGCGCGCGCAGCGGCGCCGCGAGCACATCGTCGATCTCGTGCTCGGGGCTGAACGCGAGCAGGGCCTTGCCGAGACCCGTGGCGTGCACGTCGCCACGACCGCCGAGGCGCGTGTGCGGGATGCGGTGCGCGGCCTGGGAGATCTTCTCGAGATACACGATCTGGCTGCCCTCGCGCACCGCGAGATTGACGGTGAGGCGGGTGAACTCGCTGAGGTGATGCGCGAAGGGCAGCGCGGCGTCGCGCAGGGTCGCCTGCGTCGGCGCGAGGGTGCCGAGCTCGAACAGTCGGACTCCGACCTGCACCCCCGCGCCGCGTCGCTCGAGAGCCCCGTGGGCCAGCAGCTGCCCGACCGTGCGGTGGACGGATGACTTCGGGATGCCGGCGCGCCGCGAGATCTCGCGCACGCCCATGACGCGGTGGTGCTCGTCGAAGCTGCCGAGGATCGCCATGACGGTGTCGACGGCGCTGCGGCCGGCATCCGTGTCCGGCTGAGGGGGACGGGTCATCACCGCCGATCCTATGCGCCTGCGACGATCGGCGGGTCCCCGAAACGAGGAGATCCGCCGTGACCGAGTACGACGACATCGCCGGCATCCGCGTCGCGCCCGAACTGCGCACGTTCATCGAGCACGAGGCGCTGCCGCACTCGAGCCTCACGCCCCGCGCCTTCTGGGAGGGCGTCGCGACCCTCGCCGCGGAGTTCGGACCCCGCACGCGGGCGCTCCTGGCCGAGCGTGATCGCCTGCAGTCCGAGGTCGACGACTGGCACCGCGCCCACCCCGGTCCGATCGAGGACCCGGCGGCCTACCGCTGGTTCCTCCGGCGCATCGGGTATCTCGTCGATGCGCCGGCGACGGATCCGATCGTCACGACGACGGGCGTCGATGACGAGATCGCCGTGCTCGCCGGGCCCCAACTGGTCGTGCCCGTCACGAACGCGCGCTATGCGCTGAACGCCGTGAACGCGCGCTGGGGCTCGCTCTACGATGCGCTGTACGGCACCGACGCGATTCCCGGCACCGCGGACGGACCCGGCTACGACGGCGCGCGCGGAGCCCTCGTCGTCGAGTGGGTGCGTGATCTGCTGGATCGTGCGGTTCCGCTCGCGTCGGGGAGCCACCGCGACACGGTCCGTTACCGCGTGGTGCGCGGCCGGCTCGAGGCGTCCCTGCTCGACGGTGCTCACGCCGGGCTCGCGGACGCGGGTGCGCTGCGCGGGTACATCGGCGACCCCGATCGCCCCGATGCGGTGCTGCTGCGCCACCACGGCCTGCACATCGACATCCGCTTCGACCCGCAGAGCATCGTCGGCGCCGCCGATCCGGCGGGCATCGCCGACGTCGTGCTCGAGTCGGCCCTCTCGACGATCGTCGATTTCGAGGACTCCGTCGCGACCGTGGACGCGTCCGACAAGGTCGCGGCGTACCGCAACTGGCTGGGCCTGAACCGCGGAGATCTCTCCGAGCGACTCGCCAAGGGTGGTCGCGAGATCACCCGGACCCTGGCCGATGACCGCCACTACACCGCGCCGGACGGGACGGGGCTGACGGTGCCCGGTCGCGCGGTGATGTTCGTACGCAACGTCGGGCATCTCATGACGACGGACGCCGTGAGGGATGCCGGGGGTGAAGAGATCGGCGAAGGTCTGCTCGACGCGATCGTGACGTCGCTGTGCGCGCTTCCGGGCCGAGACGAGGCGAACCCGCGTCGAAACGGCGACCGCGGGTCGATCTACATCGTCAAGCCCAAGATGCACGGCCCCGCCGAGGCGGCGCTGGCGCGCGACATCCTGATCGCCGTCGAGCGGATGCTGGAGCTGCCCGTCGGAACGATCAAGATCGGCGTGATGGACGAGGAGCGGCGCACGAGCGTGAACCTCGAAGCCGTGATCGCCGAGGTCGCCGATCGCATCGTCTTCATCAACACGGGGTTCCTGGATCGCTCGGGTGACGAGATCCACACGGCGATGCTGGCGGGCCCGGTCGTGCCCAAGGCGCAGCTGAAGACCCAGGTGTGGATCGCCGCCTACGAGGACCGCAACGTCGACGTCGGGCTTGCGACGGGGCTCGTCGGACACGGTCAGATCGGCAAGGGGATGTGGGCGATGCCGGACCTCATGGCCGACATGCTTGCCCAGAAGGCGGCGCACCCGCGGTCCGGGGCGAGCACCGCGTGGGTGCCCTCGCCGACGGCCGCGACACTGCACGCCGTGCACTATCACGAGGTGGATGTCGCAGCCCGGCAGGCGGAGATCTCGACGAGGCCGCGAGCATCGCTCGACCGGGTGTTGACGCCCCCGGTCGGCGACCCGGCTGCCTGGAGCGCCGAGGAGCGCCGGCGGGAGGTCGAGAACAACGTGCAGTCCCTGCTCGGGTACGTCGTGCGCTGGGTCGATCTCGGTGTCGGGTGTTCGAAGGTGCCCGACATCTCCGACGTCGGGCTCATGGAGGATCGCGCAACCCTGCGCATCTCGAGCCAGCTCCTGGCGAACTGGCTCCACCACGGCGTCGTCGAGGCGGACGTCGTGCGAGAGAGCATGCGCCGCATGGCGGCGGTCGTCGACGCCCAGAACGCCGCCGATCCTGCATACCGACCGATGTGCGACGACCTCGAGGGCAGTATCGCGTTCGCCGCGGCCACCGAGCTGGTCTTCGAGGGGGCCCGGCAGCCGAACGGCTACACCGAGCCGATCCTGCACCGTCGCCGTCGAGAGGCGAAAGCTGCAGCATCCGTCGCCTGCGTCTGAGGGGGATCAGGTGGTGACGCGGTTGCGGATGGGGTCGAGCATCGCTTCGGCCGCCCACCCGGCGGCATCCGCGATGTCGCGGCCGTCCATGCCGAACTCGCGCCGCATGGTCACCCAGGTCGCCGCCGAGTCGAGATGCGACAGCGCCGCGACAAGCGCGCGACGCTCGGCCGTGGACATATCAGGCACTTCGCCACGGAGCCTCTGATCGAGCTGCTCGCGACGAGGCGACGGGGCCGCGCCGCTCACGCCGCGCATCTGAGTCTCGGCGACGACGTGCGCCAGCTCGGGGCGCCGGTCATACGCCTCCATCGCCTCGCGGATCGCGAGCGGCACATCGAAGACGGACCGCATCGGCTCGCGCGCGAAGACGCTCTGCTCGAGCCACGCCGCTGTCGCCAGCAACAGATCGATGCGTGCGGCGTAATTACGGAACACCGTGCGCTCGCCGACTCCTGCGCGCCGCGCGATGAGCCGGAACGACACGTCGTCGGTGCCGATCTCCTCGATGAGTTCGGCGTACGCCGCGAGGATCGCCGCCTGCGTGCGGCCCAGGTCCCCGGGCGCTGCGGCGAGGTCGTCGTCGGGTGTGATCATCCCGCGCTCACCCACGTCTGCGACGGCCGACCGCCCATCGCGAGATCAAGAGTCCCGTCGAAGATGTCGCCGATCTCTTCGGCGTCCATGTCGAATCCTGCGCGGCACCGCGCCCAGAACTGCGCCGAGGCGAAGTAACGAAGCGTCGCGGCGACCCGCTGGAGATCGCGTGCATTGAGCGTGGGTGCGCGGGTCGCGAGCAACGCCTCGATCGCCCGCGTGAGGTAGCTGGTCTCCACGTCATCGGTCGGCGAGATCGTTGCCGCGCGCGCGCAGACGAAGGCGAACGCGGGGGCTTCATCGAACCTTCGGAATCGCGCACGAATGGCTGTCCGGAACTCTTCGATCGTCACGAACGGGGGCACCGCGAAGTGCGTCTGCTCCACCCACGTCGCGAGAGCGGCCAGGAGATGCGAGCGCGTCGGGTACTGGCGGTAGACCGTCCGCTCCGACACCCCCACCGCGTCGCCGAGGGCACGGTACGAGATGTCGTCGAAGGTCTGCTCCCGCAGCATCGCCGCGGCGCTGGCGAGGATGGCGGTCGCGGTGTCGACCGGCTCTGCCATCACGGACCTCACTTTTCTCGACTCATCCGCCTCGCCGCGGGGTTCGCGGCCCGCTGGGGAACCGGGGGCGGGAGAGCGCTCGCCGCGGTCTCGGGGGGCAGCATGTACTGATCCGTGCCGTCCAGGGTGAGAGCCAGTGAGGAGACGTACTGCGTCTCGCCGTGTGGTCCGCGCTCCGCCGATGCCAGCATATCCGGGCGCTCGAACGTATAGCCCGTGACGTGGCAGCGCAACCGCTCGCCCGACGGATTGCCGTCCGCGTCGAGCAGAGGGGAGGGGATGCCGTCGGTGCGGCGCCGGAGGTAGTACCGGCCCCGCGTGGCCAGCGCCATCGCCGGGGTCGTCACGAACGCGACGACGATCGCGATGAGCACCGAGAACGGGCGGACGCCCTCGCCGAACAGACCGCCGAATGCCGACAGTGACAGGAGGGAAGCGAGCCCCACGGAGACGAGGCCGACGGGATTCCAGTCGTGCAGCATCCCGCGGCGGAACTCGGGGAAGCTCGGCGAGACCCGGAGCAGCTTCTTGTTGACGACGATGTCCGTGGCGATGGTCACCAACCACGCCATCACGACATTCGCGTACAGGCTGAGTACGAATGCGATGAGGCTGAACACATCCATCCACATCAGCGCGAGGGCGATCGCGAGATTGAAGTACATGAAGACCGAGCGGCCCGGGTACGTCTTGGTGAGCCTGGTGTAGACGTTGGACCAGGCGAGGGACCCCGAGTACGCGTTCGTGACGTTGATCTTCACCTGGGCGACCACGACGAGGATCAGCGCGAGCCCCATCGCCAGCCACTCCGGCATCACCGAGGAGTACAGCCCGACGAACTGTCGCACGGGCTCGGTCGCCTTGGCGCCCAGCTCGGCGTCGATCCGCGTGAAGAGGTAGACCGCCAGGAAGACGCCGACCACCTGCTTGACACCGCTGAAGAGCACCCAGCCGGGGCCGGCGAACAGCAACGACGTCCACCAGGATTGAGTGTTGGCGCGCGAGCGGGGCGGCATCGCGCGGATGACGTCGATCTGCTCGGCGAGCTGCGGCGTCAGCGCGAAACACACCGCCGCGCTTGCGACGATGGCGCCGACGTCGACGCTGCCATCCGAATTGCCGGTGAAGGAGACGAACGCCTGCACGGCGTCGGGATCCGACACGATCACCCACAGCAGGGGAAGCAGCGCCAGGGCGAGCCAGAGCGGCGTCGTCCAGAACTGCAGGCGCTCGAGCGCGCGCATGCCGTAGATCACGATCGGGATCACGACGACCGTCGAGATGAGGTAGCCGATCGGCAGGGGGATTCCCGCGGCGACCTGCAGTCCCTGTGCCATGATCGCGCCCTCGAGCGCGAAGAAGATGCACGTGAACACGGCGAAGATCACGGTCGTGATCGACGAGCCGTAGTAGCCGAACCCCGATCCGCGGGCGATCAGATCGAGGTCGAGGTTGTAGCGGGCGGCGTAGTAGGCGATCGGCGTGCCGACGATGAAGATCACGACCGATGCCAGCAGGATGCCGAGCACGGCGTTGTGGGTGCCGTGCTCGATGCCGATGCTCGCGCCGATGGAGAAGTCGGCCAGGAAGGCGATCGACCCGAGTGCCGTGACGCCGACGGCCCCGGCGCTCCAGCGGCGGAAGGAGCGCGGCACATACCGGAAGGCATAGTCCTCGAGGCTGTCCTCGGCGGCCGCCCGCGCGTTGTCTGCCCTCGTCACCGTCGCGACCCCCTGCGTCTCGCACGTGGGGCTCATTGTCTCGATTCTCGTGTTTCAGCCGCATTGCGGTGCGCACGAGGGCACCGACTCAGATCGCCATCGCGGCGCGCACGCCCTCCGCCGCGGCCGCGCCGCCCTCGCCGGTGCTCGATGCGAAGCCGCTCGCCAGGACCAGATACTTGTCCGCTGCCTCGAGCGCGAACCCGATGTGCTGCT
The DNA here is from genome assembly GCF_003248605.1 of Microbacterium sp. Lineage (GTDB taxonomy): Bacteria > Actinomycetota > Actinomycetes > Actinomycetales > Microbacteriaceae > Microbacterium. Next base: position 23,317 of record NZ_QFPF01000014.1, read on the forward strand.
CCACGAGCAGCACCGACAGGCCTTCGCCCGCCAGCTGCATCACCGTGTGCTCGATCTCGGCGACGATCGTGGGTTGGATTCCCTCGGTCGGTTCGTCGAGGATCAGCAGCTTGGGCTCGGTGATGAGTGCCCTGGCGATCGCGAGCTGCTGACGCTGCCCGCCCGAGAGCAGTCCCGCCTTGCGGGTCGCGAACTTCTCGAGAGCAGGAAAGCGGGCGAGCTGCTGCTCGATGAGGGCCTTGCCGCCCCGGCGGCCGTCGGCGACGAGCTGCAGGTTCTCCATCGTCGTCAGCTGCGCGAAGGACTGCTGACCCTGCGGCACGTACGCCATCCCACGCGCGACGCGCTTGTTCGGAGAAAGCGCCGTCACGTCCTCGCCGTCGAAGATGACCTGCCCGCTGCGGGGCTTGATGAGCCCGATCGCGACACGCAGCAGCGTCGACTTGCCGGCGCCGTTGTGGCCCAGCACGGCCACGACCGTGTCGGAGCGCGGCAGCGTGACGCCGTGCAGCACGAGCGTGCGGCCGTAGCCCGCGCGGATGTCGTTCAGTTCGAGCATGTCAGGCTCCCTCTTCTCGCGCGGCGGCGTCGGGTCCGGCGGACGCGGCATCGGGCACGACCAGCATCCCGGTCGTCGTCGCTGCGCCGGCGGTGCCGAGGTAGACCTCCTGCACCTTCGGGTCGGCCTGCACCTGCGCCACCGTGCCCTCCGAGAGCAGGGTGCCCTGATGCAGCACCGTCACCCGCGAGGCGTAACGGCGCATGAAGTCCATGTCGTGCTCGACCACCAGCACGATGCGTTTCTCGGCGATGCGCTGCAGCAGTTCGCCCGTGGCCGTGCGTTCGTCCTGGCTCATGCCGGCGACGGGCTCGTCGAGCAGGAGCGCGCGGGGCTGCTGCACGAGCATCATCCCGATCTCGAGCCACTGCTTCTGACCGTGCGAGAGGATCCCCGCGGGCGTCTCGCGCTCTTTCGTCAGACCGGTCTCCTCCAGGGCCTGTTCGATCGACGGATCGACGCCGCGCCGCGCGCGCAGCAGCGAGAACGGCGATCGATGCAGCCCTGCCGCGATGTCGAGGTTCTGCAGCACCGTCAGCTGCTCGAACACGCTCGCGGTCTGGAACGTGCGCCCGACTCCGAGCCGCACGATCTTGTTGACGGGGGTTCCGAGAAGTTCCTGCCCGGCGAGCGTGACCGATCCGGAGCCCTTGGACAGGCCGGTGATGGCGTCGATGCACGTGGTCTTGCCGGCGCCGTTCGGTCCGATGAGGAATCGCACCTCACCCGGATGGGCGTCGAAGGACACCCCTCCGACGGCGACTAATCCGTCGAACTCCACGCGCAGGTCGGTGACGACGAGCGATTCTGTCGCGGGGGTCATTTCTTCGCCTCCTCGAGAGCGGGGGTCGCCGTGTCGGTGGATGCCGGGGGCTTCGACCGGGAGCGCCACAGGGCGTCCTTCGCCCGACCCACGAGCGAGGACAGGCCCATCGGCAGGAAGAGCGTGACCAGGATGAAGATGAGGCCGAGGACGTAGATCCATCCGCTCGGCCAGGTCGAGCCGAGACTCGATTGGCCCCAGCCGATCGCCATGGCCCCGAGTGCCGGCCCGAACAGCGACGCACGGCCCCCCAGCGCGACCCCCGCGATCATCAGGATGGAGGCCGCTGCGCCGATCTCGGCCGGCGTGATGATCCCGACGATCGGCACGAACATCGCTCCCGCGATGCTGGCCATCACGGCCGCGACGACGAAGGCGAGAAGCTTGATGTTGGCGGGATCGTAGCCGAGGAAGCGCACGCGCTCCTCGGCGTCGCGCGTGGCGATCAGCAGCTCGCCGTATCGGCTGCGGTTGAGCTGCCAGACGGCGAGCAGGCAGACGATGAGCAGGGACGCGGCGATCATGAACACCATCACCTTGTTGGCGTCGTCGTCGAGGACAAAACCGAAGAAGTACTCGAAATCGCTCAGTCCGGTGTCGCCGCCCGTCTCGCGAATCGTCGAGCTGATCAGCACCGCAAGAGCGACAGCGAGGGCCTGCGTCAGGATCGCGAAGTACGCCCCCTTCACGCGGCGCTTGAAGAGCGCGTAGCCGAGAATCGATGCCACGATGACCGGCAATGCGATGATCGCCACCAGCGTGAACACGGGGCTGCGGAACGGCTCCCAGAAGGCGGGCAGGGGCGCTTGCGGATCGTAGAGGATCATGAAGATCGGCAGGCTGTCGGGCCCGGCCGTCTCGAGCGTCATGTGCATCGCCATCGCGTAGGCGCCGAGCCCGAAGAACACACCTTGACCGAGCACCAGCATCCCGCCCCGTCCCCAGGCCAGCCCGATGCCGACGGCCGCGATCGCCCAGCACGCGTATTTGCCGAGGTTGTTGAGCCAGTGCATGGAGAGCACAGCGGGGGCGATGACCAGGAGCAGGACGGCGAACACGCCGATGCCGATGAGCGGAAGCCACGGTTTGATCTTTGTCATGTCAGCCCCCTGGTGCGAACGGTGAACAGGCCCTGCGGGCGGAACTGCAGGAAGACCACGACGAGCACGAAGGCGAGCACCTGCGCCATGCTGCCGGTCGTCCAGTCGGCGAAGAACGCCAGGGCGACGCCCACGACCCACGCGGCGATCACGGTGCCCTTGATCTGGCCGACCCCGCCGGCGACGACGACGAGGAATGCCGGAATGATGTACTGAGTGCCCATCTGGGAGTTGGTGCCGCCGATGAGCGAGGCGGCGACTCCGGCGACTCCGGCAAGACCGGAGCCGACGAAGAACGTGATGCGGTCGACGTTGCGGGTGCGGATGCCGCTGGTCTCGGCGAGGTCCCGGTTCTGCACCGTCGCCCTGATCCGGCGCCCGAAGGCCGAGTACTTCAGCCAGGCGGCGAGCGCGGCGAGGCAGAGCGCCGCCAGCACGATCGTGAACACCTGGCGCAGCGGCCAGCCGTAGCCGAAGACATCGAGCTGGCCGTCGAGCCACGCGGGGCTCTCGACGGGTACGCCCTGTGCGGGGAAGATCTGCAGGGCGATCTGCTGCAGGATCAGGCTCACGCCGACGGTGACGAGCAGCGTGTCGAGTGGTCGTCGATACATCCACTGGATGATGCCGACTTCGAGCAGCAGACCGAGCATGCCGGCGCCGATGAAGGCGAGCGGCAGCGCGGCGAGGATCGAGAGGTTGCTGGAGACGACGACCAGCTGGGTGAGGTAGGCGATGAAGGCGCCGGCCATGATGAACTCGCCGTGCGCCATATTGATCACCCCCATCTGGCCGAATGTCAGGGTGAGCCCAAGCGCGGCGAGCAGCAGCAGGGCGCCCTGTGCGCTGCCGTTCAGCAGGGGCGGGATGAGTGCATCCACGTGCGGTCGCTCTCTGTCGAAGTGGCGATGGTCAAGGAGCGGTGCGCGGGAGCCGGTGGGACACCGACCCCCGCGCACCGCTGGCGCGGTCAGCCTGCGGCGGCGACGAGCGCCTCGCGGACGTCCTCGGGGAACCAGTCGTATCCCTCGAGGTACGGGTCGGGATCGATGAAGCCCTCGGATGACCAGACGATGTCGAACTGGTTCTCGGCATTGATGCGACCGATGTTGCCGGGCTTGGAGATGTGGTGGTTCTCGCCGTCCAGCGTCACCACACCCTCGGGCGCGTCGACGGTGATCTCGTTCTCGAGGGCCGCGGCGTTGATGGCGTCGACGTCGAATGAGCCGGCCGCCTCGACCAGCGCCTTGTAGAGATAGAGCGAGATGTACGCCGCCTCCATCGGGTCGCTGGTCACCCCGCTGCTGCCGGGGTACGCCTGCCAGCGCTCGATGAATGCCGGGTTGTTCGGGGTGTCCATCGACTGGAAGTAGTTCCACGACGCGTAGTTGCCCGTGACCTCGTGTCCCATGGCCGGTGCCTCTTCCTCGGCGATCGACACCGAGATGATCGGGTTGGTCTCGGGGGTGAGGCCGGCGTCGTAGTAGGCCTTGATGAAGCCGACGTTCGACGAGCCGTTGATCGTGTTGAAGATGAAGTCGGGGTCGGCCTCGACGATCTTCGCCACCTGAGTGGTCCAGTCGTCACGATCGAGCGGAACGTACTCCTCGCCGACGATCTCGATGCCGAGCTCCTCGGCGTACAGCTTGATGATGGCGTTGGCCGTGCGCGGGAAGACGTAGTCGGATCCGGCGAGGAACAGGGTCTCGACGCCCTCGGCGGCGAGGAAGTCCAGTGCCGGGATGATCTGCTGGTTGGTCGTCGCACCCGTGTAGTAGATGTTCGGCGAAGACTCCAGGCCCTCGTACTGAACGGGGTAGAAGAAGAGTCCGTTGTGCTCTTCGACGACGGGCTTCACGGCCTTGCGGGACGACGAGGTCCAGCCGCCGAAGATCGCGCCTACGCAGTCCTGCGTGAGCAGCTTCTCGGTCTTCTCGGCGAAGGTCGGCCAATCGGTTGCGCCGTCCTCCTGGATGTATTCGATCTGCTTGCCGAGGATGCCGCCGTCGGCATTGATCTCGTCGGCGGCCATGTGCAGCACGTTCGAGACGGTCTGCTCCGAGATCGCCATGCCGCCGGTGAGGGAGTTGAGGAAGCCGAGTTTGATGGTCTCGCCGGAGGTGTCGAGACAGCTCTCCGATGCTCCGACGGCCGACTCCTCGGGATCCGCGGAGTCGCTGGCGCGGGCGCCGCAGCCTGCCAGGACGAGGGCTGCGGTGGCGAGCATCGCCGGGACCGCCAACGCGGTCTTGAGCCGCCGTGTGCGAATGGTGCTCATGAAGGGAACTCCGTTTCTCTGTGCTGCAGGTGTGGTGCGTTTCGGGTGGGTGGTGCCCACGAACGGTTGCCGAGGCGCGCCGAAGGACGGCGTGGGCGGCGGCGTCCGGGTACGCCGTTCGTCGGCGGTACCGGCCCGTGGGGCCGGCCGGACTGACGCGGGGTCAGGTGGGGTGGAGCAGGAGATGTCGGTACTGCGGAAGTGCCCGCCGACTGCTGCGGTCTTTTGTCAGCATGGAGCCGTGTCATTACTCTGACATTTCTCGATTGTTCCGATCATGTAAACCGTCTCGGGTGCGTTTCGCCGTCAGGCCTGAAATCACGCGGGTCGATGCGGCCTTGCAGTTGTTTCGCCGAGCTTGGTCCCCGCTGAGGGTGCATCTGTGTGGCACACTTCTGACATCGATCCGACGTCGGAGGAGAGCGATGCACTTTACGCCCGCCGAGACCGAGAAGCTGCTTCTCTCGGTCGCCGCGATGGTTGCGCGCGACAGGCTCTCTCGAGGGGTCGCGCTGAACCACCCCGAGACGATCGCGCTCCTGTCGTGCTGGGTCATCGAGGGCGCGCGGGAGGGGCGCGGTGTCGCCGAGCTGATGGAGGCCGGCAGGCAGGTGCTCACCCGCGACCAAGTCATGGCGGGCGTGCCCGAGATGATCGCCGACGTGCAGATCGAGGCGACCTTCCCCGACGGGCGCAAGCTCGTCACCATCCACCATCCGATCGACTGAGGGAGCGCCATGGAATCCGTCTCGAACGAAGGGCCCGGCGCTTTTCGCATCCGCCCCGGGCGGATCGAGCTCAACGCCGACCATTCAAGGGCCGAACGCATCGCTCTCGTGTTCGTGAACACCGGCGACCGGCCCATCCAGATCGGGTCGCATCTGCACCTGCCCGATGCCAACGCCGCATTGCAGTTCGACCGGGTCGCCGCGCACGGCTTCCGGCTCGACATCCCCTCGGGTACGTCCCAGCGCTTCGAACCCGGCGCGTCGCGTGAGCTGGACGCGGTCGCGATGCGCGGAGGGCGGCGTGTGCCCGGCATCCAGATCAAGACAGAAGAAGAGGGGATGCTCGATGGTCTGGCTTGATCGATCGCGGTACGCCGCGATCTACGGACCGACGGTCGGCGACGAAGTGCGCCTCGGCGACACCGACCTGTGGATCCAGATCGAGCAGGACCTCACGGTCGGAGGCGAGGAGGCGATCTTCGGCGGAGGCAAGTCCATCCGGGAGTCGATGGCACAGGCGACGACCACACGCGCCGACGGCGCGCTCGACACGGTGATCACGAACGCGATCATCCTCGACTGGTGGGGGATCGTGCGGGCCGACATCGGCATCCGCGACGGTCGCATCGTCGGCATCGGCCACGCGGGCAACCCCGACATCAGCGACGGCATCGACATGATCATCGGCCCCTCCACCGACGTGATCGCGGGGGAGGGGCGGATCGTGACTGCCGGAGCGATCGACTCGCACGTGCATCTGCTCTCGCCGTCGCAGGTCCATGAGGCGCTCGCGACCGGCATCACCACGATTGTCGGCGGAGGCACGGGCCCATCCGAAGGGTCCAAGGCCACGACCGTCACCCCGGGCGCGTGGCACCTGACGAACATGCATCGCGCGCTCGATCCCCTGCCGGTCAACGTGCTGCTGCTGGGCAAGGGCAACACCGTGTCGGCGGCCGCGCTGAAGGAGCAGGCGCTCGCCGGGGCCGCCGGCTACAAGGTGCACGAGGACTGGGGATCCACCCCGGCGGCGATCGATGCGGCGCTGCGGGCGGCGGAGGACTGGGGTCTGCAGGTCGCCCTGCACTCCGACTCGCTCAACGAGGCAGGCTTCGTCGAGTCGACGATCGCCGCGATGGCCGGGCGGTCCATCCACGCGTTCCACGTGGAAGGCGCGGGCGGCGGCCACGCGCCCGACATCCTCTCGATCGCCGGCCTGCCCCACGTGATCCCCGGCTCGACCAATCCGACCCTGCCGCACACGGTCAACACCGTCGCCGAGCACCTGGACATGCTGATGGTCTGCCACCACCTGAACCCGGCCGTGCCGGAGGACCTCGCGTTCGCCGAGTCCCGCATCCGGGCGACGACGATCGCGGCCGAGGACATCCTGCACGACATCGGGGCCCTCTCGATCACGTCGTCCGATGCGCAGGCGATGGGACGCATCGGCGAAGTCATCACCCGCACGTGGCAGGTTGCGCACGTCATGAAGCACCGACGCGGTCCTCTCGAGGGCGGGTTGCCGGCCGACAACGAGCGCGCGCGTCGGTACGTGGCGAAGTACACCGTGAACCCCGCGATCGCCCACGGCATCGCGTACGACGTCGGCTCCGTCGAGGTCGGCCGACTCGCCGACCTCGTCGTCTGGGATCCCAAGTTCTTCGGCGTACGCCCCTCGGTGGTCGTCAAGGGCGGCGCGATCGCCTGGGCAGCGCTCGGCGATCCGAACGCCTCGATCCCCACGCCGCAGCCGGTCATGATGCGGCCGTCGTTCGGCGACACGATCGGCGCCGATCTGTCGGTCAGCTACGTCTCGCCGGCCGCCCTCGACTCCGGGCTCGCAGGGGCGCTGGGGCTGCGTCGTCGGCTCGCCGCCGTGCAGCCGACGCGGCACATCGGCAAGGCCGACATGAAGAACAACGACGCGCTGCCCTCGATCGTCATCCAGCCCGACACGTTCGAGATCGCGATCGACGGCAACGCCGTGCTGCCCGCCCCCGCCTCCTCCCTTCCGCTCGCTCAGCTGTACTCGATGTTCTGACACGTGCGCCGATGACCCCCTCCGCCCACACCGTCACCATGCTGCTGGCCGATGCGCGCCTGCCCTCAGGCGGGTACGCCTTCTCGTCGGGACTGGAGCCGGCCCTGCAGGGCGGGATGCCCCCGGGTCAGATCGCGGCGTTCCTCCGTGCGCGCGCCCGCACGACGACGATCGTGGATGCTGCGACCGCTGTCGCGGCGCGGGCCGCGGGCATCCGGAGCGATCGCTATGCGCCGATCGAACGCGCGTGGGCCGCCCGCACACCGAGTCGTGCCGCGCGCAATTCCTCACGCGAGCTCGGACGAGGACTGCTGCGCCTGGCGTCGAATCTGTGGCCGGACTCGCCGCCCATCGCCGGCCTCGCGCGTGAGGGATGGTCGCGCCCCGTCGTGCTCGGCGGCGTCGCCGCCCACGCCGGGATCGATGCCGAGGCCCTCGTGCGGATCGCGATCTACGACGACATGGCGTGCGCCGTCGCCGCGCTGCTCAAGCTCGAGCCGGGCGATCCGGTCGACGGCGTGCGGCTCGTCATCGACGCGTGCGCCGCGGTCGAATCGCTCGTGCCCATCCTCGCGCAGATCACTTCGCCCGACGCGATCCCCGCCTCGAGCGCCCCTCAATCCGAAGCGTGGGCCGAAGCCCATGCGACCATCACCAGGAGGCTCTTCCGTGCCTGAATCACTCGCATCCGTCCGCGCCCTCCGTCTCGGCGTCGCCGGGCCCGTCGGCACGGGCAAGTCATCGCTCATCGCCACCGTCTGCCGGGCGCTGGGTGAGGAGCTGCGGCTCGGGGTGATCACGAACGACATCTATACGGATGAGGACGCCAGGTTCCTGCGCTCGGCGGGGGTCCTCGCTCCCGAGCGCATCCGCGCGGTCGAGACGGGAGCGTGTCCGCACACCGCGATCCGCGACGACATCACGACCAATCTGATCGCGGCCGAAGACCTCGAACGAGACTTCGCGCCCCTCGACGTGGTGCTCATCGAGTCGGGCGGAGACAACCTGACCGCGACCTTCTCGCCCGCGCTCGTGGACGCGCAGATCTTCGTCCTGGACGTCGCCGGCGGCGGAGACGTCGCTCGTAAGGGCGGGCCGGGAATCGGCCGTGCCGACCTGCTCGTGGTCAACAAGACCGACCTGGCTCCCTACGTCGGCGTCGACGTCGCGCTGATGGTCTCGGACGCCGAAACCGCCCGCGACGGACGCGCCGTGCTGGCGCTCTCCAAGCACGACCCGTCCTCGATCTCGACCCTGCGCGCATGGGTGCTGGGCATGCTCGCCGCGCACCGGTCGGGCAGTCATGTCCCGCAGGATCCGGGGCCGATGGCGCCGCACTTCCACGCTGACGAGGAGCACCCGGAGGGCGGGTTCGTGCATGCGCATGACGACCCGCACGCGCATTCCCATGACCACGCGCGCACGAACGCAGGGGCGCACGCGCACGAGTGACTCCCACTCGCATCGCCGTCCGCCGGGGCGCCTCGAGGGCCGGGGTCGACCTCGCCGTCGGCGCGCTCGCCCCGCGACTGATCTCGCGCGATGACGCGCGAGCGCACATCGCGCTCGCGGCGGCCGGGATGATCCTCCTCGGCGGCGACCATGTGCACCTCGAGGTCGACGTGGGCGAAGGCTGCGTCCTCGAGCTCGAGGACGTCGGGGGCACGATCGCCTATCGCGCCGACGGCCGGCCCTCCGCGTGGACCATGAATGCTCGCATCGAGACGGGGGGCATGCTGCTCTGGCGCGGACTGCCGTTCGTCGTCACCGATGGAGCGGACGTCGAGCGCCGGTCGAGGGTCCAGCTGGCGCGCGGCGCAACGGCCCTCATCCGCGAGACCCTCGTCCTCGGCAGGCACGGGGAGCCGGGCGGCCGGATCTCATCGTCGTTCGCCGCGGCAGACCCCGACGGTCCCGTGCTCGTCGAACGGCTCGACCTCGATGGTCCCGTCCCCGAGCCCGGCGTGCTCGGCGACCATCGCGTGCTCGATACCGTGATCGCTCTCGGGGTTCGGCCTCCCGTGTCGATCGGAGACCTCGAGCTCGAGCATCCCGGTGCGATCGCCCGGCATCTGGGCGTCGAGACGCACACGTCGCGCCTCGACCGGGTCTGGGAGGAATGGTCCGCGCTCCTGCGCGAGAGAGCGCCGCTGTCGCTCGACTAGCCGCTCGGACACGACTCAGCCCCGCGTCGTGCCTCGCGCCCGCAGCGGATCGAAGCCCCACGGCAGCTCGAGGCGGTGACGACGCAGCAGCTCGACATCGCCGAGCAGGGTGGAGGTCGGGCCGTCGGCGACGATGCGCCCACCGTCGAGGATCACCGAGCGGGCGCACAGCTCGAGGGCATACGGCAGGTCGTGCGTGACGACGACGATCGTCGCCGGAAGGGAGTCGAGGGTCTGCGTGAGCTCCCTTCGCGCTGTCGGATCGAGGTTGGAGGTCGGTTCGTCGAGCACGATGACGTCGACGTCCATCGAGAGGATCGTGGCGATCGCGGCGCGACGCCGTTCTCCCAGAGAGAGGCGCTGAGGGGGGCGGTCCTCGGCTCCGGCGAGGCCCACCTGACCGAGCGAGGCGGCGACGCGCCGTGCGAGTTCCTGGCCGCGCAGCCCGTAGTTCGCTGGTCCGAAGGCGACGTCCTCGCCGATCGTCGGGCTGAAGAGCTGGTCGTCGGGATCCTGGAAGACGAGGCCCACACGACGTCGGATCGCGCGGACGGTCGCGGGTGTGACATCCGTCCCGTCGACGGAAACCGATCCCTCCTGGGGGGCGAGGATCCCGTTGACGTGCAGCATCAGCGTGGTCTTGCCGGCGCCGTTCGGGCCGAGCACCGCGACCCGCTCGCCCGCGGCGACGTCGAGACTCACGCCGTCCAGAACCTGTCTGCCGTCGGGATAGGCGAACCGCAGATCCCGGATGGCGAGGGCGGCCGCGCTCACACGCTGCCCGGCTCGCGGTGGCCGCGCGCGAGCATCGCCAGGTGGATCCGCTCACCGCGGCCGTGCGCGCGGATGAGCACGCCGGCGACGGATGCCGCGAGCACCCGCCACGCGCGCGGACCGCGCAGATCGAACCCGCGCGACTCCCGCGCGACACGCGCCCGCTCGAGCTCGTCGGCGATGACCTCGATGTAGCGCAGCATCAGCGCCATGATCGCGGTCAGCTGTCCGGGCAGCCCGAGTCGCTCGAATGCCTGGACAAGGCGGCCCGGCGGAGTGGTCGCCACGACGATGAGCGTCGCCGTGAGGGCGAGCGTTGCCTTGGCGAGCATCGCCCATGCTCCCCAGATGCCGGCGATCGAGAGCGAGACCGGGCCGATGTCGGCGCGCGGACCGATCGCGACGAACGGCAGCACGACGGCGAAGACGAGTAGAGGCAGTTCGAGCGTCAGCCGCTTCGCGATCCACGAGGGCCGGATTCCGGCGGAGACGATGAAGGCGACGAGCAGCCCCAGGGCGAGCGCATAGACGCCGAACCACTCGCGCGGGGTCGCCACGATCCCGACGGCGAAGACGATCAGGCCGATGAGTTTCGTGCGCGCCGGCACGCGGTCCAGTGCCGTGTTCCCGGCGCGCGAGAGAGTCACCTCGTGCGCCGCCGGCCACGTGCCACGAGGCCGACGCTTGCGGCGAGGCCGAAGGTCACGACGCACCCGATGGCCCCCGCGATCGCCGTCGAGAGCCACGTGTGCGACACGCCCTGCGTCGCGTAGTCGGCCAGAGGAGTGCCGGCTGCCGCGCTGTCGGTCGCGGTGTCGAGGAATCCGGTCGCCCCGGCCACGAACTCCAGCCCGTCGGGATTGCTCGAGGCCATGACACTCACCACGCAGGCGATCAGGAGAGCGACCGTGAGCGCGATGATGGTGAAAGCGCGCGTCGACAGGCGGCCGCGGGCGCGGGTGGCGTCGGCCGGTTCGGTCATGCGAAGGCCCTCTTCTCGGTTGCGGCACGCGCGCCGCGGCGCACGAAACGCGCGCCGTAGACGAGGTCGGGTCGCGCGGCGAGGACGGCCGAGACGATGAGCCCGGTGATCACGGCCTCGCCGATGCCGATGAGGCTGTGCCAGCCCAGCATCGCGGCCAGGAGGGCGCCCACAGGCACGGGCGCCTGCCCGCCGATCGCGAACAGCAGGACGAAGATCACGGATGCCGCAGGCACTGACAGCAGCGCCGCGAAGACGGCGGCCGTCACCACAGCCCCGCTGCGGGCGGGCAGAGCGCGGAGGATGGCACGGAAGACGATCCAGCCGACGAGGACGCCCACCAGCGCCAGAAGCGTGATGTTCGTGCCCAGCGCGGTGATCCCGCCGTCGGCGAAGAGGAAGGCCTGCACGATGAGCACGACGCTCAGACACAGCACGGCCGTCGCCGGCCCCACCAGGACGGCGGCGAGTGCACCGCCCATCAGGTGTCCGCTCGTGCCGAGACCCACGGGAAAGTTGACCATCTGCGCAGCGAAGATGACGGTCGCGACGATCCCGACCATCGGCGCCTTGCGGTCGTCGACGAATTCCGCGGGCGCCCGCTTCAGTGCGACGGCGATACCCGTCGCGGCGACGATGCCGGTCCCGATGGATGTGGGCAGATCCAGGAATCCGTCGGGGACGTGCATCAGATCCTCCTTGCGTGCGCCCGCGCGGCGCATCGGTGCGGAGGTACCAATCTACGACCGCCATGTTTCAGGCGATGTCACGCGTTGCCACACAGCGAAAGGCCCCGGAGTGATCTCCGGGGCCTTCACCGTACGCGCCGAGCCCCCCGGCACGGCACATGTCCATCACTCGAGAGAAAGGCGCTCCTTCGCAGCACCGTCCATCTTGACGGAGTCACCGTGTGACATGTCCAACGCTAGGCGAGGCGACGGATTCGTGCCGAGGGTTGCTTTCGGCGCGACGATTTGATACTCAGCGGGATGCTGTCTCCGGCATCCCGCTCGAGGTTCAGGCGCGTCCGGCGCCCGAGCGCGGGCGTCCGCCGCGCGAGCCTCGTCGGCGTCCGCCGCCCGATCCTTCCGTGCGCGGTGCGCCGGTGCGGCCGGACTCGCCGCGCGACGCCGCCGCCGCCGGGCGAGCGGGGCGGCCGGAGCCGCCGGAGCGGCCTGCAGCGCCCGAGCGTCCGCCGCCTGAGCGTTGCGCGGGCTGGGCCTGGACGGGAGCCGGGGTCACGTGCGGCGCGGGGTCGCCGACGAGCGCGGCGATCGCGGGGTGCACGGCCGACACGGGCTCCAGCGGTGCGGTGATCTGCGCCTTGCGCAGCAGGTCGTTCACGTCGCGCCGCTGCGCGTCGAGGGCGACCGTGACCACCGTTCCGGAGGCGCCGGCGCGGGCGGTGCGGCCGGAGCGGTGCAGGTACGCCTTGTGCTCGACGGGCGGGTCGACGTGCACGACCAGCTCGACGTCGTCGACGTGCACACCGCGCGCCGCGACGTCGGTGGCCACGAGCACGCGCACTCCGCCGGCCTCGACGCCCGCGCCGAACGCGGCGAGGTTGCGCTCGCGCGCGGCCTGCGAGAGGTTGCCGTGCAGGTCGACGGCGGGGATGCCCGACGCGGTGAGCTGCTTGGCCAGCTTCTTCGCCTGGTGCTTGGTGCGGGTGAAGAGGATGCGGCGGCCGCGGCCCGAGGCCAGGTGGCGCACGAGGGAGGTCTTGTCGGCGTCTGAGACGACGAACACGCGGTGGGTCATCTCGCCCTGCGGCACGCTTTCCTCGTCGACCTCGTGACGCACCTCGTCGCGGAGGAATCGGCGCACGAGGGCATCGACGCCGCGGTCGAGCGTGGCGCTGAACAGCATCCGCTGCCCGCCCTGAGGCGTGGCGGCGAGGATGCGCGTGACGCCCGGCAGGAAGCCGAGGTCCGCCATGTGGTCGGCCTCGTCGAGCACGGTGATCTCGACGCGGTCCAGTCGTACGACGCCCTGCTTCATGAGGTCTTCGAGCCGGCCGGGGCACGCGACGATGATGTCGACGCCGCCGCGCATGGCTTGCTCCTGGGGGCGCTGGCTGACGCCGCCGAAGATCGTCGTCACCTTCAGGCCGACGGCGTCGGCGAGGGGAGTGAGGGTCGCGGCGATCTGCGTCGCGAGCTCACGGGTGGGTGCGAGCACGAGACCGCGGGCGTGACCGGCGGTGCGGCGGGCGGCGTGCGCCCCGCTCAGGCGGGCGATCAGCGGAAGCGAGAAGGCGATGGTCTTGCCGCTGCCGGTGCGGCCGCGGCCGAGCACGTCGCGGCCCGCGAGCGAGTCGGGCAGCGTGTCGCGCTGGATGGCGAAGGGCTCGGTCTTGCCCTGCGCGGCGAGCACCGAGGCGAGGGGCGCGGGCACGCCGAGGTCGAGGAAAGTAGGCATAGGGATGCTTTCGGGATGAGCGCACGGGATCGGATGATCGGTGAGGCGCGGAGTGGGCGACGGCGCGGGATCGCGCATCGGTTCGCCGTTCGAGAAGAGCCACGAGCCGCGGGGCGGGCCGGGAAGCGTGTCGACGACGCAGGCGATCGGAACCGCCAGGGGCGAGCCTAGCAGTGGTTGCTGCATGAACGCCCCGTGTCGGATGCCTGAGAACCCCCCGTGCATCCGCGTCCAGGCATATGCACCCCCGTAGTGTGGGCCACAGCGATCGGCACCTGCCTTTGGCTTCCGCCCGAACCCGCATCGCGGGACGCCGATCGAGAAGGTGCGACATCTCCTCCACCGCCGTTGTGACAGCATCCGCCGCCTCGACGATGGGTCCGGTCCGCCAGACCTACGCGTCGTCCGACACCTACCCGCACCTGACCCGCGCCTACACCGAGGTGTCTCAGATCGTGCGCGAGACCGGTCTGCTGCAGCGGGCTCGACGCTTCTACGCCCTCGTGGGCGGTGCGCTGCTGCTCGCCTTCGGTGGGCTCGTCACGGGATTCATTCTGCTCGGCGACAGCTGGTTCCAGCTGCTCATCGCCGGGGGTCTCGGCATTCTGCTCACGCAGGCCGCGTTCCTCTCCCATGAGGCGGCGCACAAGCAGATCCTCGCGTCGGGTCCCGCCAACGATCGGCTGGCGAAATTCCTCGGCAACGGAATCGTGGGCATGAGCTTTTCGTGGTGGGGCTCCAAGCACACCCGTCACCACGCCAACCCCAACCGCGTCAGCCGCGACCCCGACATCGAGATCGACACGATCTCCTTCGTCGAGGAGGACGCGGCCAAGGCCTCCGGTCTGCTCGGCTTCATCACCCGGCGCCAGGGCTACCTCTTCTTTCCGCTGCTGCTGCTCGAGGGCCTGAACCTGCACTACCTCAGCATCCGCCACCTCGTCACCACGCCGGGGCTCAAGGGCCGCTGGGTCGAGCTGGGTCTGATCGCGCTGCGCTTCGCGATCCTTCTGACCGCCGTGTTCTGGATGCTGCCGCTCGGTATGGCCTTCGCCTTCCTC
>NZ_QFPF01000098.1 GCF_003248605.1 Microbacterium sp.
AGCTGGTCACCCGCGAGGAGATACCCGACACCGTGCGCGGCCTGGTCAAGCAGCGCACACGCTGGTCGCTCGGGTTCATGCAGGTCTATGCGAAAGGCCTGTGGCGCAACCTGCCGACGGCCCGCGAACGCTTCACCGCCTGGTGGACGCTCACCCAGCAGCACCTCATGGCCCTCACCGGCATCGCGGTGCCGATGATGATCGCCCTGGCGATCTGGGGCAAGTTCCCCCTCGCCGTGACGATGATCACCTTCCTGCCCCTCATCACGACGCTCGCGACGATCGCCTTCGAAGCGTGCATGCTGCACGAGTTCGGCAAGGACCACCGCTTCGCCATCCGCTTCCGGGACTACGCGCTGCTCGTGCTCAGCACTCCGGCCTACCAGCTGCTGCTCGCCTATGCGGCCATCCGTGCCTACACCCGGTTCAAGAGCCGCGACTTCTCGTGGGAGAAGACCTCGCACACGGGGCGACACCTCGGCTACATCGACGCCGCGGAGGTGGCCCCGTGAGCGCGCTCGACGAACGCCCCGTCGCGGAAGTCGGCGCGGATGCTGCGCCGACAGCGGTGCGCGAGGGGGCCCTCGTGCGCGGCCGGCGCCGCCTCCTCGCGTGGCTCGCGGTCCCCGACCACCTCACCGCCCTGATCGTCTTCGCCGTCGCGCTGATCATCGGCGCCTGGAACGTGGAAGGCGCACCCCCCTTCCAGGACGACGAAGGCACCTACGTCGCCCAGGCGGTCGCCGTGCAGAACGGCGCACTCGCCCCGTACACCTACTGGTACGACCACCCGCCCTTCGGATGGATCCAGCTCGCGGGTCTGCTCTGGATTCCCCAGTTCCTGGGCCTGGGCGGAGGATCCGATATCGGCGCGATGCGCTACGTGTCGGCCGGCCTGTTCGCCCTGACCTCGATGCTCGTCTACCTCGTCGCCCGCCGGGTCGGGGCCTATCGTCCGTTCGCGATCCTCGCCACGGCGATCTTCGTCCTCTCCCCGCTCTCGCTCACCCTCGGTCGCCAGGTCTTCCTCGACACCGTCGGGATGCCCTGGATCCTCCTCGCCTTCTATCTGGCCCTCTCCCCCCGCCGAGCTCTCTGGCACCACGTGGGCGCGGGGGCGGCATTCGCCGTGGCGGTGCTGTCCAAACTCACGCTGGCGGTCTTCGGACCCGCGCTGCTCGTGGCGCTGCTGGGACGATCGCGATGGGGCAGCCGCACCTTCTCTGTCGTCGGCTTCCTCGGCGTCGGGGGGCTGATCCTCGCCCTCTTCCCCGTGATGGCGCTGCTGCGCGGCGAGTTGATCGCCGGCGAGGGACACGTCTCACTGCAGGACGGCCTCGCGTATCAGTTCCTCTCGCGCTCCGGCTCGGGGTGGATCTGGGAGGAGGGCTCGTCCCGCTACGACCTCCTGCAGAGCTGGTTCTTCCTCGACGGCTACATCGTCGTCGCGGGCCTGATCGCCGGCCTCCTCTGCGCCTTCGCCGGTCGAACCCGCTGGATTCCGCTGGCGCTGATCTGCTTCGCCCTGCCCATCGTGGGCAGTCAGGGCTATCTGCCGGCGATGTACATCGTGGCGGTCCTGCCCTTCCTCGCCCTCGCGATCGGAGGCGCGGCCGACCTGGTCTGGCGTGGGCTGATGGCTTTCTTCCGCACCCACGCGCCCGGCGCCCGGGCGACGGGGCCCATCTTCGCGACCCTCGTCATCGCGGCCGCTGCGGTGCTGATCCCGATCGAGCAGTGGATCGGGCGCGGCATCCCCCTCATCTCGGCCGATGAGAACCGCGACTGGCGGGACGCCCGCGACTGGGTGACCGAGAACGTCTCGAGGGACGACGTCGTGGTCGTGCCGTACTCGATGTGGCAGGACGTGCAGGCCGCGGGCTGGGAGGACCCGTGGCAGGTCATCGTGCTCGAGAAGGTGGATCTGGACTCGCAGTTCCAGGACGAGCATCCCGGCGGCTGGTCCGAGATCGGCTGGATCGTCGAGGGCCCCACCGTCGCCCCCAACATCGACTACCTCGGCCTCACGCAGGCGGGCATCGCGCTGGAGAACTCGCGCGTCGTCGCCAGCTTCGGCGCCTGGAACATCCGCGAAGTCCTCCCCTGATCCGCATCCCGCCCCACCCGAAGGGAACTGAGATGAGCACCACCGTCATCGTGCCGACCTACAACGAATCCCCCAACGTCGCGGAACTGGTCCGGCGTCTCGGCGCGGCTCTGCCGCCCGACGGCTCCGAGATCCTCTTCGTCGACGACTCCTCCGACGACACCCCTGCCGCCATCCGCGCAAGCGCCGCCTGGAGCGAGGTGCCCGTGCGCCTGATCCATCGCGACGCACCCGTCGGCGGTCTCAGCGGCGCGGTCGTCGAGGGCATCCGGGCCTCGGCCGGAGACTGGTGCGTCGTCATGGACGGCGACCTGCAGCATCCGCCCGAGCTCGTGCCCGTGCTGCTGGAGACCGGGGCCGGCACCGGCGCCGATGTCGTCGTCGCTTCCCGTCACGTGGGCGACGGCAGCAACGCCGGTCTCTCGGGCGTGGGACGCAAGGTCGTCTCGAACGCGTCGATCGCCCTCACGCGGGCGATGTTCCCCTCGCGGCTGCGCAACTGCACCGACCCCATGACGGGCTTCTTCGCGCTGCGGCGTGCGGCGATCGAGATCGACACGCTGCGTCCGCAGGGTTTCAAGATCCTCCTCGAGATCCTGGCCCGGCAGCGCCTGCGCGTCGTCGAGGAGCCCTTCATCTTCGGTGCCCGCTTCGCCGGCGAATCCAAAGCCGACTTCCGGCAGGGTCTGCGTTTCGTCCAGCAGCTCGCGGCGCTGCGCTTCGGACGGATGTCGCGCTTCGGCCTCATCGGCGCGGTGGGCGCCGTCGCGAACCTCGCCATCATGGCGGGGCTCATCGCGGTGGGCGTCGACTACCTCGTCGCCGCGGTCATCGCCGCGGTGATCACGATCGTCGGCAACTTCTTCCTGCAGGAGGCGTTCGTCTTCCACGACCTGCGCGCCGAGGGCCGGCACCTCGCTCACCGCTTCGCCCAGTCGGTGGGCTTCAACGCTCTCGAGGCGCTGGCACGGCTGCCCCTCCTCTACCTGATCGTGCAGTTCACCCCGATACCGAGCGTGCTCGCCCAGGCGGTCACGCTCGTCGTCGCCTTCATCGTGCGCTACGTCTACCACGCGCGGGTTGTCTATCGCCCGCGCCGGACCACCCCGATCAGCCCGCTGCTCGCGGGGGCGAAGCCCGTCGCGGCCGCTCTCGAACGCCCGTCGGGCTCCGCCGCTCCGGCGGCCTGAGACCCCGGTGGGAGCGAGTGGCAACCCCACGCCACCCAAGGCTCGCTCCCACCGGCACATCTTCCGACGAGGGCGGGTGGCGCTCCCCCCGCCTCCCATGGCCCGCCCTCGTCGGGGGTCCTCTTCGCAGGGGACGAGAAAGGGCGGGAGCCGCACGGCCCCCGCCCTTCACTCATGCATCGATCAGACGCGCGGCTTCTCCACCATCTCGGTGGTCTCGATCTCGTCGCCGATCCGGATGTCGTTGTACTTGCCGAGGCCGATGCCGGCTTCGTAGTCCGTCCGCACCTCGGTGACGTCGTCCTTGAACCGGCGCAGCGACTCGATGGCCAGCCCGTCGGCGATCACGACGCCCTCGCGGATCACGCGCGCCTTCGCGTTGCGCGTGATGGTGCCGCTGCGGACGATGACACCGGCGATGTTGCCGAACTTCGAGGAGCGGAACACCTCGCGGATCTCGGCCACACCCGACTGCACCTCTTCGAACTCCGGCTTGAGCATGCCCTTGAGGGACTGCTCGACGTCGTCGATCGCGTTGTAGATGACCGAGTAGAACCGGATGTCCACACCCTCACGGGCGGCACGCTCACGCGCCTTGGTGTCGGGTCGGACGTTGAAGCCGATGATGATCGCGTTGTCGATCGTCGCCAGGTTCACGTCGGATTCGGTCACCGCACCCACACCGCGGTGGATGATGCGCAGCTGCACCGAGTCGTCGACCTCGATCTTGAGCAGCGACTCCTCGAGCGCCTCGACGGCACCCGAGACGTCGCCCTTGATGATGAGGTTGAGCGACTCGACCTTGCCCTCCTGCAGAGCGCGGGTGAAGTCCTCGAGCGAGATGCGCTTGCGCGCCTTGGCCAGGGCCGCGTTGCGCTCGGCGGCCTCACGCTTCTCGGCGATCTGGCGGGCGAGGCGATCCTCTTCGGTCACGATGAACGTGTCACCGGCGCGCGGCACGGAGTTCAGACCCTGCACCTGGACGGGGCGCGAGGGCGCCGCCTCGGTGACGGCGTCGCCGTTCTCATCGACCATGGCGCGCACGCGCCCGTAGGCCGTCCCGGCCACGATCGCATCGCCCACCCGGAGCGTTCCGGACTGGATGAGCACCGTGGCCACCGAGCCGCGACCCTTGTCGAGCTTGGCTTCGATCGCGACACCGCGCGCGGCCTTGTTGGGGTTGGCTGTGAGGTCGAGCCCGGCATCGGCCGTCAGCAGCACCGCGTCCAGGAGCTCCTGGATGTTGGTGCCCGCGCGCGCCGACACGTCGACGAACATGACGTCTCCGCCGTACTCCTCGGCAACGAGTCCGTACTCCGTGAGCTGCTGGCGCACCTTGGCCGGGTTGGCGTCGGGCTTGTCGACCTTGTTGACCGCGACGACGATCGGGACGCCGGCGGCCTGGGCGTGGTTGAGCGCCTCGACCGTCTGGGGCATGATGCCGTCGTCCGCCGCGACCACGAGGATCGCGATGTCGGTCACCTGCGCACCACGGGCGCGCATGGCGGTGAACGCCTCGTGACCCGGGGTGTCGATGAAGGTGATCGCGCGCTCGATGCCCTCGTGCTCGGTCCAGACCTGGTACGCACCGATGTGCTGCGTGATGCCGCCGGCCTCGCCCGCGACGACGTTGGCGTTGCGGATCGCGTCGAGAAGTCGCGTCTTACCGTGGTCGACGTGACCCATGACGGTGACCACCGGCGGCCGGATCTCGAGGTCCTCCTCGTTCTCCGCCTCAAGCTCGGCCTCGAGGTCGAGACCGAAGCTCTCGAGGAGCTCCTTGTCTTCGTCCTCGGGCGAGACCATCTGGATCTTGTAGCCGAGCTCGGCACCGAGCACCTCGAAGGTGGCCTCGTCGAGCGATTCTGTGGCCGTCGCCATCTCACCCAGGTTGAACAGGATGGTGACGAGCGTGCCGGGCTGCACCGTGTAACCGGTGATGTTCTCGATCTTGTCGGCGAAGTCCGAGATCGACGCGCCGCGGCGCATCCGGATGATCTGTCCGTTGCCGCGCTGGACGTTGATGCCGCCGACGGTCGGGGCATCCCTCATCTCGAATTCCTGGCGCTTCGCCCTGCGCGACTTGCGCTGCTTGGACTTGCCGCCGCCCTTGCCGAACGCGCCGGCCGTGCCGCCGCCGGGTCCGCGACCACGACCGCCGCCTCCTCCGGGACGACCGGCGAAACCGCCGCCCGCGGGGGCACCGGGGCGACCGGCGAAGCCGCCGCCGCCCGCGCCGCCGGGGCGACCGGGACCACCCGGGCGCTGTTGGAAGGGCGCGCCGCCGGGACGACCGCCACCGGCACGACCCGGGGCGCCGGGACGCGGAGCACCGGGACGGGGAGCGCCGGGGCGCGGGGCCTGCGGGCGCGGGATGTTGCCGGGCGTCGGGCGCTGGCCCATGCCCTGCGCGCTGGCGAAGGGGTTGTTGCCGGGACGCGGCCCGGCCGGGCGCTGACCCATCCCCTGCGCGCTGGCGAAGGGGTTGTTGCCGGGGCGCGGAGCGCCACCGGGACGCGGGGGCGTCGGTGTGGGCCCACCCGGTTTGGGCGCCGCGGTGTCGGCGGCGGGCGCGGGCGCCGCGGGGGTCTCGGCAACGGGGGCCGCCGGTGCCGGCGCAGAAGGCGCCGCGGGCGCGGGGGCCGGCGCGGCGGGCGCCGGCGCGGGGCTCGCCGCAGGAGCGGCAGGGCGCGACGGAGCGGCCGGGCGCGACGGAGCCGCGGGGCGCGCCGGTCCGGGTCGACCGGCCGGTCGTGCGGGGGCGCTCGACTGAGCGGGCTCAGCCGGCTTGGCCGCGCCTTCGGCCGCGAGGGCCTGACGCAGCTTGCGAGCCACGGGGGGCTCGATGGTCGACGAGGGGCTCTTGACGAACTCGCCGAGTTCTTTCAGCTTGGCCAGAGCGACCTTGCTGTCGACGCCGAGTTCGGAAGCGATCTCGTGCACGCGTGGTTTGGCAGCCACAAATTCTCCTGTCTGGGTCCACCCAGGCAGGGCAGACCGTTATCCGCGGACGGGTCTCATTTCGAGCCGTTCACTTTGTTTCCATAGCCGTTCAGCCGTTTCTCGATGGTCTGCGTGTCAAGCGAGCCTGACGCGCGCAATGCCCGGACGAATGCGCGACGCCGCAGGGCGGCATCCACGCACTTCTGCGTGTCGTGCACCCACGCGCCTCGTCCCGGGAGAACCGCGCGCTCGTCGGGGACGAGCGCACCGGAATCCACCACGACACGAAGCAGGGAGGACCGGGGAGCACGCGTGCGGCAACCGACGCACGTTCGTACAGGCACCATGTTACACCTCCGGGCCGGCAGCACCGCCTCCGACGATCAGTCGCCCTCGAGCACGCTGTCGGGCTGGATGTCGATCTTGGCGCCCGTGAGCTTGGCCGCCAGTCGCGCGTTCTGGCCCTCTTTGCCGATGGCGAGCGAGAGCTGGTAGTCGGGCACGAGGGCGCGCACGGCCTTGGTCGAGGCGTCGAGGATGAAGCTCGAGGTCACCTTCGCGGGCGAGAGCGCGTTGGCGACGAACGCCGCAAGCTCGGGGTCGTAGTCGACGATGTCGATCTTCTCGCCGCCGAGTTCTTCGGTCACCGCGCGCACTCGGCGACCGAGCTCGCCGATGCAGGCGCCCTTCGCGTTGATCGCGGGATCGTTCGCCTTGACCGCGATCTTGGACCGGTGGCCCGACTCGCGCGCGAGCGACACGATCTCGACCAGCCCCGCGGCGATCTCGGGGACCTCGAGGGCGAACAGCTTTCGTACGAGGCCGGGATGCGTACGCGACACCGTGATGGAGGGACCCTTGGTGCCCTTGGACACCGAGGTGACGTAGACGCGCAGGCGCGAGCCGTGCGTGTAGGACTCGCCGGGGACCTGCTCCTCGGGCGGGAGGATCGCCTCGATGGTGCCGAGATCCACATGGATCATGCGCGGATTGGGCCCCTGCTGGACCACGCCCGCGACGATGTCGCCCTCTTTGCCGCGGAACTCCCCGAGCACCGCGTCGTCGGCGATGTCGCGCAGTCGCTGGCTGATGACCTGCTTGGCGGCGAAGGCCGCGATGCGACCGAATCCATCGGTCACCGCTTCTTCTTCGCCGATGACCGCGCCCTCGTCGTCGGTCACGGCGATGAAGACGCCGACGTGTCCGCTCTTGCGGTCGAGTTCGACACGAGCCCCCTCGGGCACCTCGCCCGAGGGCGACGTGTGCTTGCCGTAGGCGGTCAGGATCGCCTGCTCGATGATCCGCACGAGTTCGTCGAAGGGAATCTCCTTCTCACGCTCGATCGTGCGCAGCAGCCCGAGATCGATGTCCACGGGGACCTCCCTATTCAGCTCTCACCCGGCGTCGTGCGCTCGGGCATCCCCCCTACGTTACCGGATGGCGCGACCGACGCCGCTGTGAGGATGCTGGTCATGGCGGGCGCCGACCGACATACTGTGCGCATGGATGAGGATGCGATCAACGCCTGGCTGCTGACCTGGGGCGACAACCTGTGGACCTGGATCATCGTGCCGGTGGTCGTGGTGCTGGGGCTCTACTTCACCGCGCGCTCGGGGGTGGTGCAGTTGCGCCTCGTCCCCGAGATGTTCCGCACCCTCACCGACAAGACTCCCCGCACCACCACCGGCGAGCCTCAGTCGGTGTCCGCGTTCCAGGCGTTCACGATCTCGGCCGCGTCGCGGGTGGGCGTGGGCAACATCGCCGGCGTAGGCACCGCCATCGCCGTCGGAGGCCCGGGCGCGGTGTTCTGGATGTGGCTGATGGCCTTCATCGGCGGCGCCTCGAGCTTCATCGAGTCCTCCCTGGCGCAGCTGTTCAAGGTGCGCGACAAGGACGGCTTCCGCGGCGGTCCCGCCTACTACATGCAGCGCGGTCTGAAAGCTCGCTGGCTGGGCATCTGGTTCGCGATCATCCTCATCGTCTGCTTCCCGTTCGCGTTCTCGTCGCTGCAGGCCAACACGATCGCCGCCACGGTGTCGGGCAGCCTCGGCGAGGGCGTCGCGGCCTGGGTGCCATGGGTCGTGGGCATCGGCGTCGCGCTGCTCACCGCTCTCGTCGTCTTCGGCGGAGTTCGTCGCATCGCCTCCGTCACCCAGGCACTCGTCCCCTCCATGGCGCTGCTCTACCTGCTTCTCGGGCTGCTCGTGGTCGGCTTCCACGTCGATCAGATCCCCGTCGTGTTCGCCCAGATCTTCACACAGGCGTGGGGATTCAACGAGGTCGTCGGCGCCGCCTTCGGCTACATCGTGCTGACGGGCATCAAGCGCGGCATGTTCTCGAACGAGGCGGGCCTGGGCTCGGCGCCCAACGCGGGCGCCAGCGCCGCCGTCACCCATCCCGTCAAGCAGGGCCTCGTGCAGACGCTCGGCGTCTACTTCGACACGTTCCTCGTCTGCTCGATCACGGCGTTCATCATCCTCGTGTCGGTACCCGATCTGGCCGGCGCCACCCGGGGCATCGGATTGACCCAGGGTGCGCTGGTGTCGACCCTCGGTGACTGGTCCAACATCGCCCTCAGCATCATCATCTTCCTGCTGGCGTTCTCGTCGATCCTCGGCAACTACTACTACGGCGAGTCGAACATCGAATTCATCACCTCGAGCCGCGCCGCACTGACGGGCTACCGGATCCTCGCCGTCGTCGCCGTGCTCGCCGGGTCCGTGGTCACCGCCGACCTCGTCTGGAATTTTGCCGACGGGGTCATGGGGCTGATGGCCCTGACGAACCTCATCGCCATCGCCCTGCTGTCGGGCTTGTCCTTCCGCCTCCTCAAGGACTACACCCGCCAGCGCCGCGAGGGCCGGGACCCGGTCTTCACCCGGGCCCTCATGCCGGATGTCGGGGGCATCGAATGCTGGGAGGACGAGCTCTCGGTCACGGGTCCGATCGATGTCGTCACCAAGAAGCGGCAGTCCGAGAAGCACCGCGATCACCTGCACGGCGCCCCGCGGCCATGATGCGTCCCGGCCGTAGGCTGACCGGATGCACATCGCCGCCCCGAAGCGCGTCGCGCGCGAGGCGACCGACACGACGTGGTTTCGCCGCCTCGCCCGCTGCGGGTACGCCGCCGCCGGCCTCGTGCACGCTCTGATCGGGATGCTGGCGATCATCGTCGCGACCGGCGGCGATGTGGCGAGCGACCAGACCGGGGCGATGCGGGCGATCGCCGAGGTGCCCTTCGGCTTTGCACTCCTGTGGGCGATCGCGGGCGCGCTCGGTGCGCTCGCGCTGTGGAAGGTCGCCGAGGGCGTACTGGTCCGCGGTGATCACACCGTGCAGAGATGGGGGCGCCGCAT
>NZ_QFPF01000099.1 GCF_003248605.1 Microbacterium sp.
CGGGAGCACGGCGTGGCGATCGAGACGCAGATCGACGTACCCGACGTCGCCCACCCCGGCATGCTCGTGCTCGTGCACCGTCTCGACGACGGGCTCGGCGACGAGGGCGCGCCGATCCAGCTCACGGTGCTGAACTTCACGGCGGAACCCATCGAGGGAACCGTCCACAGCGAGCAGCTGCCTGTGCGGCACGCCGTGGTGGACGCGCAGACGCACGAGGTGGTCAGCCGGGTCGACGATCTGCAGAGCTTCATCGTGCACCTCGAGCCCTACGGCGGCCTGTTCCTGCTGCTCACCGAGGAGGAACCGGCGGCGTCCTGACGGACGGGCGCGTGCGGACTGACGCGGCACCTGTGCCGTGCGGGGTGTGTCCCACTTTCTGTCGCCCTGGCGGCTCGCCAGCGACAGAAAGTGGGACACCCAAAGGAGCGGGTGCGGGGGTCCGGGCGGGGTGCGGGGTCAGGCCGGGATCAGGCCGGGTCGAACACGCGCAGGGTGTTGCGCAGGGCGCCGATACCCTCGACGCTGACGACGACGTGCGCGCCGTCGTCGAGGTAGCGCGGCGGTGTCATGCCCTGCCCGACACCGCCTGGTGTGCCCGTGGCGATCAGATCACCCGGGCTCAGCGTCACGATGCGCGACACGTACGCCACGAGGTCGGCGGGGTCGAACACGAGATCGGATGCTGTCGCGTCCTGCACGCGCGCCCCGTCCACGGTGGTGGTCAGCCGGGGCGCCTGCGGCATCTCGTCGGGCGTGACGAGGACCGGGCCGAGCGGCGTGGAGTCTTCGAAGGTCTTGCCCTGCAGCCACTGCGTCGTGCGGTACTGATGCCCGCGCACCGTCACATCGTTCATCGCCGTGTACCCGGCGATCGCCGAGCCCGCCTGTTCGCGATCTGCATGGCGCACCGTCGCGCCGACGACCACCACGAGCTCGGCCTCCCAGTCCACGGTGTCGGCCGCTTCTCGCGGGATGAGGATGTCATCGCCCGCCCCGATCAACGCCTCGGCGTACTTCGCGAAGAGCGTGGGGTGCTCGGGCACCTCCCGGCCCATCTCGACGATGTGCTCGCGGTAGTTCAGCCCGACGCACACGATCTTGCCGGGAGTCGGCACGACCGGCGCGAACGCCGAGATCGACAACGACGAGAGGGGATGCCGTGGCCCGGCCGCCGCGGCCGCGCGGGAACGCCAGTCGGGTCTCGAGAGCAGTGCCCCGACATCCGGCATCCCGTCGATGACGATGGCCACGCCCTCGGCGGGATCGATGAGCGCGGCCGAGGTGCCGCCGGACAGGCGGAGTGTGGCGAGCCTCACGCGGCGGCCCCGCTCAGCACGGCCACACCGGCGATCTCGATCATCGCCTCGGGCTGCCAGAGACGCGTGATGCCGATGCCCGCCATCGCGGGATAGTGCGCGCCCGCGAGTTCGCGCCAGGCCGCACCGATCTCACGCCCGTGCGCCTGATAGTCCTCGACGTCGGTGAGGTAGATGGTCACGCTCACGAGGTCGGTCGGCACACCCCCGGCCTCGGCGAGCGCCGTCAGGAGATTCGCGAATGCCTGACGGAACTGGGCGACGATGTCGCCGTCCACGATCGATCCGTCGGGCAGCATCGCCGTCTGGCCCGCAAGGTGCACGGTGTCCGTGCCCGACGCGACGACCGCGTGGGAGAAGCCCGAGGCGCGGGCGAGAGAGGTCGGGTTGACGAGGCGATGCGACATGGGCGTCTTTCGGATCAGTGCGCGACCGCAGCGGCGGCCACGCTCTCGGTGTTCGGGAGGGACTCGGACGGGGCGGAAGGGGTCCATCGTCGGTGCACGAGCGCATCCGGCTCCGCGACCCCACCCAGGTGCAGGCGTGGACGCACGGCGTCGGTGCGCGCGGTCGGGGGCTTGCGGCGCCCCGCGCGGTACGGCAGCGGCCACGCGGCGCCCGGCCCCCGGTAGTCCTGCTCGGCGGCGGCGTGCAGCGTGAACTGCGGGTCGTAGAGATGCGTGCGCCCGAGGGCGCAGAGGTCGGCGCGGCCCGCGAGGATGAGCGAATTGACATCGTCGTGCGACGAGATGGCCCCGACCGCGATGACCGGCACCCCGCGCCGCGCCGCCACCCGATTGCGGATCGCGTCGGCGAACGGCGCCTGGAAGCTGCGTCCGTACGCCGGCGCCTCGTGCCCCACGACCTGCCCGCTCGAGACGTCGATCGCGGCCGCACCGTGGTCGATGAAGGCGGACGCGATCGCGACGGCGTCATCGATCTCGACGCCACCCGGCGCCCAGTCCACCGCGGACAGACGCACCGTCACGGGGATCCGCTCCGGGAGCGCCGCGCGGACGGCGTCGAAGACCTCGAGCGGAAAGCGCAGCCGGTTCTCGAGCGACCCGCCGTATTCATCGGTGCGGCGGTTGGCCAGGGGTGAGAGGAAGGAGGAGAGCAGATAGCCGTGGGCGGCGTGAACCTCGACGAGGTCGAAGCCCGCCGAGTCCGCTCGCTGCGCCGCCGCCGCGAACTCGGCGATGATCGTATCCATCTCGGTGCGCTCGATCTCGCGCGGCACGGCGCCGTCCTCTTTATAGGGCACCGCGGACGGACCGACCGGCTGCCACCCGCCCTCGTCGAGCGGCTCGTCGATGCCCTCCCACATGAGGCGTGTCGAGCCCTTGCGCCCGGAATGGCCGAGCTGGGCCCCGATCTTGGCGTCGCTGTGGGTATGCACGAAGTCGACGATGCGTCGGTAGGCCGCGGCCTGCTCGTCGGTGTACAGGCCCGTGCAGCCGAGGGTGATGCGCCCGGTGGGTGAGGTGCCGATCATCTCGGTCATCACCAGCCCTGCTCCGCCCTGCGCCTTCGAGCCCAGGTGCACGAGGTGGAAGTCGTTCGGCACGCCCTCCGTGGCCGAGTACATGTCCATGGGCGAGACGATCACGCGGTTGGCCAGTTCGAGCTCGCCGATGCGGGCCGGCTGGAACATCGCGGGGGCGGGTCGACGCTGCCCGACCGCGGCCGCGAAGTCGGCGTCGATCAGGGCGGCGAAGTCGGGATCGCGCAGCGCCAGACCTTCTCGGGTGATCCGCCGGCTGCGGGTCAACAGATTGAACGCGAACTGCAGCGGCCCCTGACGCGTGTACTGACCGATGTTCTCGAACCACTCCAGGCTGGCTTGGGCCGCGCGCTGAGTCGACAGGACGACGGGCCGGCGCTCACCGTCGTAGGCAGCGAGAGCGGATGCGACATCCGCGTTCTCGTTCATCGCCGCCGCCAGAGCCAGCGCGTCCTCCAGCGCGAGCTTGGTGCCCGATCCGATGGAGAAGTGCGCCGTGTGCGCGGCGTCACCCACGAGCACGACATTGCCCCGATGCCAGCGGTCGTTGCGCACCGTCGTGAAGGTCAGCCACCGCGAATTGTTGGCCTGGATGCCGTGCCCGCCCAGCTCGTCGGCGAACAGCTCGGCGATGCGGGCGATCGACGCCTCGTCATTCTGCCCCGCCCGCAGATCGGACGAGGCGATGTCCGCGAAACCCCGTTCCCAGACGTCGGGATGCATCTCGACGATGAGGGTGCTCTGCTCGGCGGAGAAGGGATACCCGTGGATCTGCATGACACCGTAGGGCGTCTGCTTCACGACGAAGGTGAACGCCTCGAAGACCCGATCGGTGGCGAGCCAGATGTACTTGGATCGGCGGGGATCAAGGGAGGCGCCGAAGTCCGTGGCATAGCGGGCCCGCGTAGCGGAGTTCAGGCCGTCGCTCGCGACCACCAGGTCGTACTCGGCCGAGAGCTGCTCGACGTCGGGGGCGACCGTGCGAAAACGCACATCGACACCGAGGGCCTCGCATCGCGCCTGGAGGAGTTGCAGCAGGCGTTTCCTGCTGAGCGCCGAGAAACCTTGGCCTCCCACCTGCACGACCTCGCCGCCGTAGTGGATGTCGATGTCGTTCCAGTGCGCCATCTCGGCCGCCATGCCGGCGAGCATCGCGGGATCGGCTGCTCGGATGCCCGCGATCGTCTCGTCACTGAAGACCACGCCGAAACCGAAAGTGTCGTCGGGGGCGTTGCGCTCCCACACCGTGATCTCGTGGGTCGGGTCGAGCTGTTTCATGAGGACGGCGAAGTAGAGGCCGCCGGGGCCTCCTCCGATGATGGCGATGCGCACGCGTGCTCCTCGGTGATGTCGGATGTCGGGGTCAGCGCGCGGAACGGCGCCGGATCATGCCCTGCTGGGCGACGGAGGCGAGGTGCACGCCGCCACGAGTGTGGAATTCGCCCCGCACGAGCGCGCGGCCGTGCGCGAAGGAGGTCGCCGTCAGGGTGCACAGCACCCAGTCGTCGAGCCGCGCGTCCGCATGCAGCCACATCGAGTGGTCGAGACTCGCGGTGACCAGGTCGGTATCGGCCCACGCCAGCCCCTGCGCCTTGAGCACCGGTTCGAGCATCGCGTAGTCGCACACGTAGATCAGGGCGAGGCGGTGCAGCGCGGGGTCATCGGGCAGCGACCCGAGAGCGCGGATCCACAACCGCACCTCCGGAGCGCGATCCTCGGCGGGGACGTCGTAGTGTGCCTCGCCGATGTGCCGGACATCGAAGCTGCGCCCGTCCGCCCAGTAGCGCGCCGCCGCGCCCTCGAGGTGCGCGACGCGCTCGGCGCTGCTGGGCACCTCGTCGGGAGGGGGCACGTCGACCGGCATCGCCGCGGCGATGACGTCGGAGCTCTCGCCCGTGTGGAAGGAGCAGATCGCGGTGAAGACGATGGCACCGTCGGCGGAGGCGAGCACCCGCCGGGACGAGTACGAACGACCGTCGCGCAGTGTCTCGACGTCGTAGCGAAGATCGGCCCCGATCGCCGCGGGCGCGACGAAGACGGAGTGCATCGCGTGCAGCGTCCGGTCCGCCGTCACGGTCATGGTGGCCGCGGCGGCAGCCTGCGCGAGCAGATCGCCGCCGTAGGCCTTGGGCCAGGGCACAGGCTGGGTCGTCGCAGTGAAGGCCGATGTGCGAGGTGGTTCCGCGACCGCCCGCGTCAGCGGGCGCAGGGCGACGGCATCCAGGAACCCGACGGTGCCGCTCATGAGCGGCGGAAGCCGACGAGCAGATCGTCGGCGACGTCGGGAAGATTGACCACGATGTTCTCGGGTGTGCGCGCGGTCAGCCACACCAGGTCGTCGGTCGTGCTCATGTTGGCCTCGACGTGCGGCATGAACGGCGGGACGAAGACGAAGTCGCCCGGTCGCATGTCGATGAACTGCGCGAAGTCCTCGCCGAAGTAGATGCGTGCCGAGCCTCGCAGCACGTACCCACCCGTCTCGGCCTCGCCGTGATGGTGCGGCAGCGAGCGGTACCCGGGATCGTTGCTGACCTGGCCGAACCAGATCCTCGTCGCCGGAGTGTGCTGCGCGCTCACGCCGGAGACGCGGTGGGCGCCACCCGAGTCAGGGGTGTCACCGTGGAGCTCGGCTCCGCGCGTGACGACCGGCACGACGGTCGGGATGTCGGCTGCGACATCGTTCATGATCTGCTCCTGGTGGGGCGCTACGCGCCGAGGTCGGTGAGGTGTTCGAGGGTCAATCCGAGGTCGGTCACCGCGACCCCGAGCGCGGCGACACCGGACAGCAGCGCCGCCCGCGTCGAGGGAGCGAGGTCGTCGGCACCGGCGAAGTCCTTGACCTCGCGATAGACGGCGAGCAGGCGCGTCTCGGCGTCGGTGAGCGGCGTGCCGATCAGGTCGGTGGTCATCGTGGTCCTCTCTGCGTCCCTCATGCGACCGGGCGACGATCGGTGAGGCGACGGGCCTTCAGCTCGTATCGGGGGAGTGTCGTGGGTGCCGCGCGGCGGACGTGGAAGCGAAGTCCCTCGTGCGCATCGGCGAGCTCGCCCTGCAGCGCGAGCTCGAGCGCCGGCCAGTCGGCGTCGACGATGCCGGGCACCGTCTCGACGTGCAGGGTGATCTCGTCCCGGATGCCCTCGCGTGTGATCTCGACCTGGAACTCGTCGACCTGCGGGAACTGACGGACGATGCCCTCGACCGCGCGCGGGTAGACGTTCGTGCCGCGCACGAGCTTCATGTCGTCGACCCGCCCGATGATGCCGCCTTCGTAGAGGTCCCACGTGCGACCGTTCGCGGCGACCGTGTGCGGCATCTTCACGACGAGGTCGCTCGTGCGATAGCGCAGAAGGGGGATCATGCCCCGCCCGAACGACGTCGTGACACGCTCGCC
The DNA here is from genome assembly GCF_003248605.1 of Microbacterium sp. Taxonomy (GTDB): domain Bacteria; phylum Actinomycetota; class Actinomycetes; order Actinomycetales; family Microbacteriaceae; genus Microbacterium. The sequence goes on from NZ_QFPF01000099.1 coordinate 6,215, forward strand.
CGCCTCGCCGTACGGCAGCTCGTCGCCCGTTGCCGGGTCGATGACCTGCTCGATGAAGTGGTCCTCGATGATGTGGCAGCCGCCGGGCTGGTCGGCGGGTTCGAACATGAAGATCGTCGAGATCTCGGTCATGCCCGCCGTGTCGAAGACCTTGGCGCCCCACTGTGCCTCGATGAGATCGCGGGTCGCCGCGGGAGTGGGCTCGCCCGAGAGGATGATGATGCGCACGGGGGACGCACGAAGATCGATCCCCAGCGATTCCGCTTCCTGCGCCATGCGCAGGGCGTAGGTCGGGGTCGACGCGACGACCGTCGCGTTGAAGTCGATGATCTGCTTCACGCGCACGGGGGTCGACTGGGCGCCGCCCGGAATCGTCAGAGCGCCGAGCTTCTCGAGCCCGTTGTGCAGGCCCCAGAACCCGATGAACGAGCCGTAACCGAACGCGACGTATCCGATGTCGTGCGGCCGCACTCCGGCACCCCACAGCGCATAGCACCACATCTCCGCCGACCACGACCAGTCCTTGCGGGAATCCAGGGCTCGCAGGGGCTGTTTGCCGCTCGTGCCGCTCGTCGTGTGCAGACGGATGGCCGACTCGGGGCCGGCGACGGGAAGCTCGCCGAAAGGCGGGTGCGCGGCCTGGCTCTGCATCCACTCGTCGCGCGTGAGGAACGGGATGCGCGCGATGTCGTCCCACGTGCGCAGCTGTTCGGCGGCGAAGCCCGCCGCGGCGAACGTGCGGCGGTAGAACGGGCTGCGCTCCTGCGCCCACGCGGCGACCCGGCGCAGCTTCGCCAACTGCAGCGCGCGCAGATCCTCGCGACCGAGCGTCTCGGTCTTGGGGTTCCAGTACGGCGACGTGGAAGGTGACATGGCCGTGGCTCCTCGCATCGGGTCGGCGCCGCTGTGGCGACGTTCCGAATGTATCGCGCTCGTGACGACCGTCACTTTTCTGGCATGTTACGTTTCGGTTTCGGCCGCCTCAACCATGCCGTTGAGCACGAGAAGGAGCTGGGAATACGCGGCCTCGAGCGGATCGATGAGGTCGTAGTGATCCGCATCCTCGATGACACGAAGATCGATGCGCGCCGCACGCATGGCATACACGCGGCTGTAGTCGATCGGCACCTCGGCGTCGCGATCGCCGTGCAGGAGCGCCAGAGCGCACGCCGGCAGCGTCGCGCGCAGGGGGTCCGCGCTCGCCAGCAGGTGGGGCGTCGGGTTGGTGGTGCCGAACAGGTCTGCGACCGCGCCTCGCGAGAGGCCCGCTGCGTGCGCGCTCGTCAGGTCGAGCACGCCGGCGAGGGAGACGGCGCCCGCCAGACGAGCATTCTCGACCGCGGCGAGCAGTGCGAGGTGGCCTCCCGCCGAGTGCCCGACGACGACGACGCGCTCGGGTGCGCAGGCCCCCACGAGCGCGGGAACATCGCGGACGATGTGCGCGGCATCCGTCATGGTTCCCGGCCAGCCGCCCCCGTCATCGCCGACACGTCGGTATTCGGGAAGCGCCACCTGCCAGCCGTCGCCGGCCAGCGCCGCGGCGAGGGGGCGCAGGTGCCGGCGATCATACGCGGCGCGCCAGAATCCGCCGTGCAGCAGAAGCGCGAGCCCCCGCGCCACCCCTGGCGGATCGTAGACGTCGACCACCCCGGTCGTGCCGTCGGCATACCGGAGCACCCGGTCGGGGTCCGGAGCGGGACGCTCGAGGACGTGCACGGCTCAGTCGCCCTCGTGCACCCGCTTGAACGACGACCCGTGGAAGACCAGTGGCCCGAGCTCGGGGTTCAATCCGAGGCCGCTGACCTCGAGCAGCACGAGGTGGTGATCGCCGGCGGGGACTTCGGAGTAGATCCGACACTCGAGCCAGACGGGCGAGCCCAGCAGCAGAAGGGCGCCGGACTCCGCAACATGGGTCTCGACGTCATCGAAGCGCCGGGCACGGTCCTTCGATGCGATCTGGCGGCAGATCGCTTCGTGGTCGGACGCCATCACCGAGACTCCGATGCGCTCGGCGCGTCGGATGATCGGCCACGTCGTCGAGCTGTTCTGCACGGCGAAGGACACCAGCGGCGGGTCGAGCGATACCCCGACGGTGAACGACGAGGCCACGAGCGCCTCGGGCGCACCGTCCACCACGGCTCCGATGCACGCCACCCCCGAGGGGAAAAGCGCGAACGTCTGGCGGAGCAGTGCCGTGTCGGGCAGATGGCGTTGCAGGGTCATGCGATCGACTCCGGCTCGGAGGTGGCGGCGATCTCGGGCTCGCGCAGCGCGGCGGCGATCGCCGCGATCGTCGTCTCGACCTCGGCGAACGACGTCGACAGCGGCGACATGCCCAAGCGGATGCCCGACGGCGGGCGGAAGTCCGGCAGGATGCCCTCCTGCCACAGCCGCGGCACGAGCTCGGCGAACCGGGGGTGATCGACCGTGATGTGTCCGCCCCGCACACTCGCATCGCGCGGCGACGCGAGCACCGCACCGAGCGGGACCAGGTGCCGGTCCACCTGCGCGATGGCGTACTCGGTGAGCGCGATCGATTTCGCCCGGATCGCGGCCATCCCCGCCTCCTCGATCAGCTCGAGCGTGGCCTGCATGGCGAGCATGCCGAGGATCGGCGGTGTTCCGCTGATGAAGCGACGGATGCCGTCGGCGGGCTCGTAGCCCTGGCCCATGCGGAAGGAGTCCTTCACGCCCATCCATCCCTGGATCGGCTGGACGGCGTCCGGGATCAGATCGGCACGCACGTAGAGGAACGCGGGCGAGCCCGGACCGCCGTTGAGGTACTTGTACGTGCACCCGGTCGCGTAGTCCACGTCCCAGGCATCGAGTTGGATCGGCATGACGCCGACGGAGTGACAGAGGTCCCAGACGACGAGCGCACCGGCGGCGTGCACGGTCCGGGTGATGCCAGGCACATCCGCGACGTAGCCCGAACGGTAGGCGACGTGACTGAGCACGACCACCGCCGTGTCCTGACCGATCACCCGCGTGACATCACTCGCCGTGACTCCGGCTCCGGCCTCGGTGTCGATCCATCGGATCGTCCGGCCCGCCTCGGCGGCGATGCCTTCGACGATGTACCGATCCGTGGGGAAGTTTCCGCGATCGATGACGATCCCACGGCGGTCCGGTCGCGCGGCGAGAGCGGCGCGGATGAGCTTGTAGAGCGAAACCGTCGTCGAGTCGCCCACGATCGTCTGACCGGGAC
>NZ_QFPF01000015.1 GCF_003248605.1 Microbacterium sp.
GCATCCTCGAGCAGCTCGGTGTGCACCACGTGATCTTTCCCGAGAAGGACATGGGGCGCCGGGTCGCCCAACTCGTGCGGGGCGCCGCCATGGACTACCTCGAGATCGAACGGGGCTACTCCCTCGCCAAGACCGCCGCCCCCGAACGCTTCCAGGGCACCCCGCTCGGCGAGACGACGCTCCGGCGCACGCACGGCGTGACCGTGACCGCGTTCAAGACCCTCGAGGGGGCGTGGCAGAACGCCGACAACCAGACGGTGCTCTCGCCCGGCGACCGCATCCTGATCGTGGGCCCCACCGATCGCGTCGAGGCGTTCGCTCAGCTGCCCTGAGCGCGGGTGCGGTCACCGGTCGAGCCCGGCGAACCGCTCGATGTCGCTGTTGGTACCCGAGACGATGATGAGGTCGTGGTTGGTGACGACCGTGTTGGCCTCCGCGTAGCGGAACGGCTTGCCGGGGCTCTTCACACCCACCACGGTGACGTTGTACTTGGTGCGCACGCCGGACTCGTTCAGGCCCACCCCGCGGATGAACCGCGGGGGATACATCTTGGCGAGGACGAAGTCGTCGTCGAAACGGATGAAATCCAGCATCCGCCCACTGACGAGGTGCGCGACGCGCTCTCCGGCCTCGCGCTCGGGGTAGATGACGTGGTTGGCCCCGACGCGCGCGAGGATCTTGCCGTGCGACTGTGAGACGGCCTTCGCCCAGATCTGAGGGACCTTTAGGTCGACGAGGTTTGCCGTGATGAGCACGGATGCCTCGATGCTCGATCCGACGGCGACGACGGCGACCTGGAAGTCGGCGGCGCCGATCTGCTTGAGGGCGTCGATGTTGCGGGCGTCGGCTTGCACGGTGTGGGTGACCCGCTCCGACCACTTCTGCACGAGGTCGAGGCTCTCGTCGATCGCGAGCACCTCACGATCGAGGCGGTCCAGCTCGCCGGCGCACGCGGCGCCGAAGCGGCCGAGTCCGATGACCAGGACGGGCGCGTCGCCGCGGATCTGCTCAACCAACGATGGGCCTTTCCACGGGAAGCGAATACAGCTGCGATCGGGATGTCGCGGCCACGGCCGCGGCGAGTGTCACTGTACCAATGCGGCCCATGAAGATCGTCAGCGCCATGACGTAGGCCGCGGGATCGGGCAGCTCGGCCGTGAGACCCGTCGACAGACCGACGGTCGCGAAGGCCGAGATGACGTCGAACAGCACCTCTTCGACGGGCGCTTTTGTCATCTGGGTGATCGTGATCGTCGAGAGGGCGACGATCGTCGCGCCCCACGCGACGACGGACAGGGCGACCCGCTGCACGTCGCTCGGGATGCGGCGACCGAACGCCTCGACGGAGGTGCGGCCCTTGGCCTCGGACCAGACGGCGAGCGCGAGCACGGCGAGCGTCGTGACCTTGATGCCGCCCGCGGTGGACGCCGAGCCGCCGCCGACGAACATGAGCATCGAGCCGACGACGAGGGAGGACCCGTAGAGCTCGCCGACGTCGACCACCGAGAATCCGCCCGAGCGCGTCATCGCCGAGAGGAAGAAGGCCTGGAAGGTGGTGTCCCACGCGTCCATCGACCCGAAAGTGCCGGGGTTGTCGTACTCCAGCCCGAGGAAGGCGATGGCGCCGGCGAGGAAGAGCAGCATCGTCGTGATCAGGGTCAGCTTCGTGTGCAGCGACCACTTGCCGACGTGCCAGAGGTGCTTGGAGAGGGTGTAGATGACGGGGAACCCGATGCTGCCGAGGAAGACGCCCATCATGAGCACCGTGAGCAGGAAGTAGTCGTCGGCGAAGGGTTCCAGGCCGCCGGGGTTGGGCGTGAAACCGGTGTTCGTGAACGCCATCGCGGCGTAGAACGGCGCCTCCCACAGCGCCTCGAGCGCGCCGACGCCGGCCATCAGGAGAGCGGGGTAGAGGAGGGCGGCGATGACGCCCTCGATGACGAGGGTAGACAGGGCCACGGTGACCAGCAGCTGTCCGACCTCACCGAGGCGCACGGTCTGCCCCTCGTTGACGGGACCGCCGTGGGCGCGCAGGGGATTGGAGTCGCCCGCCGCGATGAGCTTGGCTCGCAGGCCCAGGCGCTTCGAGATGATCAGCCCCAGGATCGATGCGAGCGTGAGCACCCCCATACCGCCGATGTTCACGCCGATGAAGATGATGACCTTGCCCAGCGGTGACCAGTAGGTGGCGATGTCGACGACCGTCAGACCGGTCACGCAGATGGTCGAGACCGCCGTGAAGAGCGCGTCGGCGAGCGGTGCGCGGGTACCCGAGGCGGATGCTGCGGGCAGCGAGAGCAGCGCCGTGAAGATGAGGATGAGGGCCGCGAAGACGATGATCGCGAAGCGGGCAGGGGAGGAAGTGGTGGAGTCGCGGAGGAAATGACCCAGTTCGCGGAGCCTGCTCCTCCACTCACCGGCGCGCGCCGTCGAACGGCTCGTCGCCATGCACCTGCCCCTCTCGCACCGAAGACTCGCTCATGGTACTCCGGCCCCCGCGCGGCTAACCTAACGTCATGGCCGACATCTTCGACGTCATCGCGGACGGCACCCGGCGCGAGATCCTGCACATCCTGCGCGCGCACGGGGGCTCCGGGGGTGCCGGTACGAGCGTCTCGCAGATCGTGCACGAGCTCGGCGTGAGTCAGCCGACGGTTTCGAAGCACCTCAAGGTGCTGCGCGATGCCGACCTCGTGACGGTGCGCGAAGAGGGTCAGCACCGCTACTACAGCCTGCACGCCGCCCCCCTCGAGCAGGTGGACGACTGGCTGGTGCCCTTCCTGATCGACGACGCCGATGCCGAAGAGCTGCTCGAGGCGGCGGGGGCGGCGAGCCTGCCCGAACCGGCCGCGCACGCCGCCGAGTTCGTGGGCCGCGCGGCCGCCTCGGCCAAACACGCCGTCACGAGCGCGTTGCGCAAGTTCGGTAACTGACGCTCTCTTCCCACTGGTCACAGCAGTCCCACGGGTTTACACGCGACTCGGCCGGGCCCTAGAGTGTCGCTGAGCGCCGCGAAAACGGCGTCTGGGGAACACATCCGATGGGGAACGAGGGAAGATGGCAGAACTGCCGGACATGCGGTTTCTGACGGTCGCCGAGGTGGCCGAGATCATGCGCGTGTCGAAGATGACGGTGTACCGGCTGGTGCACGCGGGTGACCTGCCCGCGGTTCGGTTCGGGCGGTCGTACCGTGTGCCGGAGCAGGCCGTGACCGAGGCGCTGCAGCGGCCGATCGCCGACGCCGGCTGACGCGCGCTCTCGGAGCTCTGCCCTCCTGTTAGACTGCTCCGAGGCATATTTCCGCTTTGCCCGTTCCCGGGCGCTCCGCGCAGCACCGCGCACCGCGCCCAGACCCCGACTTAGTGAGGTTTTCCGTGGGTTCAGTCATCAAGAAGCGCCGCAAGCGCATGGCGAAGAAGAAGCACCGCAAGCTGCTTCGCAAGACTCGCCACCAGCGCCGCAACAAGAAGTAGCGGCCAGGCCCCGCGGGGCCGTACACACCGAGCGCCTGTCCGAAGGACGGGCGCTTCGTGTTGTCACGGTATTTGCGTGGATACCCCCGGGGGTATAGCATCGAGGTCATGACGACAGACAAGACCGCCGCGGACGAACTGCACGTCGACATGACGAACGTGCTCCCGCGGCTCAAGCGCGCGCACGGCCAGCTGGCCGGCGTGATGGCGATGATCGAGTCGGGGCGCGACTGCAAAGACGTGCTCACCCAGCTCGCCGCCGTGTCCAAGGCCATCGACGCCGCCGGCTTCGCCGTGATCTCGAGCGGGCTCGAGCAGTGCATCGCCCGCGGCGAGGCCGGACTCGATGACCGTGCCCGACTGGAGAAGCTGTTCCATGCCTTCGCCTGAGCTCACGCATACCCCCCGCCGTATCGTCGTCGTGGGCGGCGTCGCTGCGGGCATGAGCTTCGCGGCCCGTGCGCGCCGGCTCGACGAGCACGCGCACATCCTCGTGCTCGAGCGCGGCGATCACGTCTCCTTCGCCAACTGCGGCCTGCCCTACTTCGTCGGCGGCGAGATTGACGAGCAGTCCCAGCTGCTCGTGCAGACACCCGAGAGCCTGCGTGCGGCGCTGGATCTCGACGTGCGCGTGCGCCACGACGTCACCTCCATCGATCCGGTGCGCAAGGTCGTGGTGGCCGCGACCGCGGGCGGCGAGACCGAGTTCGCCTATGACGAACTGATGCTGGCGCCCGGTGCTTTCGCCCTGCGCCCGCCCATCCCGGGACTCGACGACTCCCGCGTGCGGACGTTGCGCACGGTCGGCGATGCCGCCTGGATGAAGGATGCGGCGGGCTCCGCCCGTCGTGCGGTGGTGCTCGGTGCGGGCTTCATCGGCGTCGAGGCGGCCGAAGCGCTGCGCCAGCGCGGGCTCGAGGTCGACATCGTCGAGTTCGCACCTCACGTGCTGCCGCCGCTGGAGACCGAGATGGCGAGCCTCGTGACCGCCGAACTCGAGCGCCACGGCCTCCGTGTGCACGCCGGAATCGCGGCCTCCGCCGTCGAGGATGCCGGTGACCACGCGATCGTCCGGCTCTCGGACGGGCGCGGTCTGCCCGCCGACCTGGTCGTCCTCTCCGTCGGGGTGCGCCCCGACACGGCGTTCGCCGGCGACGCGGGCATCGCGATCGAGCGCGGCGCGATCATCGTCGACGCTCACGGGCGTACGAGCATCCCCCACGTCTGGGCCGCCGGCGACGCCGTCGCCAAGACGGACCCCGTCACGGGCGCCGTTCGACCCGTCGCCCTCGCGGGCCCTGCCAACCGCGAAGGACGCCTGATCGCCGACGCGATGCTCGGTGAGCGCTCGGCGCGCGAGATGCCGCCGCCGCTCGGGACCGCCATCGTGCGGGTCTTCGGTCTGACGGCCGCCCTGACCGGGGCGAATCGGCGAACGCTCGAGGAGGCGGGTGTCGCGCACGAGACGATGCATCTGCACCCGGGCTCGCACGCCGGCTACTTCCCGGGTGCCGAGGCGATCCACCTCGTCGTGCACTTCGCCCCCGCATCCTCCGACGAACCCGGTCGTATCTACGGTGCGCAGGCCGTGGGCGCCGACGGCGTCGACAAGCGCATCGACGTGATCGCCACGGCGATGCGCGCCGGGCTCGGTGTCGATGACCTGATCGATCTCGATCTGGCGTACGCGCCGCCCTACGGGTCGGCGAAGGACCCCGTGAACATGGCGGGGCTGCTCGGTCAGAACGTGCTCGAGGGCATCACGCGCCTGTGGCAGCCGCAGGATCTCGACGATGTGCTCTCGAACGCGCTCGTGCTCGATGTGCGGCGCGCGGACGAGTGGCGGACCGGGTTCCTGCCGGGAGCCCTGCGCATCCCGCACACCGAGCTGCGGGAGCGCCTCGACGAGGTGCGTCGCGCAGCCGCCGGCCGGCCCGTGCGCATCCACTGCGCATCCGGGGTGCGCTCCTACCTCGCGCATCGTCAGCTCGCCGCGGCGGGTATCGATTCGGCCACACTCTCGGGGGGCATGCAGACGCTCCTCGCCTACCACGGAAAGGACATCCTGACCCATGAAGTCGATCACCGTACAGCAGCTGCGTGAGCGCGAGGGCGTGCCCCTCGTCGATGTGCGTGAGGAGGACGAGTTCGCCGCCGGCCGCGTGCCGGGCGCCGTGAACCTGCCCATGTCGCGCATCGGCGACCTGCTCGATCAGCTGCCCGACGAGCCCTTCGACGTCATCTGCCAGGCCGGCGGGCGCTCCGCCCGGGTCGTCCAGGCGCTCGAGGCCCGCGGATACGATGTGACCAACGTCGAGGGCGGCACGGGCGAGTGGATGGCGGCGGGTCACCCCGTCGAGCGCTGACCGCCGGCATCCTCCCCGTCGTCGTTCCCCCCGGCGACGACGGGGATCGCCTGCGTGAAGCTCTGCGCGCGCTGCTGCGCCTCCGCGCTGCCGGTGAACAGGCCGTCGGTGTCACCGCGGGGCTCCTCGAGCGCGGGCTCCGACGACTCGGCGGTCATCATGACGCGCTGGACAGGCAGCGCCGCGGGCATCGTGCGCTGCACCCATGACACCATCGCCTCGCGGACGTAGCAGCGCAGGTCGAACAGGGTCGGCGCGTCGCTCGCGGTGACGAGGATGCGCACGCGCACGAGGCCGCCGGTCGCCTCGGTCACCTGCAGCACCGAAGCCCGGCCGTCCCAGAGGGCGGTGTCGGCGAGCACCTCGACCAGCTGCTCGCGCATGCGCGAGGGGGAGACCCGCCAGTCGAGATCCAGCTCCACCGCGCCGAGCAGCTCGCTGCCCTGTCGTGTCCAGTTCTGGAATGGCTTGGTGGTGAAGTAGGTGCAGGGCAGCACGAGCCGGCGGTCATCCCACAGATCGAGCACGACGTAGCTCAGTGTGATCTCCCCGACCCGACCCCACTCGCCCTCGACGACCACCACGTCATCCACGCGCAGCGCGTCGCTGAAGACGAGCTGGACTCCGGCGAACATGTTCGCCAGCACCGACTGGGCGGCGAGGCCCGCAACGATGGACGCGATACCGGCCGAGGCGAGCAGGCTCGCGCCGACGGTGCGCACGGCGGGGAAGGTCAGCAGCGCCGCACCGATGGCGATGACGACGATGACGGCGATCGCCAGGCGTCGCAGGATCAGCGTCTGGGTGCGGATGCGGCGGGCGACGCGGTTGTCGGGGACATCGATGCGGTACCGGCCGATCGCGAGGTCCGTCGCGAAGCGGACGAGGGCGATCGCGAGCCAGGCGCCGGCGGCGATGACCGCCATCGTGAAGATCTGATCGATCGTGTCGATCCAGTCCCGGTCGGGGAAGGCGAGCGCGAACGCGATCCACAGCGACACCAGGAGCACCAGCGCACGGAACGGCCGCCGGGCGTAGGTGATCAGCCGACCCGGCCACTCCCGCTTGCGGGCGACGAGCCGCACCGTGAGCGATACGAGCGCGGTGACGACGATCGCTGTGACGACGCAGACGGCGGCCGTGATGGCGAAGCCGAGCCAGGGATTGAGCATGTGTCTCCTTTTGGTGAGGGTGAGCGGGCCTGCCACGATACGACGCCCGTCTGGGCATCGCCGCCGCGTGCGGATATGCCGCGCGTAGAATGAAGGGGTGACGGTCCTCACCCTGATCGGAAAGCCCGACTGCCATCTCTGCGATGTGGCAGAGGGCGTCATCGAGCGCGTGCTCGCCGATCTTCCGGACGGCGTCGCCGACCGTGTCGAGGTGGTGGAGCGATCCATCCTCGAGGACACGTCGCTGTACGAGCGCTGGTGGGAGAAGATTCCCGTCGTGCTCGTCGACGGAGAGCTGCACGCCCATTGGCGCGTGGCATCCGACCGGCTGCGCGACGCCCTGATCGCGGCCGATGATCGAACCAAGGAGAGAGCCGGATGACCCTGCGCCACGTCGTGAGCTGGAAGCTCGCCGCCGAAGACGACGAGACCCGCAGCGCGCAGGCGACCGAGGTCAAGCGCCGGCTCGAGTCTCTCGTCGGCGTGGTGCCCTCGATCCGGGCGCTCTCGGTGGGGGTCAACACGGCGTTCCCCGAGGAGAACTGGGATGTCGCGCTCGTCGCGGACTTCGCGGACGTCGACGGGCTCAAGGCGTACGGCTCGCATCCCGCGCACCTCGAGGCCGCCGAGTACATCGGCTCGGTGCGCTCCGGCCGCGTCGCCGTGGACTTCGAGATCTGAGCGGCGGCTCGGCGCGCCGCCGAGACCCGCGCTACGGCGCGAGACGGGTCGGGCCGCGGAAGAGGTAGGTGACCTCGCGGATCGAAGATTCGCCGAGCAGCAGCATGAGCAGGCGGGCAAGCCCCATCCCGAAGCCGCCGTGCGGCGGCGCACCGTAGCGGAAGAAGTCGAAGTAGAAGTCGAGGCTCTCGGGCTCGAGGCCCTTCTCCCGGGCCTGTTCGATCAGCACGTCGACGCGGTGTTCGCGCTGAGCTCCGGTCGTGATCTCGACGCCCCGGTAGAGCAGGTCGTAGCTCTTGGTCAGCCCCGTCTGCTCGTCGCGCATGTGGTAGAACGCGCGGATGTCGGCCGGGTAGTCCGTGACGAACACGAAGTCGTGGCCGAAGCTCTCCTTGACGTGTGCGCAGATCTGCCGCTCGCCCTCGGGATCGAGGTCACCGTCGGTCCGGGGGATCTCGTAGCCGCGCGCCGCGACGATCTCGCGCGCCTCGGCCAGCGGAATGCGCGGGAACGGCAGGGCGGGTACCTCGACGGGAATCCCGAACAGCTCCTCGATCTCGGCGCCGTGCTTGACCTTGACCGCCTCGAAGGCGAAGGCCAGCAGCTCCTCCTGCATGCGTGCGACGTCCTCGTGCGAGTCGATCCACGAGATCTCTGCATCGATCGAGGTGAACTCGGTCGCGTGCCGGGAGGTGAAGGAAGGATCGGCGCGGTAGACGTCGCCGATCTCGAAGATCTTGCCGAATCCGGCGACCTGCGCCATCTGCTTGAAGAACTGCGGGCTCTGCGCGAGGTAGGCGGTCTTGTCCTCGAAGTAGGGCACCTCGAACAGTTCGGCGTTGGACTCCGACGCGCTCGCCATGAGCTTGGGGGAGTGCACCTCGATGTAGTCGCGCTCGATCCAGTACGTGCGCATCGCGTGCTCGAGGGTGGTCTGCACGCGGAAGATGAGGTTGTTGCGGGCCTGACGCAGGTCGAGGAAGCGCCAATCCATGCGCTTGTCCATGCCGGAGTCTGCGGCGATCGGCGTCTCGGGCAGGGCCTCGGCGGCGATCTCGAGCCGCCCGATCTTGATCTCGACGCCGCCGAGCTTGACGCGCTCGTCGGCCTTCAGAGCGCCCGTCACGGTCAGGAACGTGCCGGTGGCGAGCGTGGAGATCGTCTGCGTGAGAGCGAGGGCGGAGGATGCCGTCGCGTCGGCGTCCTCGGGGATCTCGCGCGTGGCGGGGTTGACCAGCTGGACCGCGCCCGACTCGTCGCGCAGGATCACGAACTGCACCTTCTTCTGATCGCGGACGGTCTCGACCCAGCCGGAGACCGTCACCGGCCCGTCGGGAAGGGATTTCAGCTGCTTGACCAGTACGCGTTCGCTCACGGTCGCCCAGTCTAGGCGCGCGTTCAGAAACCCGTAACACGGGCGGGCTACCCTCAGATATATGACTGCGTCCGACGGATCCTGGCTCACCGCCCTCATCGACTGGTCCGTCTCGCTCATGGAGGTCATCGGCCCCGTCGGCGCCGGCATCGCGATCGCCCTCGAGAACCTCTTCCCGCCGTTGCCGAGCGAGGTGATCCTGCCGATGGCGGGCCTCACGGCCAGCCGCGGCACATTCACGCTCTTCGAGGCGCTGTTCTGGACAACCGCCGGGTCGATCGTCGGCGCACTCGTCCTCTACGGCATCGGGGCCTGGGTGGGCGTGCGGCGCCTGCGCGCCTTCGCCGCCAAGATGCCGCTGCTGCACCCCGAGGACATCGACCGCACGGTCGCGTGGTTCGGCAGGCACGGCGGCAAGGCCGTCTTCTTCGGACGCATGATCCCGATCTTCCGCAGCCTGATCTCCATTCCCGCCGGGGTCACCCGCATGCCGGTGTGGAAGTTCGGGCTGCTCACGGCCGCCGGCAGCCTGATCTGGAACACGATCTTCGTGTTGGCGGGTTTCCTCCTCGGTGAGCAGTGGCACATCGTCGAGCAGTACGCGGACGTGCTGCAGTACGTCGTCATCGCCGCCGCCGTGGCAGCCGTCGCCTGGTTCCTCTACGTGCGCACCCGCGCGCTGCTGCGCTCGCGCGGAGGCGACGACGGCGCGACCGACGCCGCCTGAGACGGCGGCTCTCGGCCCGCGTCCAGGCTCGGCGTCCGGGCGCCCCCGTAGACTGGCCCGGTGCCCGCCGAACGCCTTCATCTCGTGCGCCACGGAGAGGTCCACAACCCCGCCCGCGTGCTCTACGGCCGGCTCCCCGGTTACGGCCTGAGCGCAGAGGGGCGGGTCATGGCCCGCCGTGCCGCCGAGTTCGTGCACCGGCTCGACCGGCCCCTGGCATCCCTCGTCGTCTCGCCCCTGCAGCGCGCCCGCGAGTCGTCCGAGCCGTTCACCGAGCTCTTCGGGGCGACGCCCGTGATCGATGCGCGCGTGATCGAGCCCACCAACGTCTTCGAGGGCAAACGCATGAGCCGAGCGCTCGCGAACCCCTTCAACTGGCATCACCTGCGCGATCGCGATCTGCCCAGCTGGGGGGAGCCGTACAGCCAGGTCGTCTCGCGCATGCGGCAGGCGATGAATGCGGCGTGGGATGCTGCGCCCTCGGGCGACATCGTCGTCGTCTCGCATCAGCTGCCCATCTGGGTCACCCACCTCGCGGTGGCGGGTAAGCCGCTGCGCCACGATCCCCGCGCGCGTCGTTGCGCGCTCTCGAGCGTGACGACGCTCGTGCGCGACGAGCCGGCGGGCGACGGGGAGCGCACCTGCTGGCGCGAGCTGTCGTACGCCGAGCCCGCTGACACAGCGGGCGCCGTGGACGTGGGAGCCGTATGAGCGCCCGCAGAGTGCTCGCCGTGGCGGGCGCGCTCGTCGCCGCCGCGCTGCTGGCCGGCTGCACGACGAACGACACGCTCGCGCAGGAGTACCGCGAGGGAACGAACAAGGGCTACATCTCGGGTGAGTTCCAGGTGATCGAGATCCCCGAGGACCAGCGGGGCGACCCCGTCGAGTTCGCGGGCGTGACCGAGACAGGCGATGAGGTCTCGAGCGCCGACACGGCGGGCGAGGTGCTGGTGATCAACTTCTGGTACGCCGCCTGCGGCCCCTGCCGGGTCGAGGCGCCGCTGCTCGAGCAGGTCTGGCAGGAGCACGCCGACGAGGGCGTCGCCTTCCTCGGCGTGAACACCTACGACCAGCCCGACACGGCACTCTCCTTCGCCGAGAGCTACGGCATCACCTATCCCAGCGTGATCGATGTCAACGACGGCGCGGTCAAGCTCGCCTTCGCGAGCGCGACGCCCATCCAGGCGACCCCGACGACCCTCGTGATCGATCGCGAGGGACGCGTGGCGGCGCGCATCATCGGCCAGCTCGAGACCGCCTCGATCCTCTCGACGATCGTCGACGATCTCGTGCAGGAGCCCGCGTGAACCCCGGCGCGATGGTCGTCGACGGCGCGCTCTGGCTGGCTCTGCCGGTGGCGCTGCTCGCGGGGCTGATCTCCTTCCTCTCGCCGTGCGTGCTGCCCCTCGTGCCCGGCTACCTCGGATTCATCGGCGGCACGGTCGCCCCGCGACGCGGCGGAGCCCGCACCGCCGCCGCGGTCGGGCGGGGCCGGCTGCTCGGCGGGGTGCTGCTGTTCATCGCAGGCTTCACGCTCGTCTTCATGACCGTGAACGTGCTCGGGGGCACGGTGGGGCAGTTCTTCGTCCGCTACGCCGACCCCATCACCCGGATCATGGGCGTCGTCGTCATCCTCATGGGCCTGGTGTTCATCGGACTCTTCGGCATCGCCCAGCGCACGCTGCGACCCCAGGCGCGCAGCAGCGTGGGCCTGATCGGGGCGCCCCTGCTCGGCATCGCGATGGGCATCGGCTGGACGCCGTGCATCGGTCCGACGCTGACGGCGATCTTCTCGATCTCGTGGAATCTCGGCGATCCGTGGCGTGCCGCACTGCTCGGACTCGCGTATTCGGCGGGCCTGGGCATCCCGTTCGTCCTACTCGCCCTGGGCCTGGGCTGGGCGACGCGCTCCGTGTCGTTCCTGCGCCGGCACATCCGCGTCGTCAACGTCATCGGCGGCACGCTGCTGATCGCGCTCGGACTGCTGATGGTGACGGGCGTCTGGACGCAGGTCATGTCGAGACTCGGGGCGGTGATCGGCGGTGTCCAGCTCCCGCTCTGACGAGAAGCTCGACGTCTCGGGCGACCCGCTGCGCCCGGGCGATCACGCTGACGGCGACGCGGACGTCTCGGCGCCGGCCCTCGGGTTCGTCGGCTGGCTGCGGTGGGGCTGGCGTCAGCTGACCAGCATGCGCACCGCGCTCGTGCTGCTCCTGCTGCTCGCGATCGCGGCCATTCCCGGATCCCTCGTGCCGCAGCGCAGCGCCGACCCCAACGGCGTCACGCAGTACTACACCGATCATCCCGACACCGCCCCCGTGCTGGACTGGTTCCGGCTCTTCGACGTCTACACCTCGCCGTGGTTCTCGGCGATCTACATCCTGCTGTTCATCTCGCTCATCGGATGCGTGATCCCGCGCGCGAAGCATCACGCCAAAGCCCTGATGTCCCGTCCGCCGCGCACCCCCGCGCGCCTGTCCCGGCTTGCCGACCACCGTGTGCGCGAGCACGCGGTGCCCGAGGGGCAGGATGCCGAGGCTGCAGCATCCCGTGCCGTCGATCTCGCCCAGGCCCAGCTCTCGCGCGCGGGCTACCGGGTCGAGCGCTACGACGGGCGGGGCGCGTGGTCGGTCTCGGCCGAACGCGGATACCTGCGCGAGACCGGTAACCTCGTCTTTCACCTCTCGCTCGTCGGCGTGCTCGTGGCGGTGGGCTTCGGTGGCGGGTTCGCGTACACGGGCCAGCGGGTGGTGGTCGAGGGCACCACGTTCGTCAACGCGCTCAGCGACTACTCCTCGTTCAACCCCGGTCGTTTCGTCGACGGGTCCGGACTGGCGCCCTACGCGATGACGCTCGAGGAGTTCCAGGTGACCTACGAGGACCCGGGCACCAACGCGGCGGGGCAGGCGGGCGACTTCGCCGCCGTCGTGACGACCCGCATCCCCGGCGAGGAGGCGCGCGAGGGCGAGGTGCGCGTGAACTACCCGCTCGATGTGGCGGGCGACAAGATCTATCTGCTCGGCAACGGATACGCCCCGACCATCACGATCCGCGATTCCGCGGGCGATGTCGTCTACAGCGAGTCGCAGCCCTTCCTGCCCCAGGACAACAACATGACCTCGCTCGGCGTCATCAAGGTGCCGGACGGTCTGCCCGAGCAGCTGGGCCTCGTCGGGTTCTTCTACCCGACGCAGGGCACGCTCGAATCCGGCGCGTACACCTCGATCTTCCCCGACCTGATCAACCCGGTGCTCACCCTCAACGTCTTCGCCGGCGACCTCGGCATCAACGACGGCACGCCGCGCTCGGTGTACGCCCTCGACACCGCAGGCATGGAGCAGCTGACGGGCGGCGACTCGGGTCTCGACTCGATCGAACTGGCGCCGGGAATGTCGGCGGATCTGCCGAACGGCTGGGGCACGGTCACGTTCGAGAACCAGGCGGCGGGCGCCGCCGACGACACGGTCAAGCGATTCGCGTCGCTGCAGGTGCATCGCGATTCGTCGGCACCGTGGGTGCTCGCCTTCGCGGTGCTGGCGATGCTGGGTCTGCTGACGGCGCTGTTCGTGCCGCGGCGGCGCGTCTGGGTCAAGGCCCGGGCCGCCGACGAGACCACGGTGCAGATCGAATACGCCGGGCTCGCCCGGGGTGAGGACCCCGCGCTCGCCGCGGCGGTCGCGCAGATCGCCGACCGCCACGAGCGCGATCTGAACGCCCGACAGCCCCGGCTCTGACGGGGTACGCCCACGTAGACTGGGGCCATGCCCGCTTCGGAAACGCTCTCGCTCGACGCCGTCTCGGTGCTGCTGATCTGGACCGCCATCGCGATCTACGCCCTCGGCTTCGTGGCCTACGCGTTCGACCTCGCCCGGCGTGGTGCGGCGGCCGCTGAGGCGAAGGATGCCGAGGCCCTCGCCCCCGAGCGCGTGCTCGTCGGCGCGGGCGCCGTCTCCGGCGGCGCATCGGCGCCGGCCGACACCCTCGCCGCAGCTCCGGCGCGGCGCCCGCGGCAGGTGTGGGCGCGCATCGGCACATCGCTGACGGTGCTGGCGTTCCTGTTCCACCTGGCCGCGACCCTCACCCGCGGCATCGCGGCCGAGCGTGTGCCGTGGTCCAACATGTACGAGTTCGCGATGACGGGCACCCTGCTGATCATCGCCGTCTACCTCGCCGTGCTCCTGCGCTACGACCTCCGGTTCCTCGGCACCTTCATCACGGGCCTCGTCGCCGTGCTGCTCGGGGCCGCGACCCTCTCGTTCTACGTCGAGGTCGTGCCCCTGATGGATCCGCTCAAGTCGATCTGGCTCGTCATCCACGTCTTCGTCGCCTCGCTCGCGACGGCCTTCTTCGCGCTCGCGTTCGCGCTCTCGGTGCTTCAGCTCGCGCAGGCACGGCGCGAGGCGCGCCTCGCCTCAGCACCCGCGGCGGTTCCCGCGGCCGCCCCCTCGGGCCGGTTCCTGCGGACGATCCCCACCGCCGAGAGCCTCGAGAGCCTGGCTTACCGCTTCGCGATCATCGGGTTCATCTTCTGGACGTTCACGCTCATCGCGGGCTCGATCTGGGCGCAGGACGCGTGGGGCCGCTACTGGGGGTTCGACACCAAAGAGGTGTGGACCTTCGTGATCTGGGTGCTCTACGCCGGGTACATCCACGCCCGCGCGACCCGCGGCTGGCGCGGTACGCGGTCGGCGTGGCTGTCGATCGTCGGCTTCACCGCCGTCATGTTCAACTTCACGGTCGTGAACATGTTCTTCAAGGGCCTGCACGCCTACTCCGGCCTGAGCTGAGGCGCGACGGCGCGCTGCCGCCGCGCCCCGCGGAGTCAGGCGACGGATGCCGTCAGCAGTGCCCGCGCAGACGTGGTGCGCCTGCGCGCCACCGCCAGCGTCGTGGCCACCAGCGCGAGCAGGCCCCACACGATCAACGCGCCGACTCCCGCCGCGACGCCACCGCCGCCGATGAGGGCGCCGAGCATCGCGTGGTAGGCCGGTGAGGTCGGGACGAGGGTCGCGACCGAGGCGAGCACGCCCGGAACGGTCGAGACGATGCCGGTCGCCACGGCCAGCACACCCACGAGAGCGGCAACCCAGCGGCCGGCCCCGCCGAGCACCGCGACGAGCGCCTGATTGATCGCGGCGAACGCGACACCGGCGAGCACGCTGACCCCGGCGAACGACCACCACGCCCCCCACTCGTAGGAGGCCGCGATCTGCACGACGATCGCCACGAGCAGGCCCTGCCCGGCGCCGACGAGGGCGGCGGGGGTGAAGGCGCGCAGGGCGAGGAGGGCCGAGGGGCGACGGGAGGAGAGGGCTTTGGCGCTCGCCGCGCCCATCACGATGTAGGTCGCGAGCGATCCGAACCAGAGCACGAGCATGGCCAGGAGCGGGATCGCCGAGGCACCGAACAGCGACGAGCCGATGCCGTTCGCCTCGACCGGGTCGCTGACGACCTCGGCGAGGGTCTGCGCCTCGCTGTCGCTGTACGAGGGCAGGGCGGTGGATGCCTCGGCGAGGCCGTCGGCGAGCGACGCCGTGCCCGTGGCGAGCTCACCGACGCCGGTGGCGAGTGTCGCCGTGCCCGTCTCGAGTTCCGTGAGTCCCGCGCCCAGCTGCGCGGCGCCGGACTGCAGCCCGGCGGCGCCGGAGGCGGACTGGTCGACGCCCGCCGCGAGCTGGTCGAGACCACCCGCGAGCTCGCCGACGCCCGAGCCGAGCGCGCGGAACTGGCCCGCGATCTCGCCCGGGAGCGCCGCCGCGAGCTGGTCGAGCCCGACGGCGGTGTACGAGGCCTGGGTCGCGGCGCCCTCCATGGTGCGGGCGGCCTCCGACGCGGATGCGACCTGCGTGCCGAGCGCGGCGCAGAACTCCTCCGAGCCGCCCTCGTCCACGCAGGTGGCGGAGAGATCGGCGAGTCCCTGTGCGAGGGCACTGGACTGCTGCGCGGCCGCCGTCGCAGCGGTCTGCGTGCCGGTGGCGAGTTCGAGCAGCTGCGCGGGCACGAGGCCCTGCGCCTCGATCTGGGCGGCGCCGGCGTTCGCGCCGTCGGCGATCTGCTGGGCGCCGTCGCCGGCCCCGCGGGTCTCGTCGGCGATCGTCGCGAGTCCGCCGGCGAGCTGGCCGGCGCCGGAGGCGAGCTCGGTGGCCCCCTCACCGAGCGCCGCGACCCCGCCCGGCAGTTCGGCAGCCCCGTCCGCGGCCTGCTGGGCGCCGTCGGCGAGGTCGGAGGCGCCGCGCGCGGCCTCGCCGAGCTGGTCGCCGAGGGTCGTGAACCCCACGAACACGTTCTCGAGAGTGAGCGTCGAGAGCTGCTCGCCGAGCACGGAGGCCGCGGTCTGCGTGATCTGCGCGGTGATGGCGTCGTCGACGATGAGGGCGTCGGGAGGCGTGGTGACCTCGATGACGGCGCGCGAGGGGGCGGATGCCCCCTCGACCTGCGAGAGGGAGGTGCCCGAGGACGTCGCGGCGGCGGAGAAGTTCTCGGGAATCGTCACGACGGCCTGGTAGGTGCCGTCGGCGAGACCCGCGGCGGCGTCGTCGGCGTTGGAGAGCACCCAGTTCAGGTTGGAGGCGACGTCGTCGGACCCCTCGACCAGACCGGCGGTCAGCTGGCGCCCGAGCGGCGTCGTCTGGCCGTCGATCGTGACGGGTTCGTCCTCGTTCACGATCGCGGCCGTCATCGCATCGAGGCGTTCGGTGGGGTCGTAGAGGGCAGTGACGAGGATCGCCCCGAGCACGGCGGGCAGCAGCAGCACACCGATGACGGTGAGCCAGGTGACGGGTCGGCGCGTGCGCGCTCGTTCGATGGGGAGGGTCATGCGTGCACCTCGGTCTCGGTCGAGGGAGAAAGGGGAAGAGGGGATGCCGGCGCCGACGCCGCGGAGAGCGACAGGCCGCGGACGCCGGGGCGGCGCGCCTCGGCCAGGAGGGCCAGCGCGACGGGCTCGCGGCGGGCAGAGACGAGGACGGTCAGCTCGCCCCCGCGCGCCGCCACCCGCTCTCCGGCATCGCGCAGCAGTGCCGCGGCCTCGTCGCGCGCGGCGGGATCGGCGACGCGATCGAGTCCGTCGACCACCACCGTGCGCGGGGGGCCTGCGAGCGCGCGGCGCAGGTCGTCGAGCGGGTCGTCGGCGTCGCTGAGCAGGGCGACGCCGACGTGGGCGCGCACCCACGCGGAGCGCCCGGGCAACAGGTGGCCGGCGACCTTGAGCAGACCCGCGGTGGGGGTGACGCGGCCGGCGACGGCGAGGAGCAGGGCCCGCGCGGCGCGCGGGTCGGGGGCGGTCACGACGAGGGTCTCGCCGGGCTCGACGCGCACGCTCACCTCGGCGAACACGGTGACGTCCTCCTCGGTGAGCGCGAGGCCTTCGGCCGCGACGACGGCGGTCGTCCGGGGCTCCGGCCAGTCCGCGTACTCGAGCTCGCGGCGCACGGCGTCGCCCTCGACGTCGAAGGAAGGCAGCATCCGATCCAGCCACCGCGGGATCCACCACGCCTTCTCGCCCAGAAGCGCCATGAGCGCGGGGATGAGGGTCATGCGCACGAGGAAGGCGTCGACGGCGATGCCCACCGCAAGGCCCAGGGCGATCGGCTTGATCGATGAGTCGCCCTCGGGCACGAACGCGGCGAAGACCGCGAACATGATCAGAGCGGCGGCGGTGACCACGCGCGCCGAGGCGGTGAAGCCCGAACGCACGGCGGCGACCGCTCCGGCACGGGTCTTGTCGATCCCGTGGACGAAGTCCTCGCGCATGCGGGTGACGAGGAAGACCTGATAGTCCATCGCGAGCCCGAACAGCACCCCCATGAGCACGATCGGCATGAAGCTGATCACGGGCCCGACCTTGGTCACGTGCAGGAGATCGGCGAACCAGCCCCACTCGAACACGGCCGCGACGACACCGAAGGCCGCGGCGACCGAGAGGAGGTAGCCGAGGGCCGCCGTGAGGGGCACCGCGATCGAGCGGAAGACGATCATCAGTAGCACGAACGAGAGGCCCACGACGAAGATCGCGAACGGAACCAGGGACTGCCCCAGCCGGTCCGAGATGTCGATGGCGACGGCGGTGAACCCCGTGACCTTCAGGTCGACGCCGTACTCGTCGAGAAGCCGGTCGTGCTCGGCGCGCAGATCGCGCACGAGCTGCGCTGTCTCGGGGGAGTCGGGGGCGGTCTCGGGGATGATCTGGATGATGCCGGTGTCGGCGGTCTCGTTCGGGGTGGCGAGGGCGATCTCGCGCACGCCCGGCACCTGCTCGATCTCGGCGGCGAGGTCCTCCATCAGCCCCAGCGGATCGGTCGATGTCACGATCGTCCCGGTCATGATGAGCGGCCCGTTGAATCCGGGGCCGAACTCCTCGGCGACCAGGTCGTAGTTCTGCCGGGCCTGGGAGTCCTCGGGCAGCATGCCCGCGTTCGGCAGAGCTAGGGCGAGGCTGCCCGCGGGGATCGCGAGCACGCCCAGCCCGACGACGACGGCCATGGTCGTGACGAGGGGGCGCTTGGTGACCCCGCCGACCCACCGTGCGGCGAAGCCGGGTCGGGGCGTCTTCGCGGCACGGGGCCGCGGCATCCTGCCCATCGCCTTGCCCTTGACGAAGCCGAGCATGGCGGGGGTGAGGGTGACGGCGACGAGGACGGCGATGGCGACTGCCGCCGCGGCCGCGATTCCCATCGTCGTCAGGAACGGGATGTTGGCGAACGACAGGCCGATGAGGGCGATCAGCACGGTGACGCCGGCGAACACGACCGCGGAGCCCGCGGTGCCCGTGGCCCGGGCCGCCGATTCCTCCGGATCCACGCCCTCCCGCACCTGGTCCTGATGCCGTGCGGCGATGAAGAGGGCGTAGTCGATGCCGACCGCGAGTCCCAGCATGAGCGCCAGCAGAGGGGTCGTCGACGAGATCGGCGCCACCAGCGTCGCGACGAAGATCCCCGCCATCGACAGGCCGACCCCGATGATCGCGGTCAGCAGGGGCAGCCCCGCCATGACGAAGGAGCGGAAGGTGACGATCAGCACGAGCAGGGCGATGATCAGGCCGACGGCCTCGGTGATGGTGACTCCCGGCACCGACTGCGAGAACAGGTCGCCGCCGAGGGCGACCTCGCTGCCCTCGGGCAGCTCGGCGCCGAGCTCGTCGGTGAGCGCCGTCAGGGCGTCGCGCGACTCGGCGGGAACGTCGGTGGCCTGTCCATCGAACTGCAGGCGTACGAGCGCGGCGGAGGCGTCTTCGGTGACGAGGCCCGAGACCATCTCGTCGAAGGGGTCGGTGACGGCGAGCACTCCCTCGAGCGCCTCGATGTCGGCGATCGATCCGGCGATGGCCGAGGAGTAGGGCTCCTCGTCGACCCGATCGCCCTCCGCCGCGACGACGATGTACTGCGCGCTCGTGCCGCTGGCCTGCGGGAACGTGCGGTTCAGCTGCTCGATGCCCTCCTGCGCCTCGGTGCCGGGGATCGAGAAGGAGTTGTCGGTGCCCTGGTTCAGGAACAGCGCCCCCGCGCCGGTCAGCCCGAGCAGCAGCAGCCAGGCCACCAGCACGCGACCGCCGTGACGGTACGACCAGCGGCCGAGGGCGTAGAGCAGTGTGGACACGGTGCCTCCAGAACTACGGACGGACGAGTTCGATACGGCGTTGTATCCGATACATAGGTGTATCGTAGGGACGGCTACGCACCCGAACCTGAGTAGTCCGTGTGAACACGTCGAAAGGACGGCGAATGAGCGAGTCCGCCACCCCGACGACCCGTCGTCGCGAGACTACCCGTCAGAGGCTGCTGGATGCTGCCGCCCAGGTGTTCGCCGAGGTCGGTCTGGATGCCGCGTCGGTCGAGGCGGTGTGCGAGCGGGCGGGGTTCACCCGCGGCGCGTTCTACTCCAACTTCGAGTCCAAGGACGAGCTGTTCCTCGAGCTGTCGGCGAGGGTCGCGCGCGAGCGCGTCGATGCGGTCACGGCGCGTGTGGCCGCGCTCGAGGGGGAGGGCAGGTTCGACGTCGCCCCCGGCAGCGCCGTGCAGCTCGTGCAGCAGGTCATGGACGTCTCATCGGATGACCGCCTCGGTGTGCTGCTGATGGCCGAGATCCGCATCCACGCGCTGCGCGACCCGCAGCTTGCGACCGCCTACCTCGCGCAGGAGGCCGAGGTGCTCGTGAGCATCGCCCAGATCATCGACGACATCTCCCGCGCGAAGGATCTCGAGCTGCGGCTGCCTGCCCAGGAGGCGGCGCGCATCATGATGACGGTGTTCGAGTCGTGCTCGGTCCGCGCGGTCATGGCCGGTGCCGACGCCGACGAGATCCGCCGACGCACGAGCGAGGAGCTCGGGCGCGCGACGGCCCTCATCATCTCGGCGCGTCCGTCCGGGCGCTGAGCACGGCGTAGCAGCGCTCGAGGCGCTGCAGCCACCACTCCCGTCGCTCGGGTGATGCGGCACGCGCCGCGAGCGCGTCGGCGTCGGGCACGACGCGCCGCGCGGGGATCGCGCCGAAGGAGGGCGTCAGCGGGGGCTCGCACACGTCGGCGGCGAACAGGACCGAGGTGCCGAGACCGCAGTCGTAGTCGAGCTGCGGGAGGGCCGCGGCGAGCGCTGCGCCCATCGACAGTCCGACCGACGTGTCCAGCGCGCTCGAGACGACGGCGGGCAGCCCCGCCTCCTCGACGATCCGCCGCGCGCGGCGCACGCCGCCCAGCGGCTGGGCCTTGATCACGAGGATGTCGGCGGCCCCCGCTCGTGCGACCGCGAGGGGATCCGTGGCGCGGCGCACGCTCTCGTCGGCGGCGATGGGGATGTCGAGGTAGCCGATGCGGCGGCGCAGCTCGGCCAGCTCGTCGACCGACGCGCAAGGCTGCTCGATGTATTCGAGGTCGCAGTCGGCGAGCACGTGCACGGCGTGCTCGGCCTCGTCGAGGTTCCATGCCCCGTTGGCGTCGACTCGGATGCGCCCCTCCGGGCCCATCTCGCGACGCACCGCGCGCACGCGGGCGACGTCATCGGCGAGCGTCTGTCCCGGTTCCGCGACCTTCACCTTGGCCGTGCGGCAGCCCTCGAAGCGAGCGAGGATCTCGGGCACGGACTCGGCCGGCACCGCCGGGACGGTGGCGTTCACGCGGATCTCGTGCCGCACGGCGGGAGGCTGCGGCATCCACCCGAAATCGATCGCGGCGGACAGCCACGTCGCCGCCTCGTCGTCGTCGTACTCGGCGAAGGGGGAGAACTCGCTCCAGCCGCCCGGGCCCGACAGCAGCAGCGCCTCGCGTGTGTCGACCCCGCGGAACCGGGTGCGCATCGGCAGCGCCACCACCCGCGCTCCCTCGCGCAGCTCGTCGAACGGGGGCAGGGGCGCGGCATCGTCGGTCACGCTGTCCATCCTGCCCCGGTCGTAGGCTGACCGCATGCTTCTCGAGACTCCCGTCATGCTCGGCGTGCAGCTGCAGCCCCAGCACACCTCCTACGAGCTCATCCGCGAGGCCGTCGTCCGCGCCGAGGGGATGGGGGTGGACATCCTGTTCAACTGGGACCACTTCTTCCCGCTCTCCGGCGACCCCGACGGCCTGCACTTCGAATCCTGGACCGAGCTGGCGGCCTGGGCCGAGCAGACCGAGCGGGTGCAGTTCGGCGCCCTGGTCAACTGCAACAGCTACCGCAACCCCGACCTGCAGGCCGACATGGCGCGCACCATCGACCACATCAGCGCGAAGGGCGGCGAGGGCCGGTTCATCTTCGGCACCGGATCGGGCTGGTTTCAGCGCGACTACGACGAGTACGGGTACGAGTTCGGCACCGCGGGATCGCGACTGAACGATCTGGCCGACGGGCTCGAGCGCATCCGCGCGCGCTGGGGCGTCCTCAACCCGCCCCCCACGCGCGAGATCCCCGTCCTCATCGGCGGCGCGGGTGAGCAGAAGACCCTGCGCATCGTCGCGCGGCACGCGGACTACTGGCACAGCTTCACCACCTCCGAGGGGCTCGCGCACAAGATCTCGGTGATCGAGGAGTGGGCCGCGCGGGACGGCGGCGACGTGAGCCGCCTGATCGTCTCGAACGAGCTCGACCGGCGCAGCAACGATGAGGTCGACGCGCTCTTCGCGGGCGGCGTGCGGCTGTTCACGCTGGCGCTGCGCGGCCCCGACTTCGACTGGGCGCTCGTCGAACGCTGGCTGCGCTGGCGCGACGAGCGCAACACGGCGGGTGCCTAGGCTGGGATCCATGGTCTCCGAGCTCTTCGACGCCGACGCCTGGGCTCCGGCCCCCGGCGCCGACGACTACACCGACATCACGGCGCACCTCTCGCCCGACGGCCGGATCGCCCGCATCGCGTTCGATCGTCCCGAGGTGCGCAACGCGTTCCGCCCGCACACCGTCGACGAGCTCTACGACGCCCTCGACCGCGTACGCCAGAACCCGCGGGTCGGCGTCGTCCTGCTCACCGGCAACGGCCCGAGCCCGAAGGACGGCGGATGGGCGTTCTGCTCCGGCGGCGACCAGCGCATCCGGGGACGGTCGGGCTACGAGTACGCCCCTTCGACGAGCTCAGGGGCCGAGTCGGTCGCCGAGTCGGTCGAAGCGCCCGCGCGCGCCGGCCGTCTGCACATCCTCGAGGTCCAGCGCCTCATCCGCTTCATGCCCAAGGTCGTCATCGGCGTGATCCCGGGGTGGGCCGCAGGCGGGGGGCACAGCCTGCACGTCGTGTGCGATCTGTCGATCGCGAGCGCCGAGCACGGCCGGTTCAAGCAGACCGATGCCGACGTCGGGTCGTTCGACGCCGGATACGGCAGCGCGTATTTCGCCCGCCAGATCGGGCAGAAGTTTGCGCGGGAGGTCTTCTTTCTCGCCGAGGAGTACTCGGCACAGCGCGCGTACGAGATGGGCGCCGTCAACCGGGTCGTGCCGCACGCCGAGCTCGAGCGCGAGGCGATCGACATGGCGCGCACGATCCTCACGAAATCCCCGACCGCGATCCGCATGCTCAAGTTCGCCTTCAACGCCGTCGACGACGGCATGGTCGGTCAGCAGGTCTTCGCGGGCGAGGCGACGCGTCTGGCCTACGGCACCGACGAGGCGGTCGAGGGGCGCGACTCGTTCCTCGAGAAGCGCGATCCCGACTGGTCGCCCTACCCGTGGCACTACTGACGCCCGTTCCGGGGGACCCCGCCGACCCGTCGGCGCTGCAGGCGGCGCTGATCCGGGCGATGGATGGCGCCGGTCCGCCGGTCGTCGTCGGCACCGACCCCGCGCGGATCGGCGCCCGCGACATCCCGCCCGGCACCGCTCTCGTCCTCGCCACGAGCGGTTCCACGGGCATCCCCAAACGCGTCGCGCTGACGGCGGACGCGTTGAGTGCGAGCGCACGGGCCACCGCCGGCCGGATCGGGGCGGGAGCGTGGGTGCTCGCGCTGCCGGCATCCCGGATCGCCGGCATCCAGGTGCTCGTGCGCGCCGCCCTCGCGGGTGCCCCCGTCGCCACCGTCGACCGGACCGGAGGTGCCGCGTTCGAGGCGGCGACGCGGCGGCTGCCGGGCGGCATCCCCGCCTTCACCTCCCTCGTGCCGGCACAGGTGCGGGGACTCCTCGAGACCGCCCCCGAGGCGCTCGCGCGCTTCGACGCGGTGCTCGTGGGCGGGCAGCAGACCCCGCCCGACCTTCTCGAGCGGGCGGCGGCCCGCGGGGTGCGACTCGTGCGCACCTACGGCTCCACCGAGACCGCGGGTGGCTGTGTGTACGACGGCACGCCTCTCGACGGCGTGCGTCTGCGCATCCGCTCCGGTGAGGTGCTGATCACGGGCCCCGTGCTCGCGACCGCATACGTCGACGATCCGGCCGGGTCCGCGCGGGCTTTCCCGACGCTCGACGACGAGCGCTGGTACCGCACCGGCGACCTCGGCTCCGTCGACGGCGGGATGCTGCGCATCACGGGCCGAGCCGACAACGTCATCGTCTCGGGCGGCGTGAACATCAGCCTCGACCTCGTCGAGTCCGCGGTGCACACGGTGCCCGCACTGCGCGATGCCGTCGTGATCGGGGTCGCAGACGAGACATGGGGGGAGGCATCCGTCGTCGTGACGGCGGAGGGAGCGGCGCACGACCTCGCCGACGCCCGCGCCGCCGTGCAGAGCGCCCTCGGCGCGCCGGCGCGCCCGCGGGAGATCGTGCGGGTCGATGCGTTGCCGTTGCTGGCCTCCGGCAAACCCGATCGGGTGGCCCTGCGCGAGCGATTCGGCGGTCGCCGCCTAGGATGATCCCTCGTGGCAGGATCACCCGCGAAGAACCGCAAGAACCCCGGCAGCCGTAAGCGCACGGGCGGGCACCCCGCGGGTCGCCGTCCGGCCAAGACGGCGGTGCGGGTCACCCCCGCCACCGCGCGCGACTGGATCGGCGCGGCGCGGCTGCGCACCCTTCCGCTCGGGGTCGCACCCGTCGTCGTCGGCACGGCCGCGGCCGTGCTCGCAACGGGCGTGTTCCACTGGGTGATCGCGCTCGCCTGCCTCGCCGTGGCTGTCTGTCTGCAGATCGGCGTCAACTACGCCAACGACTACAGCGACGGCATCCGCGGCACCGATGACCACCGCGTCGGTCCCGCCCGCCTGACCGCCTCGCGCAAGGCGTCGCCTCGCGCGGTGCTGACGGTCTCGCTCACGTTCTTCGCGCTCGCCGCGCTCGCCGGCCTCGCCATCGTCATCCGCACCCAGCAGTGGTGGCTGCTGCTGGTCGGCGCGCTCTGCATCGTCGCGGGGTGGCTGTACACGGGCGGCAAGCGGCCCTACGGATACATGGCGCTCGGCGAGGTGTTCGTGTTCGTCTTCTTCGGCCTCGTGGCGACCCTCGGCACCACCTGGGTGCAGGCGCTCGCGCTGCCCCAGGAGTCCTGGTTCGCGGCGGTCGCGATGGGGCTGCTCGCCTGCGCGGTTCTGCTGGCGAACAACCTCCGCGACATCGACCAGGACCGCGCGGCCGGCAAGCGCACGCTCAGCGTGCTGATCGGACGTCGCGCCACGCAGGTGGTGTTCACCCTGTTCGTGCTCGCGCCGTTCGGGATCGCGGGATTCCTCGCGCTGTTCTACCCCGTGGCCTGGTTGACGCTGCTCGCCCTGCTCGCGGGGCTTCCGGCGATCCTGATCGTGTGGTCGTACCGCGCGCCGCGCGAGCTCGTCACCGCGCTCGCCCTGACCTCGCTGACCTCACTCGTCTACGCGGGGCTGCTGGCCTGGGCGCTCGTCGCCTGAGCGGCGCGGGGCCTCGGTCGCGGCATCCTCGACGTCTTCGTCCTGCGATGCGGTGGACTCCGACCTCCGGCGCTGCCGTTTCGCGGCCAGCTCGCCCGTCACGGCGTCGAGCGGCCTGCGCAGGAAGATCATCGACAGGCTCAGCCCGATGAGGGCGGCGAAGATCACAGCCAGCAGCCAGTTGTCGCGGAAGATCGGCAGCAGCATCATGAGGCCGAGCGGGACGAGGAAGGCCAGCAGCCGCAGCACGGTGTAGACGAGGACGGGCGGCAGGTTCACCCCTTCATTTTAGGCGCCGCACGCGCACGGCCCCTTCTCACCCGGGGACGCCTAGGATGGGCAGATGCCCCGCGTCCTGCTGATCCTGGCGGTGCTGGCGTTGGCGTTCTACGTCGTCAGCATCGTGGACTGCGCCGTGCAGCCGCCTTCGCGTCACCGCGGCGTGTCGAAGGGCGTGTGGCTCGCGATCATCGTGCTGCTGCCGGTCATCGGTGGCCTGCTGTGGTTCATCATCGGCCGTGGACGCAAGCAGGGCGCCGCCACCCGCCGGGCACCCGACGACGATCCGGACTTCTTGGGCAAGATCGGCACGATCTCGGATCAGGACGAGCGCATCCGCCGTCTCGAAGAGGAGCTCGCCCAGCTCGACGCCGAGGCCGACGACCCGCGCGACGCCCGCGCCGGCACGACGCCGGCCCCCGACGCCGAACCCGACGAGACCCCTGACCCCGACGGCGACGACCCCCGCGGTCCCCGCCGCGGCGCCATCGGCTGACGTGTCGGTCGTCGGCGGCGATCGGCCGCTCTCCGAGGCGAGCCCCGCCACGTGCGCCGCGGCCGCCCTGCTCGATGAGCTCGTCCGGCTCGGGCTCACCGACGTCGTACTCAGCCCCGGCTCGCGTTCGCAGGCGCTCGCGCTCGCGGCCGCCGACCTCGAGCGGCGCGGCGAGATCGCGCTGCACGTGCGCGTCGACGAGCGGGTGGCGGGCTTCACGGCTCTGGGCCTCGCGCGCGAGTCCCAGCGGCCCGTCGCCGTCGTGTGCACCTCCGGCACCGCCGTCGCCAACCTGATGCCCGCGGCCGCCGAAGCCCACCACGCCGGGGTGCCTCTGCTGCTGCTCAGCGCCGATCGCCCGCCCGAGCTGCGCGGCGTCGGTGCCAACCAGACCACCCGCCAGCCCGGCATGTTCGGACCCTGGACGCGGTTCGCGCTCGACGCACCCGTGCCCGAGGCCGACGAGGGCGACGCCCTGGCCGCGCAGACGGCGACCTTCCGTGCCATCGCCGTCGACGCCTACGTCGCGGCGGCCGGGGCGGGCTCCCGCTCCGCGGGTCCCGCCCACATCAATCTGCCCCTGCGCGAGCCGCTCGCGGGCGCGCTGCCGGATTGGTTCACCGCGCCCCGGCGCACCACCCCCGACGTCGTGGTCGACCCCGACGAGGGCTCCGGCGCTCTCTATCAGGGCGGCGGAGGAATCGGGGACGCGGATGTCGCCGACCCGCTCGAGCCCGACCCGTTCGTGCTCGAGCGGGGCCCGCGCACCGTCGTGATCGCGGGAGCCGATGCCGGGCCCGACGCCGAACTGCTCGCGCACCGGGGATCGTGGCCCCTCATCGCCGAGATCGTCAGCGGCGCGCGCTTCGGTCGCCTCGTCGTGCACGGATACCGGCGGCTGCTGGGCGATGCCGAGCTCGGCGGGCGCATCGAGCGTGCGATCGTCTTCGGCCGCCCGACGCTCAGCCGCGAGGTGGTGGCCGTGCTCTCGCGCGCCGACGTGCAGGTCATCGCCGTGCGCGGTCCCGGCGAGCGGCTGAACCTCAACGGCGTCACCGAGTCGGTGGATGCCGTCACCGCTGCCGCGGGGGATCCCGATCGCGACTGGCTCGGCGCCTGGATGAGCGCGTCGCGGGCGGGGATGGTCGATCTTGCGCCGGCCGCGCCGGATGTCGAGGGGCTGTCCTCGACCGATCCCGCCGAGCGTCTGCGCGCGGTGGATGCCGAGCTCGACGCCGTCCGCCGGCCGCTGGATCGCCCGGGCCTGGTCGACGCGGTCTGGCGTGCGAGCTGGCCGCACGATCGCCTGATGTTCGGCTCGTCGCGGCTGGTGCGCGTGGCCGACCAGCTGCTGCCGGGAAAGAAGGTGCCGGTACACGCCAATCGCGGCGTGGCGGGCATCGACGGCACGGTCGCAACCGCGATCGGCATCGCCCTCGCGAGCCAGCGCGACGGCCGGCCGGGTGTCACCCGCGTCGTGCTCGGCGACCTGGCGCTGCTGCACGACGTCGGCGCGATGCTGCTGCCCCCCGCCGAGGCCGAACCCCGGGTGCAGGTCATCGTCGGCAACGACGGCGGCGGCACCATCTTCGACGGGCTCGAGGTGGCCGCGCTCGCGGAGGCGAGCGTGCTCGATCGCGTGATGTACACGCCCCACGACGTGCGCCTCGAGCATCTGGCGCTCGCGTACGGATGGGAGTATCACCGGGTCACCACGCGCGCGGCGCTCGACCAGCTGCTGACGGCTCCCGTCGGCGGCCGGCAGCTCATCGAGGTGCCGCTGCCGCGCTGAGGGGCTCGTGCGGCAGGATGAGCGCATGATCGCCAAGAGCCAGCACAACTGGAGCGCCGACCCCGCCACCGTCCTGAGAGCGGGCGCGGGCTTCGTGCTCTCGGGCCGGGACCCGCAGTCCACGCCGGGGTACGAGGGCATGAAGGACGGCGGGCAGGCGGATCTCGCGTCCGGGCTGCTGGCGCTCGGCGAGTACCAGGAGCGGCTGTTCGCCGCCAGCCGCGGCGGCGCGCCCGACGCCGTCCTGCTCGTGCTGCAGGCGATGGATACCGCGGGCAAGGGCGGCATCGTCCGCCACGTCGTCGGCGGCGTCGATCCGCAGGGGGTACAGCTGGCCGCCTTCAAGAAGCCCACACCGGAGGAGCTCGAGCACGACTTCCTCTGGCGCGTGGAGAGGCGCGTGCCCGAGCCCGGCATGATCGGCGTGTTCGACCGCTCGCACTACGAGGACGTGCTCATCGGGCGGGTGCGCCACCTCGCCGATGAGGACGAGATCGAGGGCCGCTACGACGCCATCAACGCCTTCGAGGCGCAGCTCGTGGGCCGAGGCATCCGCATCGTCAAGGTGATGCTGCACATCTCCTACGAGGAGCAGGCGGCGCGTCTGCGGGAGCGGCTCGATCGTCCCGACAAGCACTGGAAGTACAACCCGGGCGACGTCGACGAGCGCGTGCGCTGGCCGCACTACATGTCGGCGTACCAGAGCGTCTTCGAGCGCACGTCGACAGACATCGCGCCGTGGTTCGTCGTGCCGGCCGACCGCAAGTGGTACTCGCGACTGGCGGTGCAGGCGCTGCTGCTCGACGCGCTCGAATCCATCGACCCGCAGTGGCCGGCCGCCGACTACGACATCGAGGCCGAGAAGAGGCGCCTCGCGGCGACGTAGCCCGCGGGCCTGCTCAGGCGAGCGCGTCGACGATCGGGCGGAACTTCACCCTCGTCTCGAGCAGCTCGGACTCGGGGTCGCTGCCGGAGACGATGCCGGCGCCCGCGTGGGCGTGCACCGGCCGTGTTCCCTCCGCATCGCTCTCGCCGAACTGCGCGCACCGCAGGGCGATCGCCCACTCGCCGTCTCCGGACGCGTCGATCCACCCGACGGGACCGGCGTACCGGCCGCGGTCGAAGGGCTCGAGGCGCGCGATCGCCGCCAGCGCTGCGGGAGTGGGGCTGCCGGCGACCGCCGCCGTCGGATGCAGCGCCCCGACGAGGTCGAGGGCCGAGGCGCCGTGCGAGAGTTCGCCCTCGATGTCGGTCGCCAGGTGCCAGACGTTGGGCAGCTTGAGCGTGAAGGGCGTCTCTCCCGAGGCGAGCGCGCTCGTGTGGGGCCGCAGCGCCGCGAGCACGCTGCGCACGGCGTATTGATGCTCGTCCTGGTCCTTCGCGCTCGTGGCGAGATCGAGGGAGGCCCGGATGTCGGTGTCGGCGTCTGCGCCGCGCGAGGCCGTCCCCGCCAGCACGCGGGCGGTGACGGTGCCGCCGGCGACGGTCACGAGGGTCTCGGGACTCGCCCCGATGAGCCCGTCGACCGCGAAGGTCCAGACATCGGGATACCCGCCCGCGAGGGCGCGGACGAGGCGGCGCAGGTCGGCGCCGGCGGGCACGGTGCCCTCGAGATCGCGCGCGAGCACGACCTTGGCGACCTCTCCCGCGCGGATCGCGCCGAGCGCCCCGCGCACGGCGCGCTGGTACCCCGGAGCATCGAGCGTGCCCGGCCCGAGGGTCGCCGACCAGTACTCGCCCCATGGCCGCGGCTGCGGGTCCGTCGCGTCCGCGTCGGGGCGACGGACCGTCGTGATCCACGAGCGGCCGTCCCGGCGTCCGACGATGACCTCGGGCACGATGATCGTGCTCGTGGATGCCGAGCCGTCGGCGAAGGCGAGCGCGCCGAAACCGACGAGGCCGGTGCCCGGAAGTCCCACCTCGTCGTGCACGTCCGCGGCCGCGGCGAGAGCGCGCCACGCCTCGGCGAGGGCCGCGGAGCGCGTGCCGCTGTCGGGTTCGGGGCGACGCCCCCCGACCTCGAGGGCCGCGAGCATGCCGATGCCCACGAATCCGTCGCCGCGGCGCTGCCAGACCAGGGGATCGGCGGGGCTGGCGTAGGCCAGGATGTCTTCGATCGGGTCGACCTCGCGGGTGTGGACCACGAGCCGGCGCACACGGGGCGGGGCGGGCGGGGTCACCTCTCCAGCCTAGACTCGCACCGTGATGGCTCGGCCCGCCGTGGGAACGCGGCTCTTCTTCCGCTGGCGCAAGTGGGACGGCGGCGTGCACTGGCTGCACGAGTGCGTGTACCTCGGCGCCGATGCGCACGGCGACTGGTTCGGGCAGCGCGCGGGCTGGCGGAGTGTGCGGCCCGGTCGGGACGTGGTCGCCCCGCACGACAACGTCACGCTGCTGCCGCCCGCGGGCGATCACGCCCTGACGATGAACGCACCCCCGCACCGCACCCGCGTCTACATCGATCTCGCCTGGGACGTGCGCTGGGCGCCCGTGGCCTCCGGCATGGGGGAGTACGAGCCCTCGGGCATCGACATGGACCTCGACGTCGTCGACCACGCGGAGCGCGGCATCTGGATCGACGACATCGACGAGTGGGAGGAGCACCGCGTGCGCTACGGGTATCCGCTCGACATCGTCGAAGCCCTCGAGCGCCGCGCCGCCGATCTCGAGCGGCGCGTCCGCGACCACGAGGCGCCCTACGACCCTGCGACGGCCGCGCGGTGGCTGGCAGCCCTCGCCGCCCTCGAAGATCGCGCGCCTAGACTCGACGGGTGATGACCGACCAGCCGAACCGCGCCGATCTCGGCAAGGACCCGTCGCGTGTGAGCGGCATGTTCGACACCGTCGCCACCCGGTACGACACGACGAACACCGTGCTGAGCCTGGGCAACGATCAGCTGTGGCGGATCGCCACGACTCGAGCGGTCGACCCGCGTCCCGGCATGAGCATCCTCGATCTCGCCGCGGGGACGGGGGCATCGTCGGTCGCCCTCGCCCGCAGTGGCGCGCGGGTGACCGCCGCCGACTTCTCGCCGGGGATGATCGCCGAGGGCAGGCGGCGTCACGGCGGCATCCCGAATCTGTCGTTCACCCAGGCCGACGCGACGGCACTGCCCTTCGGCGACGACGAGTTCGACGTCGTGACGATGTCGTTCGGGCTGCGCAACGTGATCGATCCGAAGAAGGCGCTCGCCGAACTGCTGCGGGTGACCAAACCCGGCGGGCGCCTGGTGGTCTGCGAGTTCTCGCACCCCCCTCAGCCGGCCTTCGCGAAGCTCTACGGCTTCTACAACGAACGGGTGCTGCCGCTGGTCGCGCGGGTCGTGAGCTCGAACGCCGACGCGTACCAGTACCTGAACGAATCGATCAAGGACTGGCCCGACCAGCGCACACTCTCGGCGTGGATCCGCCAGGCCGGGTGGTCGGCCGTCGCGCACCGCAACCTCTCGTTCGGAATCGTCGCCCTGCACCGCGCGGTGAAACCCGCCGGTAGGCTGGACGGGTGACCCCGAGCCCCTCTGCGCCGGGCTCGCACCTGGCGAGCCGACTCGGTCTGACCGAGCGCGTCTTCGCGGGTCCGCGCGCCCGCAAGCTCCTCTCGCGCGTCGAGGACGGCCTCGAGGCGGTCGAGGCCGCGCTCGCCGACGAACTGCGCGTCTCGGACGCGCTCGCCTACACCACCAGCCGGTATCTCTACGAGGCCGGCGGCAAGCGCATCCGTCCGATGCTCACCCTGCTGACCTCGCAGCTCGGCG
Organism: Microbacterium sp.; assembly: GCF_003248605.1. GTDB lineage: Bacteria > Actinomycetota > Actinomycetes > Actinomycetales > Microbacteriaceae > Microbacterium. The sequence continues at coordinate 31,337 of NZ_QFPF01000015.1, forward strand.
ACGGGGCGACCGTGCGGGTCGTGGAGGGCGCCGTGGCGCTCGAGATGACACACCTCGGTTCGCTCTACCACGACGATGTGATGGACGGTGCGGACGTGCGCCGCGGGGTGCCGAGTGCACACGCGGTCTGGGGCAACAACGTCGCGATCCTCACGGGCGACCTGCTCTTCTCCCGTGCGAGCCAGATCATGGCGCGGCACGGCGAGCGCGCCATCCAGCTGCAGGCCGACACGTTCGAGCGGCTCGTGCTCGGCCAGATGCACGAGACCGTGGGCGCCCAGGCGGGCGATGACCCGGTCGCGTTCTACCTGCAGGTGCTCGCCGACAAGACCGGCTCGCTCATCGCCGCGGCCGCCCAGACCGGTGTCGTCTTCTCGGGCGGCCCCGCCGAGTTCGAAGAGCCGATGCGCGTGTTCGGCGAGAAGATCGGCGTCGCGTTCCAGCTGCTCGACGACGTCATCGACCTCTCGGCCGACGCAGACGAGACGGGCAAGGTGCCCGGCACCGATCTGCGCGCCGGCGTTCCGACCATGCCCTACCTGCTCCTCGGCGAGCGCGAGGACTCGGCATCCATCGCCCTGCGCACCCGCATCGACGAGGGCGTCGCCCGCATCGCCGACGGCGCCGATCCCGCCATCCTCGACGACGATCTCGCACAGCTGCGCGAACACGACGCCACCGCGGCGACGCTGCGCCTCGCGCACGAGTGGTCAGACCATGCGGTCGCCGCCCTCACGCCCCTGCCGAGCGGTCCGGTTCGCGAGGCGCTCACCCGATTCGCCGAGGTCGTCGTCGACCGCAGCAGCTGAGCCTTCGACAGGCTCAGGGCGCGACCCCGCGCCGCTCGATCCGAAAGGAATCCTCCGTGACCAGACTGAGGCTGGCCATCGTCGGCGCCGGACCCGCGGGCATCTACGCCGCCGACATCCTGCTCAAGGCCGAGCGCAAATTCGACGTGTCGATCGACCTGTTCGAGCAGCTGCCCGCTCCCTACGGTCTGGTGCGCTACGGCGTGGCCCCCGATCACCCGCGCATCAAGGGCATCATCACGGCGCTGCGCGAAGTGCTCGACCGCGGTGACATCCGGATCTTCGGCAACGTGCGCTTCGGCGAGGACATCACCCTCGAGGATCTGAAGCAGCACTATCACGCCGTCATCTTCGCCACCGGCGCGGTGCGCGACACCGATCTGCGCATCCCTGGGATCGACGCCGAGGGCTCCTACGGTGCGGCCGACTTCGTCAGCTGGTTCGACGGACACCCCGACGTGCCGCGCACCTGGCCGCTCACCGCGGAATCGGTGGCGGTGATCGGCAACGGCAACGTCGCCCTCGACATCTCGCGCATGCTCGCCAAACACGCCGACGACCTGCTGCCCACCGAGGTTCCCGACAACGTCTACCAGGGCCTGAAGGCATCGCCGGTCACCGACGTGCACGTCTTCGGCCGTCGCGGCCCCGCGCAGGTCAAGTTCACCCCCCTCGAGCTGCGGGAGCTCGGCGAACTGCGCGATGTCGACATGGTCGTCTACGACGAGGATTTCGACTACGACGAGGCTTCCAAGGCCGCGATCGCGAGCAACAAGCAGGTCATGGTCATCGACCGCGTGCTGCAGTCGTGGCGCGCCAGGGACTCGGTCAACAACACCGGCGGCACAGCATCCCGTCGTCTGCACCTGCACTTCTGGGCGAAGCCGGTGGAGGTCACGAAGGATGCCGAGGGTCGGGTGTCGTCGTTCGTGTACGAGCGCACGCGGCCCGACGGCGAGGGCGGGGTCACCGGCACCGGCGAGCTGCGCGAGGTGCCCATCCAGGCGATCTACCGTGCCGTCGGCTACTTCGGGTCGCCGTTGCCCGGGGTGCCGTTCGACAAGCGGCACGGCGTCATCCCCAACCACGAGGGCCAGGTGCTGCGCAAGGACTCCAACGAGCGCGTGCCCGGCGTCTACGCGACGGGCTGGATCAAGCGGGGCCCGGTGGGACTGATCGGACACACCAAGTCCGACGCGATGGAGACCGTGCGGCACCTGATCAACGACCAGGGGTCGTGGTGGCAGCCCGAGGATCCGTCGGAGCCGGCGATCCCCGAGCTGCTGGCCTCGCGCGGCATCGCGTGGACCGACCTCGAGGGCTGGCACCGCCTCGACGAGCACGAGGTCGCGCTGGGCGCGCCGCACGAGCGCGCCCGCATCAAGGTCGTCCCGCGCGACGAGATGGTGCGCGTCTCGCGGGGCGAGTGAGGCGGGTTAGCCTGGCGGTGTGAACCGCGAGACCTGGATCCCCGACATCCTCGGGACCGGGTTCGAGCAGCGGATGCTGCCTCTCGGCACCGATGACGAGGGCGATGTCGTCGCGACCCTCGTGCGGGCGCTGCCGGGGCGCGGGCGTCTCGGGGCCGTGTTCGGCGACCGGCGCCCGCTCGCCGACGTCGACGTGCTGTACGTGCACGGGTGGTCGGACTACTTCTTCCAGCGACGGCTGGGGCGGTACTTCACGGAACGGGGTGCGCGCTTCTTCGCGCTCGATCTGCGCAAGTACGGCCGGTCGCTGCGGCCGGGACAGACGCCGGGGTACGTCAACGATCTCGCCGTCTACGACGCCGACATCGCCGCCGGGTTGACGGCGATGGGGCGCGGGATGGAGCCCGGGCCGACGGCGCGTCGCCTGGTGCTGCTCGGGCATTCCACGGGCGGGCTCATCCTCAGTCTGTGGGCGCACCGGCACCCCGGCGTGGCGTCGGCGGTGATCCTGAACAGCCCATGGCTGGAGTTCCAGCTGAGCGGCATCACCCGGGCGGCCGTCGCGCCCCTCGTGGGGCTGCAGGCGCGGATGCGGCCCCTGGATGTCGCCCCGCAGGTCGATCTCGGCTTCTACTCGCGCGCGCAAGCCGAGGCGGCGGATCCCGACGATCCCGTCGAGGTGAATCCGCAGTGGCGGCCGGAGCACTCGATGCCGGTGCACGCGGGCTGGCTGAACGCGGTGCTCCTCGGCCACGCCCAGGTCGCGGCGGGCCTCGCGATCGAGGCGCCCGTGTGCGTGCTGCTCTCGGCGCGCAGCGCCGTTCCGACACGGTGGTCGGACGAGCTCACGCGTGCCGATTCGGTGCTCGTGGTCGACGACATCGCACGGGCGGCGCTGCGTCTGGGCCCGTCGGTCACGGTGGAGCGGATCACGGGGGCGCTGCACGATGTGTTCCTCTCGCGGCCCGAGCCTCGGCGGCAGGCGTACGCCCGTCTGGACCGCTGGGTGTCCGGTTTCGTGGCCCGGCGCTGACGGCTTGCACGGGCGCGGGGCGATACGTTGGGCGTCATGAGCATGGATCCGGCGCCCGCAGCCACCGTCGCGCGTCGGTGGGGTCTCGCGAGCGTCATCACGATGGCCGTCGGGCTGCTGCCGAGCGTGATCGTGCTGCTGCTCGCGGTGACCGTCTCGCCCGAGGCGCCGTGGCTGTTCTTCTTCACCTTCCCGATGGCGATGATGTTCGCGGTGATCGCGGGTCTGCTGGGCGTGGTGGGGCTGTTCTTCGCCGTGCGCCGAGGTGCGGGCTTCGGCTGGCCCGTCGGAGGTCTCGTCTTCGCCCTGCTCGTCGTGCTCGGGATCGTCGGGCTGTTCGCCGGCTGGTTCGGCTGAGCGCTGCGCTCAGCCCACGGCCGGATTCGCCGGTGCGATGGTGGTGCGCGCCATCATCGTGGTGGGGTCGTCGAGGGCCGCGAAGCCGTACTGAGCATAGAGTCCGTGCGCATCGCCGGTGGCGAGCAGAATCCGCTTCAGACCGAGCGGCTCGAGGTCGGCTACGACGCCGGCGATGAGCTGCTTGCCGACGCCCGTTCCCCGCACCCGCGGGGATACGAAGACGTCACACAGCCACGCGAAGGTCGCTGCGTCCGTGACGACACGGGCATACGCGACCTGTTCGCCTGAGTCGCGCTCGAAGACGCCGTAGTTGCGCGAGGCGTCGATCGCAGCATCCTGAACCTCACGCGTACGTCCGAGAGCCCAGTAGGCCTGCTCGCTGAGCCAGCCGTGAACGCGGGCGCGGTCGATGGCGGCTCGGGAGTCGGAGAACACGTACCCGGCCGCCACGACGCGGCTCAGCGGTAGTTGATGAACTGGAGGTCGACGTCGAGGTCGGCGGCCTTGAGTACGCGGATGACCTCTTGCAGGTCGTCGCGGCTCTTGGACTGCACGCGCAGCTCGTCTCCCTGGATCTGCGACTTGACCGACTTGGGCCCCTCGTCGCGGATGATCTTGCCGATCTTCTTGGCGTTCTCCTGCGAGATGCCGTCCTTGATGGAGGAGACGATGCGGTACTCCTTGCCGCTGGCGAACGGTTCGCCCGAGTCGAGGCTCTTCAGCGAGATGCCCCGCTTGATGAGCTTCGACTGGAACACATCGAGCACCGCCTTGGCGCGCTCCTCGCTGCTCGCCTTGATGAGCACCTGCTCACCCGACCATTCGATCGAGGCGCCCGTGCCCTTGAAGTCGTAGCGCTGCTCGATCTCTTTGCGGGCCTGGTTGAGGGCGTTCTCGGCCTCCTGGTGGTCGACTTTGCTGACGATGTCGAAGCTCGAGTCGTTTGCCATTCTGCAATTCTAGCCAGTGGCGTTCAGTGCGACGCGGGCGGCGTGACCGCTAGCGTGCTATACAGGGTAGCGTGTTAAACATGAGTCACGACGTCGGCGCACAAATGCGTAAGGGCGTGGTCGAGTACTGCGTGCTCGCCCTCCTGGCGCGCGAACCGATGTATGGCTGGCAGCTCAACGAGTCGCTCACCCAGGCCGGGCCGGCCGTGCAGAGACGGCTCACCGCGATGAGCAGCTCCTCGGCGTCGAGGTCGGGACTGATCTCCCCGGCTGCCGCTGCCGCGTCGAGCAAC
>NZ_QFPF01000168.1 GCF_003248605.1 Microbacterium sp.
AACGCAGCACTTGGCCGTCCTCGGGTCGTAGTTTCCCGCCGGGCGCGCGGTGTCACAACGCCGACGCCTGCCTCAGGCCCACGTCCGCAATAGGTCGCTTGAGCAACTGCTCGGGGAAGATGTCGATGTCCTCGCGACCGAAGAGCGTACGAACCTCCTCCAACAAGCCGGAGGCTCGCATGAGGAGGTTGCCGTCGGCGGGATCCATCTCAACAAGAATGTCGATATCGCTGCCCTCAGTCGCATCACCGCGGGCCACCGAACCGAACAGTCGCGGGTTCGTCGCCCCATACTTGAGCAGGAGCGCTTCAAACTCGTCACGGCGCGCGCCAATCGCCTCGCGCAGCGCGAGACTCGGGGGCGAGACGATGGTCACGCGACCAGCGTAACGGCCCACCCGCGACAAGTTCCGGCGGCCTCTGGCACCCGAGTCACGGGACTTGCGTCCAAAGTGTTCCCAATCCGACCCTCTAGAAATGGAAAAACCCCTGATAAACAGGGGTTTTTCTGGCGGTGACGGTGGGATTTGAACCCAAGCAGGAACACCTTTCATACGTGCACAACAGGCCGGCTTCGCTGTCATTCCGCGAGACTTGACCTTTCGGCCGTGTACTGCGAAGGCCCTGAGCTTTCGTCAATCTTTCTCACGGCGTTCCCACGGGCTCGGGCCTCGTGCGGGGCAAGGAAAGTGCCTTCTTTCAGCCCGCGGAGCGGGTTCCTCCTTGATCGCGTGCTATTGCGTCAATGATGGCGGGGATGTCGTCGCCGGCTTGCTGCAAGAACTCGTCCTGCAGCAGGGTGGCGAGGTCGGAAACGGCGACCGTGAGCACCTCTCCGGCGGCCACCACGATGGGGATGCGGCTCTTCTTGGCCGTTTTCGCGATGCCCCAGCCGGTGGTCATCGCTTGGGGCAGCGCGAGGGACCGATCCTTCTCGGCGAAGTAGTAGGTTTCGGCGCTCTGCATGAGATCGACGCGGGTTTGCGCGAGGGCTGAGGCGATTTCGTTCATCACCAGCGCATCGGTCTCGTACGCTTCGTCGCGTTCCAGGCGGGACACGAACCCGCCTTCAACGAGACTCCGGGTCCGCAAGGTGGTAGTGCGGCGACGGTTCAGCGCGGGGTAGAGCTGCATGATCCACGATACGGCGGCGGTGAAGAGAATGAAGAGATCGGGATAGCGGTCCGGGTTGATACCCGGGGCAAAGCTGAAGCCGTCCGGCATCTGAGGCAGATAGATCAGTGTCCACCCGAAAACCTGCAGCGCTGCCCAGACGACGATGACCAGGACGATTCCCACCGGCCCGGCAAGCGGTGACGGGCTCCCCCTCGGCCACCGGGATACCCGCCAGGTTCCGCGCATCACCCACGTGCTCACCCCTCCGCGGCCGGCGGGGTGAAACAGCGTGTGGAATACGTCACGAAGGCCAACGAGAATCAGTGCGACACCGACTACGACGGACAGCACGTTCATAGTCTCCGGCAGCATCGCGTCGTTCCTCGACTTTCATTCTCTCCTTCGACTAGGCAAGCACCACCGCTTCAGCCTCAGATGGCGATGCGGCGTAACATGCCCGTCGGGCTCCTACGCCAGTTACTCGGCGGGGCACTGGCGCGCGGCGGCGCGATCGAACTCGGGTACCTCGCGGGCCTCAGCCTCGGCGACAGTGGCGGCGATGCCGTTCTCCTCGATGTCCTTGATCAGCCAGTCCATCTCGAGGATCTCGTTTCGCTGAGCTTCGCTGATCGAGATCGCGAGTTCGCACACGCGCACATCCTGAATCTGCGCCCGTTCGGAACGGGTGATGGCGAGCGAGTGATGCGGGATCATTGCGCTCATCCAGTCCGTGTCATCCACCGTGATCTGGCTGCGGTCGAGAGCGATGCCGCCGCCGATCAGCAAAACCCCGACTGCGACGATCGCGATGTTCGCTTTCGTGTTCTTGTACATGTTCAGCATCCAGGCGATCATGACCAACACCATGGTGCCGCCCATCGTGACCGCCATGAACACACGGCTCTCGCTGAAGCGGACGTGGCCCCACTCCCACGAACCGGCGAACATCACCCAATACATGACGACCATCGCGGTGAGGATCATCGCCGCGAATCGCAGATACATCGGCATCTGCATCCGCGACTTCTGCTCCGTCTGGTGCTCGTTGTGGTCACGCTGTTGGTCGTTGTTCTGATTCGTCGACAAACGGATCATCTCCTCCTTCACTCATTCGTAATCATTCACTCATTCGTACCGTCGATTGCCTCTCGTCGGTCGAGGCGCGATCGGTCGCGCTCTCAGGCGGCGAGCATCTCGACGCAGGCCTGCTCGCAGTGGCGGCACGCCTCTGCGCAGATCTTGCAGTGCTCGTGCATCTCGGCGTGCTGCTCGCACTCCTCCGCGCAAGCGGCGCACGCGGCTCGGCGCACGAATAGTGTCGGGGTTGCTGCCCGTCTGGCGGGTCAGTACGGCAGCGGTCGCGGCGCAGACGTCGGCGCAGTCTAGGTTCTTGCGGATGCATTCGGTGAGCTCCGCGACCATGTCCTCGCTGAGGCACGCGTCAGCGCACGCGGCACACGACTGGGCGCACTCCACGCACGCCTCGATACACGTCAGCAGCGCATTGCTCGCATCGGCCTTCGGGTGGGTGCGCAGCATGTCTCCCGTAATGGTCATCGTCATTGCTCCTTTCCCGCCGGGCGGATGCCCGACCAGCGGCACGCTACAACGGGCATACCCATCCACGGAGGGGGTTGCATACCGGTAGGGGGCTGCGGTACTAAGTCACACGTACGTAGCAAGCCAGAGCGTCTCGCGCACGGCCGCCATACCCAATGGGGGTATACAGTGAACTTGTCGCCATACCAACAAAGGCGACCCCCCAGGAGGGGAAGTTGTCATGTCGATGAACGAGTTTCGGGTATGGATATGACATGCGGGCTCGATGGAGCCCGCTGAATCGCTCGCTCACTCTGTTCCACCCGATGATCGCGACGACGTTGTCGATAGGAAAGGCCCATGACCTCAAACACCTCTGACCACGCCCCTGGGGGGACGCACCCCGGGGAGCACGTTCAGCACACCGGACAGATGGCAGAGCACGACGCACACTCAGAACACGGCGGGGCACATGCGGGCCACGGGGCCGATCACGTAATGCAATTTCGTCGGCTGTTCTGGATCAACCTGATCATTGCCGTACCCGTCGTGGCGTTCTCGAGCATGTTTGCGATGCTCGTCGGATACCAGCTGCCCGACTTCCCGGGCGCCGCATTCATCGCCCCCGCGCTAGGTACCGTCATGTATGTGTGGGGCGGGCGCCCGTTCCTCACCGGTGCGGTCGCCGAATTGCGTGCCCGCACCCCCGGCATGATGCTGCTGATCGCCCTCGCCATCACCGTCGCGTTCCTCGCCTCCTGGGGCGCGAGCCTCGGGCTGTTGGATCACGAGCTCGAGTTCTGGTGGGAGCTGGCGCTGCTGATCGTGATCATGCTGCTCGGGCACTGGATCGAAATGCGCTCGCTCGCACAGACCACCTCGGCCCTCGACTCGCTCGCGGCGCTCTTGCCCGACGAGGCCGAACGGGTCGAAGACGACGACGTGGTCACTGTCTCCCCCTCCGACCTCCGGGTCGACGACGTCGTGATCGTCCGCCCCGGGGGCAGTGTTCCCGCCGATGGGCGCATCGTCGATGGCAGCGCCGACATGGACGAGTCCATGGTCACGGGGGAATCCCGCACCGTGTCGCGCGGTGTGGGCGACCCGGTCGTCGCGGGCACCGTCGCCACCGATTCGGGACTGCGCGTGCGGATCACCGCGACGGGTGACGACACCACCCTCGCCGGCATCCAGCGGCTCGTCACCGAGGCGCAGGCCTCGTCGTCGCGGGCGCAACGTCTCGCCGACCGCGCCGCAGCGTGGCTGTTCTGGTTTGCACTCGCGTCCGCCGTGATCACCGCGCTCGTCTGGAGCGTCCTCGGCAATCCGGACGCCGCCGTCGTGCGAACCATCACGGTGCTGGTGATCGCGTGCCCGCATGCGCTCGGGCTCGCGATCCCCCTCGTGGTGTCGATTGCGACCGAGCGCGCCGCGCGCGGGGGCGTGCTCGTCAAGGACCGCCTGGCGCTCGAGAGCATGCGCACGATCGATGCCGTGCTCTTCGACAAGACCGGCACGCTCACCAAGGGTGAGCCGACCGTCACCGACGTGCAGACGGTGGGGGATGTCGACCCCGACACCGTGCTGCGCTTCGCCGCCGCGGCCGAAGCCGACAGCGAGCATCCGCTGGCCAGGGCAATCGTGCGCGCCGCACACGATCAGGGCCTGGACGTGCCGCGCGCATCCGGCTTTCGCTCCTCCCCCGCCGTCGGCGTCACGGCGATGGTCGAGGGCACCGAGATCCGAGTCGGCGGGCCGGCACTGCTCGCCGAGGCCGCAGCATCCGAGATCCCCGCCGCCGACGCGTGGCGAGATGAGGGCGCGATCATCCTGCACGTCATGCAGAACGGCGCGGTCATCGGCGGGCTACGGCTCGCGGACGAGATCCGGCCCGAATCGCGCGAAGCCGTCGACGCGCTGCACGCCCTCGGGGTCGAAGTCGTCATGATCACCGGCGACGCAGATGCCGTCGCGCGCACAGTCGCGGGCGAACTCGGCATCGACCGGTACTTCGCGGGCGTCCGCCCCGAAGACAAGTCCGCGAAGGTCGCCGAACTACAACACGGCGGACGCAAGGTCGCGATGGTGGGCGATGGCGTAAACGATGCCCCCGCCCTCGCGCAGGCCGATGTCGGCATCGCAATCGGCGCCGGCACCGACGTCGCGATCGCCTCCGCCGGAGTCATCCTCGCCAGCTCCGACCCCCGCTCGGTAGTGTCAGTCATCGAGCTTTCGCGGGCGAGCTACCGCAAGATGCAGCAGAACCTGTGGTGGGCCGCCGGTTACAACTTGATCTCGGTCCCGCTAGCCGCCGGCGTGCTCGCGCCGATCGGATTCGTGCTGCCGATGTCGATTGGTGCGATCCTGATGTCACTGTCGACGATCGTCGTCGCAATCAACGCCCAGCTGCTCCGACGCCTCGATCTGCAGCCCGAGGCATCCGTCCGCTCCGTCCTAAATCGCTAGCCCTAAACCGCCAGGAGGTCGCGCCATGTCATCCACCGTTGACGAGCTCATCCACGAGTCGGAGACCGAATCCGGATCCGGGTCCGCCGGACACGGCTACATCACCGACAAATCCAAGTTCCTCAACCGGCTGAAGCGCATCGAGGGGCAGGCGCGCGGCGTGCACAAGATGGTCGAAGACGAGAAGTATTGCATTGACATCCTGACGCAGATCAGCGCGCTCACCAGCGCGCTGCAGGTCGTTGCCGTAGGGCTGCTCGATGAGCACCTCAAACACTGCGTCGTCGACGCCGCGCGGGCGGGAGGCGACGAGGCGGACATCAAGATCAAGGAAGCCACCGACGCCATCGCGCGACTCGTGCGGTCCT
>NZ_QFPF01000100.1 GCF_003248605.1 Microbacterium sp.
TTCGACGAGCCGTACCTGGGCCTCGACGCCGTCGCCCGTCAGATCTTTTACGACCGCCTGCTCGAGGACTACACCGAGCACCCGCGCACGGTGATCCTCTCGAGCCACCTGATCGACGAGGTCTCGAACCTCATCGAGAAGGTCATCGTCATCGATCAGGGCCGCATCCTCATGGACGAAGACACCGACGCCGTGCGCGATCGCGCCACGAACATCGTCGGCGACGCGAGCGCGGTCGACGCGTTCACCGCGGGGCGCGAGGTGCTGCATCGCGAGACGCTCGGCCGCGTCGCCTCGGTCACCGTTCTCGGTCATCTGGACGCGGCCGACCGCGCCGAGCTCGACGCGACGGGCCTCGACGTCGCACCCGTGTCGCTGCAGCAGCTGATCGTGCGCGTCACCCAGAAGGCGGCCGAAGATCGCGCCGCAGCATCCACCGTCGATGAAGGAGCACTCCGATGAGTCGCACACTCAATGTCGTCCGCATGCAGCTGATCAACCGGCAGACCTACATCTGGGTGCCGCTGATCGTGCTCGCGGGAGCCTTCGTGCTGAGTCTGCTGATCTGGTCGATGATCCCCGTCGACAGCCCCAAGTACGGCGGAGGCGCGCAGGCGCCGCTGTGGTACTTCGGTGTCGTCGGGGTGCAGGCGCTCACGCTGACGTTTCCGTTCTCGCAGGCGATGAGCGTCACCCGGCGCGAGTTCTACCTCGGCACGCTGCTCACGGCGGTGCTGACCGGCGGCATCCTGGCGCTCATCTTCGTCGCCGGCGGCCTGATCGAGCGTGCGACGGGCGGGTGGGGGGTCAACGGCTACTTCTTCTACCTCGACTGGATCTGGGCCGCCGGGCCCGCGATGGCGGGTCTGTTCTACTTCGCCCTGGCCATGTTGTTCTTCGTCATCGGGTTCTGGGCGGCCACGATCTACAAGCGGTTCGGTGCACTGTGGCTGACCGTCGTGCTCGTCGGCATCGGCCTGGTGCTCGTCGGCCTCATGTGGCTGACCGGCCGCATGAACGCCTGGGCTCGCGTGTTCGAGTGGTTCGCGGTGCAGGGTGCCTCGGGCCTGACCCTGTGGGGTCTGCTGCTGATCGCGGTGCTCGCGGCATCCTCGTTCCTCACCCTGCGGCGCGCGGTCCCCTAACCGCTCGCCGCAGGGGCGATGGATGCTGTCGCGTCACCGCAGCGGAACCGGCACATCACGTCCGCCCTCCTGTGCCAGGCGCTCGCCCATCTGCACGAGGGCGGGCGCCTGCACGAACCCGCCCGCGAAGAGCGCCTGGCCCTGCGCGAATCCCGGGGAGCGCTCCAGCAGCGACATCGGCGCGTACCCGAACACCTCGGCGAGATCGTCGAGGTCCCGAGGCGAGCTCATGCGCATGAGCGCGAGGTTGTCGCACTGCGAGAGAGCGTTGGGGTGCACCTTGGTGGGACGCTGCGTGGAGAGCAGCAGCCACAGCCCGTACTTGCGTCCCTCGGCGGCGATCTGCACGATGCGTTCGGTGAGCAGGCGATCGACCGGGCTCGCGGGGTCGGGCGGGCACAGGTTGTGCGCCTCGTCGATGACGATGAGCCGCCCGATGCGCTCCTCCCGCTTCTCCCAGAGGTGATCGAGCGCAGCGAGCGCCGCCGCGCGCGCCTCCGCCTGCGTCGAGAAGCCGCCGAGATCGAGCACGGCCGCATCGGGCCGCTCATCGATGTCGTCGGTGATCGACCGCTTGCCCCACGCCCACAGATCCCAGTCGGCGACACCCAGGTTCTCGAGGCGCGTAGCGAGTCGTTGACGGATCGTGCCCTCACCCGCGCGCAGGTGCGCCACGAGGTCACCGTCCTTGACGTGCGGCATCTCGTCCTCGAAACGCAGCATCGTGTTGTACTCATCGAAATCGACCAGCGGATCGATCTGCATGAGCGCGGCCCGCGAGCGCAGCGGCAGCTGCAGGAAGCGCGCGTGCAGCGGCCGAACGGCATCACCGGGACGGAAGACGCGGATGTCCCGCGACGCCAGCTCCGCGGCCGCATCGGCGGCGACACCCTGGCGCACCTCGCCGAGGCGCACGAAGTCGGAGTTCGGGTCGAGGATCACCAGCGGCAGCCGCGTGTGCAGCAGCACCTGCTCGAGGAGAACCCCCAACGCGTAGGTCTTTCCCGAACCGCTCTGGCCGCACCAGAACGTGTGTCGATTCAGACGAGGTGCGAGCACGTGTGCGGGGGCGGGCAGGTCCGAGCCGATCAGCGAGCCGACGGGGAGTTCACGGGTCATGAGCGAATGCTAGGCCCGCCGCGGGCTGTGGCTCCAGCATCCGCGCCGCCTCCGCCCCTCAGCGCCCGTTCGCCGCCTGCTCGTGGTGGTGGATCACCTCGGCGACGACGAAGTTGAACCACTTCTCGGCGAACGCCGGGTCGAGGTCGGCGTCGAGCGCCAGGCGGCGCAGGCGCGCGACCTGCTCGACCTCGCGCGTCGGGTCGGACGCGGGCATCTCGTGCGTGGCCTTGAGCACACCGACCTGCTTGGTGCAGCGAAAACGCTCGGCCAGCATGTACACCAGCGCGGCGTCGATGTTGTCGATGCTGGCGCGCAGCCGCAGCAGCTCTTCGCGCGGATCGGTCTCTTGGCTCACGTCGGCCTCCTCCCCACCGAGGGTACCTGCAGCGCGCTCTCGCGCCCCTAGAGTGTGACCATGAGCGAGAAGACGCCCCGCGCAGCGCGCGATGCGGACGACGAGCCCCTGCCGCGGCGGCGCCGCGCAAAGCAGCCCCGGCCCGCGAAGGCACCCAGCCCGGCCGACTCCTTCACCCTCGCTCCGGCCCCGGGCGATCCGCACTACGTCGTCGCCGCCGACACGTACCAGCCGACCCCCGTCACAAGCGAGCCCGCCCGCTCGTTCTGGGCGCGCATCGACCGCCCCTTCGCGGTCGGTCTCATGGTCACCCTCGGCGCCCTCACCGCCTTCGTGATCGGGCTCGCCGTGTCGAACCTTTCGACCGTGCTCATCTACATCATGCTCGCGCTGTTCGCCGCGCTGGGCCTCGAGCCGATCGTCAATCGACTCATGAAGCTCGGCGTGCCGCGCGGGTGGTCCATCGTGATCGTCGTGCTCGGGCTCGTCGTCGTCGTGGTGGCCGTGCTGTGGCTGATCATCCCGACGGTCGTCTCGCAGATCTCGCAGTTCATCCGCGACATCCCCACCCTTATCCAATCGATGCAGCAGACCGAGTGGTTCCAGTCGCTCGAGGACATGTTCGGGGCGAGCCTGACCGACATGCTGTCCGCTCTGCAGAGCTTCCTCACCGACCCCGGCCATCTCGCGACGATCGGCGGGGGCGCCCTCCAGTTCGGTGTGGGGCTGGTGGCCGTCGTGTCGGGCGGGTTCACCACGCTCGTGCTGACGCTGTTCTTCCTCGGGTCGCTGCCGACCATGAAGCAGGCGTTCTACCGCCTCACTCCGGCGCGCGGTCGCACGAACCTCGCGGCGATGACGGAGCAGATCACCGGCTCGATCGGCAGTTACCTGATGGGCCAGGTCACGCTCGCGTTCGCGAACTCCGTCGTGGCCTTCATCCTGCACGCGCTGCTCGGATTGCCCTTTCCCGCACTCATGGCGGTCCTCGCGTTCCTGATCACCCTCATCCCGATGATCGGTTCGGTGCTGTTCTGGATCTTCGCGAGCATCATCGCCCTGTTCACCAGCCCGGTCGCCGCCTTGATCTTCGCCCTCGTCTACCTCGTGTACATGCAGATCGAGGCATACGTGCTGACGCCCCGCATTATGTCCCGCGCCGTGGACGTGCCCGGAGCGCTCGTCGTCATCGGCGCCCTCGTCGGTGGCACGCTGCTCGGACTCATCGGAGCGCTCGTGGCGATCCCGATCTCGGCCTCGATCCTGCTGATCATCAAGCAGATCTGGGTGCCACGCCAGGACGCCAAGGTCTGACACGGCGCCGCGCCGGTCGCGCGGTCTCGGGGGAACGGTCTCCCTGCGTCGCGCTGTCGGTGTCGCGCGGTCGGGCGGTTGCGCGGTCGGCGCGTTGCGCGGTCGGCGCGTTGCGCGGTCGGCGCGTTGCGCGGTCGGCGTCGCGCTACCCGGCCCGATCGTCGAACCCACATTCTTGCAGCGAGCCACCACACGACGGATGTCGGTTCGCTGCAAAAATGTGGGTTCGGGGCGGGCGCCGGCGCCGGGGCGGACGCGGGCGCGGGGCCGGAACGGGCGCCGGCGCCGAGGCCGGGCCGCAAGGCCCGGAGGCGACCCAGACGCGCGACGCCGGCGCGATCAGGGCCGGGCGGGCAGCAGCCGCGTGGGCGCTGGAACCGCGGCGCGATGCCGCACGCGACCGGGCACGCCGGTGCGGATGTCCAGCGAGAACGACACCACGTCGTTCGAGCGCTGACCGGCGACGAGCATCGTGTCGCGCACGACAAGGTGATGCCGCGGCCAGTCCACCCCCGACTCGACGAGCGCGACCGGCGCCAGCGTCTCACCCTGGCCGCGCACCCGCGCGACCGCGATGGTGTTGCTCCCGCGCAGACCGGTGTAGACGAACTCCGCATCGCGCGAAAGGGCGATCTCGGCGCCCGTGTCGCCGGCAAGATACCCGACGGGCGCGGGCATCCCGCCGACGAGTCCCCACCGTCCACTCCCATCGGGGGCGAGCACGAACACCTCGCACGAGAACTCCGTCACGACATAGAGATGCCCGCTCGGGTGCACGACCATGTGCCGCGGTCCGCAGCCCTGCGGCAGCACCACCTCGTGGTCGGCACGGAGCCCTGCGGCATCCACGCGCCAGATGCGCACGAGATCGAAGCCGAGATCAGTGGTCGCGATGCGCCCGCAGGGCAGGAACGCGGCGGCATGAGCCCGTGAGACGCGCACGGGCGCCTCCGCGGGCTCGCCCTCGACGGTGGATGCTGCGGCGACAGCGCCCGGGTCCTCCCGGTCGTGATCGGGCACCAGATGGGCGAACTCCGCACCCGCCGCTTCCCGCAGCGCACGGGCGGCCGCGGCGAGGTCCACCCCTCCTGCACCAGCCCAGGGTGAACCCGCACCCGCTGGACCCGCACCCGCGCCGACACCCGCACCTGCGACCGCGACCGCCGTCGCCGCATCGGCTCCCGCCGACGCAGGACCCGCACCCGCGCCAACACCCGCACCTGCGCCCGAGCCCCAACCCGAACCCGAGCCCGAGCCCGCGTGCGGATCGACCGCCGCGGCGGCCTCGACGCGGGAAACCGGCCTGCCGACAGCATCCAGCCCGATGCGCACGACCCGGCCATCACCCCAGCACGAGGCGACGAGAAGGGCACCGTCGGGAGACACCGCGGCGTGGCAGACGGCGTCGCCGACCTCGACCGCGCGGCCGAGCGGCACGAGCGCGGACGGCCCGGTGCGCCGGTAGCCCTGCAGCCGGCCCTCGCTCTCGAGCGTCGCGTAGACGACGTCGAGGGAGGGATGCGCCGCGAGCCACGAGGGGGATGCCGCCCGGGCGGCCGTGCCGACGAATCCGAGTGGCCCTCCCGCCGAGCCGTCATCGAGCCCGCCCGCGGCGAGCGCACCGACGCCCTCGGCGGCCGAGTCCATCTCGGGACCCCAGCCGCCGACCCAGAACTGCAAGGTCAGTCGACCAGGTCGTGGCGCACGATGACGGCGTCGCGCGCCGCCCCGACGCCGATCACCGAGATGCGGGTTCCGCTCATCTGCTCGAGGGCGAGCACGTAGTCCTGCGCCTCGATCGGCAGATCGTCGAAGGCGCGGGCCCCGGAGATGTCCTGCTTCCAGCCCGGGAAGTACTCGAGGATGGGCGTCGCGTGGTGGAAGTCGGTCTGGTTGACCGGCACCTCGTCGAAACGCTCGCCGTCGACGTCGTACGCGACGCACACCGGGATCTGATCAAGACCCGAGAGGATGTCGAGCTTGGTCAGCACGAGGTCGGTGATGCCGTTGATCCGTGTGGCGTAGCGCGTGATGGGCGCGTCGTACCAGCCCACGCGGCGGGGGCGGCCCGTGGTCGTGCCGAACTCGAATCCGCGCGAGCGCAGCCATTCGCCCTGCTCGTCGAAGAGCTCGGTCGGGAACGGGCCCGACCCGACGCGGGTCGTGTAGGCCTTGACGATGCCCACGATGCGATCGAGCCGGTTGGGGCCCACACCGGAGCCGATCGCCGCACCGCCGGCGGTCGCCGACGAGGAGGTGACGAACGGGTAGGTGCCGTGGTCGACATCCAGCATCGTGGCCTGTCCGCCCTCGAAGACGACCACGTCGCCCGCGTCGAGCGCGTTGTTCAGGAGCAGACCGGTGTCATCGACCATCGGACGCACCCGCTCGGCGTAGGAGAGCAGGTCTTCGACGATCTCGTCGACGGTGATGGCTCGACGGTTGAAGACCTTCACCAGCAGGTGATTCTTCTGATCGAGCGCGCCCTCGACCTTCTGGCGCAGGATGTTCTCGTCGAAGAGGTCCTGCACGCGGATGCCGACGCGGTTGATCTTGTCGGCGTAGGCGGGCCCGATGCCGCGCCCCGTGGTGCCGATCTGACGCTTGCCCAGGAAGCGCTCGGTGACCTTGTCGAGGGTGCGGTGGTACTGCGTGATGATGTGCGCGTTCGCGCTGATGCGCAGCCGCGACGTGTCGACGCCGCGCGCGCTCAGCGCCTCGAGCTCGTAGAAGAGCACCTCGAGGTCCACGACCACGCCGTTGCCGATGACGGCGTTCACGCCGGACGAGAGGATGCCCGAGGGCAGCAGGTGCAGGGCGTACTTCTCGTCGCCGATCACCACGGTGTGTCCGGCGTTGTTGCCGCCGTTGAATTTGACGACCCAGTCGGTGCGGTCACCGAGCAGGTCGGTCGCCTTGCCTTTTCCTTCGTCGCCCCACTGCACGCCGACGATCACGATGCCTGGCATTGGTCTACCCCCTGGGGACGGGCGCCGGGCGGCGCGGACGGCCCTGACGATCCTACCGGGCCGATATCCTGGCCCCACCGTCGACGCCCTGGAGGGTCATGCTGTACCCGATCGTTCGACTGCTCGTGGCCGCCGCGGCCGTCGTCGCCGTCTTCGCCCAGTTCGAGCGCTCGCTGAGCCTCGCCCTCGTCAGCCCGACCCCGTACGGCTCTCACATTCCGACGATGGTGACGAACTTCTTCAGCTTCTTCACGATCCAGTCCAACCTCGCCACAGCGGTCGTCCTGGCGATCGCGGCGATCTGGGCGCTGCGCCGCCGACGCGACACCACCCCCGAACCCTGGGGCATCGCCCTCGCCGTCACCTGCGTGACCACCTACATGGTCGTCACCGGAATCGTCTACAACACCCTGCTGCGCGGCATCGAGCAGGCCCCGGGCGCCGTCGTGGGCTGGTCGAACGAGATCCTGCACGTCTGGGTGCCCGTCTTCCTGCTCGTCGACGCCCTCATCGGCTATCGCCGCCGTGCGCTGCCGTGGCGCGCGGCGTTGATCGTGGCGATCTACCCGATCGCGTGGGCCCTGTACACGCTGGTGCGGGCTCCCTACATCACCAACCCGGGCACGGGGGTGCCGTACTGGTACCCGTATCCCTTCCTCGATCCGAACGTCGTCGCCGGCGGATACCTCGGGGTCATCGGGTACGTCGTCGGCATCGCCGTCGCGATCGTCACCGTCGCGTTCGGCGTCGTCGCGGTCGGGCGCTGGCGCGGCGCCCGGGTGGCAGCATCCCGCACCGCGCCCGGCGTGCAATCGCCGCACTGACCGCACCCACGACAGGAGTCGCGCCGAGAACAGGATCCGCGCGGCACACCGCTCCTGTCCTCGACCCATCTCCTGTTCTCGGCCCATCTCGCCGCTGAAAAGCGGGATGCTGTCGCCACAGCCGTGCGCTGAGTGAGCGCATCCGCCCTCACTAGACTGGAGGCCATGTCGAAGGTCCTCCAGTCCCTGCCCGTCGGCGAGCGCGTCGGCATCGCCTTTTCGGGAGGGCTGGACACCTCCGTGGCCGTCGCCTGGATGCGCGACAAGGGCGCGATCCCCTGCACCTACACCGGCGACCTCGGTCAGCCCGATGAGCCCGACGTCGACGCGGTGCCCGGCCGGGCGCTCGAGTACGGCGCCGAGGTCGCCCGGCTCGTGGACGCCAAGACCGCGCTGGTCGAGGAGGGCTTCGTCGCCCTGGCGTGCGGGGCCTTCCACATCCGCTCGGGTGGTCGCACCTACTTCAACACGACACCGCTCGGGCGCGCCGTCACCGGCACCCTGCTCGTGCGCGCCATGAAGGAGGACGGCGTCGACATCTGGGGCGACGGGTCGACCTACAAGGGCAACGACATCGAGCGCTTCTACCGCTACGGCCTGCTCGCCAACCCCCGCCTGCGCGTCTACAAGCCCTGGCTCGACGCCGACTTCGTCACCGAGCTCGGCGGACGCAAGGAGATGAGCGAATGGCTCGTCGCACACGGTTTCCCGTATCGCGACTCGGCTGAGAAGGCCTACTCGACCGACGCCAACATCTGGGGCGCGACGCACGAAGCCAAGACACTCGAGCACCTGGACGTCTCGCTCGAGACCGTCGAGCCGATCATGGGCGTGCGATTCTGGGACCCCGCGATCACCATCGACACCGAGGACGTCACGGTCACGTTCGAAGCGGGTCGACCCGTCGCGCTCAACGGCACGGAGTACGGCGACCCGGTCGAGCTGGTCCGCCAGGCCAACACGATCGGCGGCCGCCACGGCCTCGGGATGAGCGACCAGATCGAGAACCGCATCATCGAGGCCAAGAGTCGCGGTATCTACGAGGCGCCGGGCATGGCCCTGTTGTTCATCGCCTACGAGCGGCTGGTCAATGGCATCCTCAACGAAGACACCCTGGCGACCTACCACGAGCAGGGCCGGCGCCTCGGTCGCCTGATGTACGAGGGACGCTGGCTCGACCCGCAGTCGCTCATGCTGCGCGACTCGATCCAGAAGTGGGTCGGCACCTCGATCTCGGGATCCGTCACCCTGCGCCTGCGGCGCGGAGACGACTACACGATTCTCGACACGACGGGCTCGACGCTCTCCTACGCGCCGGAGAAGCTGTCGATGGAACGTGTGGGCGACGCCGCCTTCGGGCCCGTCGACCGCATCGGTCAGCTCACGATGCGAAACCTCGACATCGCCGACTCGCGCGCGCGTCTCGAGCAGTACGCGGGCCTGGGCCTCATCGGCGGAGCCACCGGCGCCCTCGTCGGTCGCGTG
>NZ_QFPF01000101.1 GCF_003248605.1 Microbacterium sp.
ATGCGGCCGATGCCATCGAGCTGACGCCGGTCGGTGGGCAGCACATCGCTGGTCTGGCCCGACAGGAGCGTGTTCGCCGAACGCAACCGAGTCGACAGGTGCCAGGCCTCGGCCAGCCGGCCGGCCGATGTCTCGCCGATGAGACCGGCCGCGACGGCGGCATCCAGCGCACCGAGGGTTGACGTCGTCCGCAGTGAGGGGTGCGCTCGCGCGTGCTGGAGCTGGATGAGCTGGACGAGCCACTCCACGTCGCTGAGGGTGCCCGGGCCGAGCTTGAGGTGACGCGCTCGATCGACACCCTGCGGAAGGCGCTCGTTCTCGACGCGCGCCTTGATGCGCTTGATCTCGCGAAGGCCCTTCTCATCGGGATCGACGGGATAGCGGAGGTCGTCCGCGAGCTGCATGAACGCGCGGATCAGCTTGACGGATCCTGCAACACCACGAGCGCGCAGGAGCGCCTGCGCCTCCCACGACAGTGACCAGCGACGGTAGTACTCCGCGTACGACTCCAGCGAGCGCACGAGCGGTCCGGTGCGGCCCTCCGGGCGTAGATCCGCATCGAGATCGAGAGGCACGCGGTAGTCCTCCGACACACGGCGCAGCTCGGTGACGATCTTGCGAGCGAGCTCGTTCGCGCGCTCAGGAGCGACTCCTTCGGGCCGATACACGTACAGCACGTCCGCGTCGGACCCGAACCCGAGCTCCGCTCCCCCGAAGCGCCCCATCGCGATGATCGCGAAGTCGAGATCCGCGTCCTCGGGAGGCACGACCTGCCGTCGCACGGCGCGAAGCGTCGACTGCAGCGTCACCTCGGTGATCGTCGTGAGGCTGTCCGCCAACTCCTCGATCGTCAGCACACCGAGCACCGCCGCGACGGCCGTGCGCAGCAACTCGCGGCGCCGCAGCGATCGCACGGCGCGCATCGCGTCGTCGATCGTCTCGTGCCGCTTCTGGATGGCACGCGCCTCCTCCTGCAGCACCACTCCCGGGCGAGGGCGCAGGTCGGCGTCGTCGTCGAGCCATGCGACGGACTCGGGGATCCACTCCATCAGCTCCCCGACGTATCGTGAACCCGACAGCGCGCGGGTCAGCCGCTCGGCGGCACCCGATGAGTCGCGCAGCATCCGCAGGAACCAGGGTGTGTCGCCGAGCCGCTCGCTGATCCTTCGGAATGCCAGCAGTCCGTAGTCGGGGTCGACCCCGTCGGCGAACCATCGGATCATGACGGGCATCAGATGCCGCTGGATCGTCGCCTTGCGACTCAGACCGCTCGTGAGGCTGCCGATCGTGCGCAACGCCCCCGCGGGATCCCGGAATCCGATCGCCGCCAGACGATCGTGCGCCTGCTCGGTGGAGAGCTCGCGCTGCTCTTCGGGCAGCGACGCGACCGCCGAGAGAAGCGGCCGGTAGAACAGCCGCACATGGATCTCGCGCACCTCTCGCTTGACGCGGTCCCACACCTCCTGAACTCCGGCACCGGTCTGCGCGAGTCCGGACGAGCGCGCGAGGGTGCGCAATCCCTCGGGTGTACGCGGCATGAGATGTGTGCGGCTCAGGCGCACCAGCTGCAGCCGATGCTCGAGCAGGCGCAGCACACGGTAGTCGTGTGCGAAGGCCGATGCTTCGGTGCGTCCGATGTACCCCCCACCGACGAGAGCGTCGAGCGCATCGAGGGTGCTCCGATGCCGGATCGACTCGTCGGTGAGCCCGTGCACCAGTTGCAGCAGCTGGACGGTGAATTCGATGTCGCGGATGCCGCCGGGCCCCAGTTTGAGCTGATACGGCACATCGTCGGCGGGGATGTGCTCCGTGACCCGCTCCCGCATGCGCTGCACCGAGTCGACGAAGTTCTCCCGCGCGCCGCTCGTCCACACCTTGGGCTGGACGGCCTCGACGTAGTCGGCGCCGAGCTGCTCGTCTCCGGCGATCGCGCGGGCTTTGAGCAGAGCCTGGAACTCCCAGCTCTTCGCCCAGCGCTCGTAGTACGTCAGGTGCGAATCCAGCGTGCGCACCAGCGCGCCCTGGGATCCCTCGGGCCGCAGGTTCGCGTCCACCTCCCAGAGCGGGGGCTCGACCTCGAACTCCGATACGCCGCGCATCGTCTGCACGGCGAGACGCGTCGCGATGTCGATCACCCGGCTGGCGCCGATCCGCTCCATCGCCTCCGGAGAGGCACCACCGACGAAGATGACGTCGACGTCCGAGACGTAGTTCAGCTCGCGCGCACCCGTCTTGCCCATTCCGATGATCGCGAGTCGGGCGTCTGCGACGGCCTCGCGCGAGAACAGGGCGCCGGGCGCGAGACCGGGCGTCGAGATGCGCGTCCGCGCCACCGCGAGCGAGGCTTCGAGTGCTGCCGCCGCGGCGTCGGCCAGAGCCGCGGAAACGGCGCGCACGGCCTCCACCGCATCCGGGGCGAGCAGGTCGAACACCGCGATGCGCGAGACGAGGCGCCGATAGCCGATACGCAGCGCCACCCACGAGCTCTCACCGCCGTCCTCGGCGAAACCGTCCACCGCGCCGACACTCTCGAGCAGGTCGTGCTGCATCTGCGCCGCGCTGGGCAGTGCGATGTGCGGCGTGCCCAGATGCACGATCTCCTCGGGATGCCGCGCGTAGAACGCGCCGAATCCCTCCGATGCCCCGAGCAGCGCCCACACCGCGCGACGCCCGTGCGTCGTGGCGAGCACCGCACGCAACGGGCCGGAATCACGGCGGGCGACCGCGACGAGCCCCGCGGTCGCGCAGTCCGGATCGGCCGCGGAGGCAGCATCCGCCACCAGCTGTTCGCGGGGCACACCGATCAGACCCTCGAGCTCGGCCAGGCACGCATCGGCCGCCGCCAGATCGGCGAAGCCGATCCGCGCGAGTGCCGTCAGCGCCGACGAGCGCTCGGGAGCTGCCATGCGGGGAGGATGCCGGTCAGAGCATCTCGAGGTTGCTCTTCAGCTCGAACGGCGTCACCTGGTCGCGGTACGCGGCCCACTCGCGACGCTTGTTCTTGAGCACATAGGTGAAGACCTGCTCGCCGAGCGTCTCGGCGACGAGCTCGCTCTCCTCCATGTACTCGAGCGCGTGGTCGAGGCTCGTCGGCAGCGGCGCGTATCCGAGCGCGCGGCGCTCGGAGTCGCTGAGCGACCAGACGTTGTCCTCGGCCTCGGGGGGAAGCTCATACCCCTCCTCGATGCCCTTGAGACCGGCCGCGAGCATGAGCGCGTACGCGAGGTAGGGGTTGGCCGCCGAGTCCAGCGCGCGGTACTCGACCCGCGAGGACTGGCTCTTGTTCGGCTTGTACATCGGCACGCGCACGAGGGCCGAGCGGTTGTTGTGTCCCCAGCAGATGAAGCTCGGAGCCTCGTCGCTGCCCCACAGGCGCTTGTAGGAGTTGACGAACTGGTTGGTCACGGCCGAGATCTCGTTGGCGTGGCGGAGTAGGCCGGCGATGAACTGCCGGCCGACCTTCGACAGCTGGTATTCGCCGCCCTCTTCGTAGAACGCGTTGACATCGCCCTCGAAGAGGGACATGTGCGTGTGCATGCCGCTGCCGGGGTGGCCGCTGAGGGGTTTGGGCATGAACGTCGCATAGACGCCCTGCTCGATCGCGACCTCTTTGATCACCGTGCGGAAGGTCATGATGTTGTCGGCCGTCGCGAGCGCGTCGGCGTAGCGCAGATCGATCTCGTTCTGCCCGGGGCCGCCCTCGTGGTGGCTGAACTCGACCGAGATGCCCAGGTCCTCGAGCATGCGCACGGAGCGTCGGCGGAAGTCGTGCGCCGTGCCGCCCGGCACGTTGTCGAAGTAGCCGGCGGAATCGACCGGCTCGGGTCCGTCAGCGCCGTACGAGGACGACTTGAGCAGGTAGAACTCGATCTCGGGATGCGTGTAGAACGTGAACCCGCGCTCGGCGGCCTTGGCGAGCGTGCGCTTGAGCACGTGCCGCGGGTCGGCGACGGCGGGCTGCCCGTCGGGGGTGGTGATGTCGCAGAACATGCGCGCGGTCGGGTCGATCTCGCCCCGCCACGGCAGGATCTGGAACGTCGAGGGGTCGGGATGAGCCAGCAGGTCGGACTCGAACGACCGGGTCAGACCCTCGATTGCGGATCCGTCGAAGCCCAAGCCTTCGGCGAAGGCCCCCTCGACCTCTGCCGGGGCGATCGCCACCGACTTGAGTGTTCCGATGACATCGGTGAACCAGAGTCGGACGAACTTGACGCCCCGCTCCTCGATCGTCCGCAAGACGAAATCGCGCTGCTTGTCCATGCTTCCCTCCGCGGCGTCAGGCCGCTCTCCAGCCTAGTGGCGCTCGGGGTCCGTGCCCGGCGCAGACGCGCCCCACGCGTCGTCGCGGGCATCGTCGTCCGCCCACGCGCGTGATCGCTGCTTCAGCAGCTCGGGTGCGTTCGCCGCCTCTTCGGCCGTGTCGAACGGGCCGACGCGGTCGACCGCGGGTGACGCGTAGCCCTGCTCCACAGCCCTGGTGGACAGGTTGTACCAGTACTTGTTCTCGGTCTCCGACACGTCGGTCCCCCTTGATTCGTCGTCCGTGTCGATCCTACTGATGGGGTGGGCGGCCTTGGCTAGGCTGAGGACCATGGCGAAGAAGACGGACCGGGCGGTCGGGGTCGACATCGGAGGCACCGGCATCAAGGCCGGCATCGTCGATCTCGAGGCCGGCGAACTGGTCAGCGACCGCATCCGTGTCAGCACCCCCGAGGGTGCCGCTCCGAAAGACGTGCTCGCCGCCGTGATCGAGGTGCTGGAGCGCCTCGGCGGCGTCGAGGACCGCCTGCCGCTCGGCGTCGCCTTTCCCGCCATCGTCAAGCGCGGACGCACACTGTCGGCCGCGAACGTGTCGGATGCGTGGCTGGACTTCGAGGCAGAGGCCTTCTTCGAGCAGGGACTGGGCCGCGACATCCACTTCGTCAACGATGCGGATGCCGCGGGCATCGCAGAGGTCCGCTACGGCGCCGCGCGGGGTCAGGAGGGGCTGACGATCCTGACGACGCTCGGCACCGGAATCGGCTCGGCGTTCATCTACGACGGGATGCTGATCCCCAACACCGAGCTGGGGCACCTGAACTACAAGGGCGAGTCCATCGAGCGATACGCCGCCTACTCGGCGATGGAGCGCGAGGAGCTGACGTGGGAGAAGTGGGCCAAGCGCCTGCAGAAGTTCTACACGCACGTCGACTTCCTGTTCTCCCCCGACCTCTTCGTCGTGGGAGGGGGCGTGTCGAAGCACCCCGACCGCTTTCTGCCGCTGCTGGATGTGAAGACGCCGATCGTCCCCGCGGTGCATCGCAACAGCTCGGGCATCATCGGTGCGGCGGCCCTCGCGGGCGACTGAGACGGGGGCGAATGGGCCGGCCTGTACGCCGGGTTCTGTCCGGGGGCACGTGCCCCGTGGACGGTCATCTCTCTCGGCGACACGTTGCCGTGCCGCTCCAGCGGTCTACCCGGGGACTCGGCGGGCCGCGTCAACATCCCCTGTCTGACCTTGCTCCGGGCGAGGTTTACCGTGCGGGCCGTGTCACCACGGCCCCGGTGGTCTCTTACACCACCCTTTCACCCTTACCGGGGTCTCCCCCGGCGGTCTGCTCTCTGTGGCACTGTCTCGCGGATCGCTCCGGGTGGGTGTTACCCACCGCCCTGCCCTGCGGAGCCCGGACGTTCCTCGGTGCGCTCGCGCGCCACGCGACCGTCCAGCCGACCCATTCGCAGGTGCGAGTCTAGCCGCCGGCGACCCTCGTCAATCCTTGCCGGCGGTGCGCGAGATCCGGAGGTCGAGGGGGAAGTCGAGCGGGAAATCGCCGAAGAGCAGACGCCCCGCGGATGCCGCCGCCTCTCGCACGGCGTCCGCCACGGCCTCGGCGAGCTCCTCCGGGGTGTGCACGATGACCTCGTCGTGCAGCCAGAAGACGAGGTGGGGATCGTGGGCGAAGGCCGGTCCCGAGGCGCGCGCGGGCGGTGCGGTGACCGGGCGGGTGAGCGTTCGCAGCCGCGCGCGCAGGTCCGCCAGCCACACCAGAGCCCACTCGGCGGCGGTGCCCTGCACGACGAAGTTGCGCGTGAAGCGGCCACGGTCGCGGGCGGTGCGGCGCGCGATCGCCTCGTCGGCGGGCGTGGCATCGAGGGCGTGCGCCCGGGACTGCAGCTCCCGCCACGCCTCCAGGGGCGGCGGCGATGTGCGCCCCCACCACGTGGAGACGACCCCACCCTGCTCCCCCGTCGCCGCCGCCGCGAGGATCGCGTGGCAGAGCCGCAGATCATGGCAGCGCTCGACGCGCCGGCCTGCGGCCAGGATGTCGGGATACCAGAGCGCCGTATCGCCCCAGACGATCCGCGGTGCCGTCGCCGCGTCGCCCAGCACATCACCGAGCACGTCACCCAGGCCGTCGCGCGCGACGGAACGGCGGCGGAGCTCGCGCCCCACACCGTCGAGGAACACGAGGGCGACGACGTCGCGGTCGGCGCGTCCGACGACGACGAATCGCGCGGTGTCAGTGGACGGTGAGGTCACGGCGGAAGCTCTCGCGCCGGTCCATCGCCTCGTTGGCCACCGCATCCGCGCGCGCGTTGTCGGCACGCGGGACCCACTCCAACTGCACCGGCCGCCCCGCGATCACCTCGCGGGCCTCGCGAGCGAGCTGCTGCATCGCCGGGTGCTTGATCTTCCAGCGTCCCGACACCTGCTCGACGACGAGCTTCGAGTCCATCCGCACGCGCACTCGCGCCGACGGGGCGATCTCGAAGGCCGCGCGCAGCCCCGCGATCAGTCCGCTGTACTCGGCGACGTTGTTGCTGGCGATGCCGACGTCGACGCCGATCTCGGCCAGGACCGCGCCCGTCGCGGCGTCGATCACGACGGCACCGCCGGCGGCCACGCCGGGGTTGCCACGCGAGCCGCCGTCCGCCTCGACAATGAGCTCGGCGGGTGTCGGCCCGGCCGACGGAGCGCTCGTCGCGCCCGAAGGCGAGTCGGTCACAGACCTGACTCCTCGGTGCGGACGAGGATCGCCGCGCACTCGGGACAGCTGACGACATCCGTCGCCGTGGCCGCGCGGATGAGCTGCAGGTCGGTGCCCGACAGCATCATGTGGCAGCTGCCGCACGTGCGGGCGCGCAGCAGGCCCGCTCCCGCGCCGCGTGCGGCGAGACGCTCGTACAGCGCGAGCAGGTCCGCGGGAAGAGCGGCGGCGATCGCGGCGCGGTCGCGAGTGAGCTGATCGATGCGGGTCGACGCGTCGCCGACCACAGCCTTGGCCTCGGCGGACAGTCGCGCGCCCTCCGCGTTCGTCTCGGCGATCGCCGCTTCCTGCTCCGCCACGGCGGCATCCGCCTGCTCGAGACGCTCCATCACACTGAGCTCGGCATCCTCCAGATCGCTCTGACGCCGCGTCAGCGAAGCGAGCTCGTGCTCGAGGCCTGCGGCATCCTTCGGATTGGTGACCGTCGCGAGAAGATCGTTGTCGCGCTTGCGACGAGCCTCGACCACCTTGACGTCGGATTCGATTCTCGCCAGCTCCGTGCGCAGGTCGTCGCGCGCCCCGGCGCGGATGGACAGCTCGTGCGAGAGGGTCTGGCGAGCCGCCACGAGCTGCTGGATGCGGGCCGCCTGCGGGGGGTTGCGGCGTTCGGCCTCTGCCTGGCGCAGGCGAGCATCGATGTCGGCGATCTCGAGAAGGCGCCGCTGATCGGCGGGTGCAGCTTGCATGTGGGCCCTGCCGGGATCGAACCGACGACATCCACGGTGTAAACGTGGCGCTCTACCAGCTGAGCTAAAGGCCCTCGCGCCCAGTCTAGGAGGCGACTCCGTCCCGGACGGTCACCACCCCCGCGGAAATGACTAGGCTGTTCCGCGGTGCGCATTTGTGGGAAGCCGACAAAGCTCCGCGCCCCTTACCCGGTTCCCCGGCACGATCTGCCGGCTCGAAGAAAGGTCACCCGGTGACTGTTCACGACCAGGACCCGTATTCGCAGGACGCTGCCGACAGCGACCCCGAAGAGACCTCGGAATGGCAGGAATCCCTGCAGCAGCTCGTCGATGCCAAGGGCCACGGCCGCGGTCGCGAGATCATGCTGAGCCTGCTGAAGAAATCGCACGATCTGCACCTGGGCGTGCCGATGGTGCCGACGACCGACTACATCAACACGATCGCTCCCGAGAACGAGCCGGACTTCCCCGGCGATGAGGAGATCGAGCGCCGCTACCGTGCGTGGATCCGCTGGAACGCGGCCATCACGGTGCACCGCGCACAGCGCCCCGGCATCGGCGTGGGTGGTCACATCTCGACGTACGCGTCCTCCGCCGCCCTCTACGAGGTCGGTTTCAACCACTTCTTCCGCGGAGCGGACCACCCCTCCGGCGGCGACCAGATCTTCATCCAGGGCCACGCATCGCCCGGCACGTACGCGCGCGCCTTCCTCGAGGGGCGTCTGACCGAGGCGCAGCTCGACGGCTTCCGCCAGGAGAAGTCGGCCGGACGCAACGGAATCCCGTCCTACCCGCACCCCCGACTCATGCCCGAGTTCTGGCAGTTCCCGACGGTGTCGATGGGACTCGGACCGATCAACGCCATCTACCAGGCGATGACGAACAAGTACCTCACCAACCGCGGCATCAAGGACGTCGGCGACGGGCACGTCTGGGCATTCCTCGGCGACGGCGAGATGGACGAGGTCGAGAGCCGCGGCCAGCTGCAGGTCGCCGCCAACGAGGGCCTGGACAACCTCACGTTCATCGTCAACTGCAACCTGCAGCGCCTGGATGGCCCGGTGCGCGGCAACGGCAAGATCATCCAGGAGCTCGAGAGCTTCTTCCGCGGCGCCGGCTGGAACGTCATCAAGGTCGTCTGGGGTCGCGAGTGGGACGACCTGCTCGCCCGCGACACCGATGGCGCCCTGCTGAACCTCATGAACGTCACGCCCGACGGCGACTACCAGACGTTCAAGGCCGAGGACGGCGCTTACGTGCGCGACAACTTCTTCGGTCGCGACGAGCGCGCCCTCGCCCTCGTGAAGGACTACACCGACGAGCAGGTGTGGAACCTCAAGCGCGGGGGCCACGACTACCGCAAGGTCTACGCGGCCTTCAAGGCGGCCGTCGAGCACAAGGGCCAGCCCACCGTCATCCTCGCCAAGACCATCAAGGGCTGGACGCTCGGCAACCACTTCGAGGGCCGCAACT
>NZ_QFPF01000016.1 GCF_003248605.1 Microbacterium sp.
GTACCAGTCCATGACCGATGCGGACGGGGTGCGCTGATCCTGCACCGCGAACCGCACGGGACGCAGGGCCGGGTTCTCCTCACGCAGGGTGATGAGGCGGCTGACGTGCGCATGCAGGTCCTTCTGCCATGGCGCGTGCTCCCAGGCGAGCCAGGTCAGCGCCGAGTCGTGGCAGTACGCGTTGTTGTTGCCGCGCTGCGTGCGACCGAACTCGTCGCCCGCGGTGAGCATGGGCACGCCGGCGGAGAGGAGAAGCGTCCCCATCAGGTTGCGCATCGCCTTGCGCCGCGTGGCGAGGATGCGCTCGTCGTCCGTCGGGCCCTCCGCGCCGTGGTTGAAGGAGCGGTTGGTGTCGGCGCCGTCGCGGTTCTGCTCGCCGTTGGCGAGGTTGTGCTTGACGTCGTAGGAGACGAGGTCACGCAGCGTGAAGCCGTCGTGGGCCGTGACGAAGTTGACGCTGGCGAGGGGCCCGCGCTCGGACGAGAAAGTGTTGGACGACCCCGCCAGGCGGGTGGCGAAGCCCCCCACGCCCACGGGCGAGGTCGAGGCGCGGCGCGCATAGTCGACATCGCTCAGCCAGAAATTGCGCACACGATCGCGGTAGCGGTCGTTCCACTCGCTCCAGCCCTCGCCGAAGTTGCCGGTCTGCCACCCGCCCATCCCGACATCCCACGGCTCCGCGATCTTCTTGACATCGGCGAGCTCGGGATCGTCGAGGATCGCCTGGAGCAGCGGATGCTGCGGCGTGAAGCTGTGCTGGGCGTCGCGGCCGAGGGTGGCCGCGAGATCGAATCGGAACCCGTCGACCTGCACGTCGCGGGCCCAGTAGCGCAGCGAGTCCAGCACGAGGCGGGCCGCAGCATCCGTCGCGGTGTTCACCGCGTTGCCGCAGCCCGTCTCATCGACGTACGTGCCGTCGTCGAGTTGGCGGTAGTACGAGCGGTTGTCGATGCCGCGCAGGCTCGAACGCGGACCCCCGATGCCCTCCTCGGCGGTGT
The DNA here is from genome assembly GCF_003248605.1 of Microbacterium sp. Lineage (GTDB taxonomy): Bacteria > Actinomycetota > Actinomycetes > Actinomycetales > Microbacteriaceae > Microbacterium. The sequence continues at coordinate 999 of NZ_QFPF01000016.1, forward strand.
GGTTGTAGACCACGTCGAGGATGACCTCGAGCCCCGCCTCGTGGAGCAGCTTGACCATTCCCTTGAACTCACGCAGCACGGCCTCGGGGCCCTCGCGACGGCTGGCGGCGGTCGCGTACGGGGAATGCGGGGTGAAGAAGTTGAGGGTGTTGTAGCCCCAGTAGTTGGACAGGCCCATTTGGTGCAGACGAGGCTCGCTCGCGAAGGCGTGCACGGGGAGCAGCTCGACCGCCGTGACCCCCAGTCCGGTGAGGTGTTCGATCATCGCGGGGTGGGCCAGGCCCGCATACGTGCCGTGCAGTGCGGGCGGTACGCCGGGGTGACGCTTGGTGAGCCCCTTGAGGTGGCCCTCGTAGATGACCGTGCGGTCGAGAGGCGTCGCGGGCTTCTGCACGCCGCCCCAGTCGAAACCGCCGTCGACGACGACGGCGCGCCAATCGTCGCGCCCGTCCGAGATCAGGCCGCGCGCGTAGGGCTCGATGAGGAGGGTGCGCGGGTTGAAGGTGTTGCCGGGGCCGCCCGGCCCTCCCACGCGGATCGCGTAGCGCGCGCCCGGGCACAACAGCGGGGTGCGCACCTGCCACACACCGCCGCCCACGGGCTCGAGGGGCAGCGTGTCGGTGATCCAGTCGAGGTCGGTGTCGTCGAAGAGCACCAGTTCGACGCCGTCGGCGTGAGCCGACCAGACGCGCAGCGTGCCGCCGTCGTGCCCGAGGGTGACGCCGAGATCGTCGAGGGCGGCCGAGAGCAGGCCCGGAGCCGGGGCAGGGGGCATCACGGCCGATGTCGGGCTGACCATGCCGACAACCCTAGCCACGCCATGAGTCGCCCGCGTTACGGCCGTCACCGCACCGACCCCTCGACCCCGCGTGCTCCGTACAGTAGGGGAGTGAGCGTCTATCTCGACCACGCGGCCACGACCCCCCTGCGGGCCGAGGCTCGCGAAGCCTGGCTGCAGACGTCGACCTCGCTCGGCAACGCCTCCTCGATCCACACGGCCGGGCAGTCCGCGCGTCGGCTTCTCGAAGACGCCCGCGAGCGCCTCGCCGCGACGCTCGGCTGCGAGCCGATCGAGATCGTGTTCACGTCGGGCGGCACCGAGTCCGTCAACCTCGCCGTGACGGGCCTGTACCGCGCGCGCCGCGACGGGCGCGGTGCGCTCGTCCTGCCCGGGGGAGAGCATCACGCCACCCTCGACACTGTCGCCTGGCTCACCGCCCACGAGGAGGCCGAGGTCGTGGACGTGCCGATCAGCGCGGACGCGCGCATCGACCTCGACGCGTGGGATCGGGCGCTGCGCGGCCCCGGGGTCGCCGCCGCGACCCTCCTGGCCGCCAACAACGAAATCGGCACGATCCAGCCGCTCGAGCAGGCGGCGCGCATCGCCGCGGATGCGGGCGTGCCGCTGCACGTCGATGCGGTCGGCGCCTTCGGGCACATGCCGCTCTCGTTCGGGATGCTGCGCGGCGACGCGCGTGGATCCGCGGGTCTTGTCGCACTCAGCGTGTCGGCCCACAAGGTGGCCGGCCCGGTCGGGGTGGGCGCCCTCGTCGTCTCCCGGCACGCGGCGCTGGCCCCGCTCCTGCACGGGGGAGCGGCCCAGCGCGGCCTCCGTGCGGGGACGCAGGACGTCGCGGGCGCGGTCGCGTTCGCGACCGCCGCCGAGCTCGCGCTCGAGGAGATGGCGCAGGAGGCCCGCCGGCTGGCGACGCTGCGCGACCGCCTGCAGGCGGGGCTCGCCGCCGCGATCCCCGACCTGGTGATCTCCGCCGCGGGGGCGGATCGGCTCGCGGGCCATCTGCACGTCCTCCTGCCCGGTGCCCAGGGCGACTCGCTGCTGCTGCTGCTCGACGCGGCCGGGGTGGCGGTCTCGACCGGGTCGGCCTGCCAGGCCGGCGTCCCCGAGCCCTCACACGTGCTCCTGGCGATGGGTGTCGAGCAGTCGGCCGCGAGCGGCGCTCTGCGTCTGACGCTCGGGCGCACGAGCATCGACACGGACGTGGACGTCGTCCTCGCCGCGCTGCCGGCCGCCTATGAGCGGGCCCGCCGTGCCGGGCTGTCCTCCCGGGCCGTGCGCTGACCGGCGGTTGCCGACGCCGATCCGATGTCCAGGGTCCGCTCGTAGACTGGGGCCATGCGTGTACTTGCGGCGATGAGCGGGGGAGTGGACTCCGCCGTCGCGGCCGCGCGCGCCGTGGACGCCGGTCACGACGTCACCGGCGTCCACCTGGCGCTCTCCCGTGCGGGGGGCACCCTGCGGGCGGGCAGCCGTGGGTGCTGCACGATCGAGGACGCGATGGACGCGCGTCGCGCGGCGGACCGGCTCGGCATCCCGTTCTACGTCTGGGATTTCTCGGAGCGGTTCCGAGACGACGTCATCGAGGACTTCGTCGCCGAGTACTCGGCCGGACGCACCCCCAATCCCTGCATGCGCTGCAACGAGCGCATCAAATTCGCCGCGGTGCTGGAGAAGGCGCTCGATCTGGGGTTCGACGCCGTCTGCACGGGCCACTACGCGATCCTGCGCACCGGGCCCGAGGGCGCGCTCGAGCTGCACCGGGCCTCGGACGCCGCGAAGGACCAGTCCTACGTCCTCGGGGTGCTGACCGCCGAGCAGCTTGCGCACACACTGTTCCCCCTCGGTGACACGCCCTCCAAGGCCCTCGTCCGCGCCGAGGCGCAGGAGCGCGGGCTCACGGTCGCGCACAAGCCCGACAGTCATGACATCTGTTTCATCCCCGACGGCGACACGCGCGGATGGCTCGCCGATCGAGTCGGCGCCGCGGAGGGCGAGATCGTCGATCGCACGGGCGCCGTCGTCGGCACCCACGAGGGCGCGCACGCGTTCACCGTCGGCCAGCGCCGGGGGCTCGCCCTCGGGGTGCCCGCCGCCGACGGCAAGCCGCGCTTCGTGCTCGAGGTGCGACCCGTCAGCAACACCGTCGTCGTCGGGCCCAAGGAGGCGCTCGCGATCGCCGAGATCTCGGGCGAACGCTTCACCTGGGCGGGCGCCGCGCCGACAGCATCCGAGTTCGCGTGCCACGTGCAGATCCGCGCGCACGCCGACCCGGTGCCGGCGACGGCGCGGCGCACCGCGAGCGGGGTCGAGGTCGTGCCGGACGAGCCGCTCTCCGGCGTCGCACCCGGACAGACGGCGGTGCTCTACGCGGGAACGCGCGTGCTCGGGCAGTTCACGATCGATCGCACCGTCTCGGCGGTTCCCGCCGGGGTGTGAGGCGGTCGCCATGTCGCGGACCTCTGTCGGTGCCCGAACCTAGACTGATCCGGTGGCATCCGACGTCCCCCCATCCGCTCTTCCCGATCTGACGCTCGAGCAGGCGCGAGACGAGTCGCGTGCACTCGCCGACCGCATCGTCGAGGCGCGTGAGGCGTACTACGGGCGCGACACGGTCGTCGTCGACGATGCGACGTACGACGGGTGGATGCTGCGGCTCGAGGCCATCGAGCGGCTGTACCCCGAGCTGCAGGGCCAGGACTCGCCCACGCGTCAGGTGGGCGCGGCCCAGGGCGCGCTGTTCGCGCCCGTCGAGCACGCCGAGCGCATGCTGAGTCTCGACAACGTCTTCTCCCTCGATGAGCTGCGGGAGTGGTGCCTCAAAGCCGAGGTCGGCGCCGGGCGGCCGGTGCGGTGGCTGACGGAGCTGAAGATCGACGGCCTCGCCATCAGCCTGCGCTACGAGAACGGCGTGCTCACCTCCGCGGCGACGCGCGGCGACGGCCGGGTCGGCGAGGACGTGACGTTCAACGCGGTGCGGGTTTCCGGCATCCCGCAGCGCCTCGAGGGCGAGGGTCATCCGCCGATCGTCGAGGTGCGCGGGGAGGTCTTCATCCCGGTTGAGGCCTTCGCCGCGCTCAACGCGCTGCAGGCCGAGATGCGCGAGCGGGCGATCGAGAAGACACGGGCGCGCTCGCGCGTCTTCGACGCGGAACGCGCGCGCCTGAGCGCCGAGCGCAGGTTCCCCGCTTTCGCCAATCCGCGCAACGCCGCCAGCGGAGGGCTGCGCCAGCAGCTCGACAAGAAGGACGGGCTCGAGCGTGAGGCGGGGCAGGCCCGTCTGGATTCGCTGCGCCTGTTCGTGCACGGAATCGGGGCGTGGGAGCATCCGCCCGTCGCCGCGCAGAGCGAGATCTATGCGTTGCTGGCCGAGTGGGGGCTTCCGACGAGTCCGTACTTCCGCACCGCGGACTCCGTCGACGCCGTGCTCTCCTTCGTCGAGCACTACGGCGAGCACCGGCACGACGTCGAGCACGAGATCGACGGCATCGTCGTCAAGGTCGACGAGCTCGCCCTGCACGACGAACTGGGCGCCACCAGTCGCGCGCCGCGCTGGGCCATCGCGTACAAGTACCCGCCCGAGCAGGTCAACACCAAGCTGCTCGACATCGTGGTCTCGGTGGGGCGCACCGGGCGTGCGACCCCGTTCGCGGTCATGGCGCCGGCTCGGGTCGCGGGGTCCGTCGTGCGACAGGCGACCCTGCACAACCAGGACGTCGTGCGAGCCAAGGGCGTGCTCATCGGCGACACCGTGGTGCTGCGCAAGGCCGGCGATGTCATCCCCGAGGTGCTGGGGCCCGTGGTGGAGCTGCGCGATGGCACCGAACGCGAGTTCGTGATGCCGGCCGACTGCCCCGAATGCGGATGGGCACTGTCCCCCGCCAAGGAGGGGGACATCGATCTGCGCTGCCCCAACACGCGGGCGTGCCCCGCGCAGGTGCGCGGTCGCGTCGAGCACATCGGATCGCGCGGTGCTCTCGACATCGAGGCGCTCGGCGAGGTGACCGCGGCGGCCCTCACCCAGCCGTCCCATCCCGCCGTCGCTCCCCTCGAGACCGAGGCGGGGCTGTTCGAGATCACGATCGACCAGCTGGTACCGATCGAGGTGGTCGTCCGCGACGCCGAGACCGGTGAGCCCCGCGTCGACGACAAGACGGGCGAGCCCGTGCGTCGGGCGCCCTTCCGTCGCAACCCCTCGGCCGACGAGAAGAAGCGCGGCATCACGACCGCCCAACCCTCCGTCCAGGCGGTGCGCCTGATCGACGAGCTCGAGAAGGCCAAGACGAAGGACCTCTGGAGATTCCTCGTCGCCCTGAACATCCGGCATGTCGGCCCCGTCGCGGCTCGGGCGCTCGCGCAGTGGTTCGGATCGATCGATGCCATCCGCGCGGCGTCGCGCGACGAGCTCGCGGCCGTCGACGGTGTCGGCGGCATCATCGCCGACGCGCTCATCGACTGGTTCACCGTGGACTGGCATCGTGACATCGTCGGACGCTGGGCGGCCGCGGGCGCTCAGCTGGCGACGCCCGGGCATCCGGGCCCGGGGGCCGCGGAGGGTGCGGGAGGGGTGCTCGCGGGACTGACCGTCGTCGCCACGGGCTCGCTCGAGGGCTACTCCCGCGAGGGAGCGCAGGAGGCCATCATCCGCGCGGGTGGCAAGGCCGCCTCGAGCGTGTCGAAGAAGACCGATTTTGTCGCGGCGGGCCCGGGCGCGGGTTCCAAGCTCGCCAAGGCCGAGCAACTCGGGCTCCGTATTATCGACGCCGCGCAATTCCACGTGCTCGTCACCGAGGGGCCGGCGGCGCTCGGTGACGGCTCGGCCGCGAACGCCTGAGTGTCGGAGGTATGTTCTACTCTCGCCGAAACGAGAGGAACGAACATGTCATCAACATCCGGCCCCGCAATCCAAGCCTGGCTTGATCAGGAGGATGAGCACACAGCCCGCATCATCCGCGCGCACGGCGTCTACATCCAGTACGTCGGCGGCGACAGTCGCCGCCGCGAGACCCCGTTCGCCTACACGGTGGGACTCTTCGGGCTCGGTCATCCTGAGGCGCTCATCGTCGGGGTCTGCACCCACACCGCGGGCGACGTGCTCAACGACGTCGCCGCCATGGTCAAAGACGGGCGCACGATCGTCCCCGGCGAAGTGCTGACGTTCGCCGGCTGGTCGCACCGCGTTGTCGCCGAGACGGTACCCAACGCGGGCGAGATCGCCTTTGCCGCGAACCGCTTCTATCGCCGGCCGCCCGCGCACTCGGTCGGTCTGCTCCAGCTCACCTACGACGACACGAACGGGCGATTCCCGTGGGAGGAGGGGTACAGCTCGCCCGCTTGGGTACAGCCACGTCCGGGCGTGCTCCGCGCCTGACTCACCCGTAGCGATGGGCCGACCGATGCCACGCCCACGGGTGCGGGTCGGCTCGTTCAGCGTGTCGAGGCCAGAAGGGAGTCCCGCACCTGTCTGCGCAGCACCTTGCCGATGAGCGACTTCGGCAGCTCATCGACGATGACGAAGCGGCGTGGCACTTTGTACGGCGTCAAGATGCCGCGGGCGTACTCGCGCACGGATTCCTCATCGAGCGTTGTCCCGGGCGCGACGACGATCGCGGCCACGACCTCTTCGCCCGAGTGCTCGCTCGGCAGACCGACGACGGCCACGTCCTCGACCTGCGGGTGCTGCCGCAACACGGACTCGACCTCGGTGGGCGCGACGTTGAACCCGCCCGTGATGATGAGCTCCTTGATGCGGTCGACGATGCGCACGAATCCGGCTTCGTCGATCGTCACGATGTCGCCGGTGCGGAACCAATCGTCGACGAAGACCTCCTGCGTGTGCTCCGGCTTGCCGTAGTAGCCCTCGAACACCTGCGGCCCGCGCACGAGCAGCTCTCCTCGCTCGCCGGGAGCGACATCGGTGGTCGGTGAGTCGGGGTCGACGACGCGGCACTCCGTGCCCGGCAGCGGCAGCCCGACGGTGCCGGGCACGCGGTTCGGCGCGACGGGGTTGGCCATCAGGACGGGCGAGCATTCGCTGAGGCCGTACCCCTCCACGAGGTAGCCGCCGGTGGCCTCCTCGAAGGGAACCACGAGTTCGTGCGGCAGCGCCATCGCACCCGAGATCGCGATCTCGGTGCCGGCGAGAGAGACACCCTGATCGCGCGCGGCCTTCAGCAGGCGGTCGGCGATCGGGGGGACGAGCGGAAGGAACGTGGCGGGGTGCTTCTTCGTCGCCGCGAGCACCATGTCGGGGTCGAAACGCGGAAACAGCACCAGGCGCGCGCCCATCGACATCGCGAACGTCAGGCACAGCGTCAGGCCGTACGCGTGGAACATCGGCAGCACGGCGTACACGACGCACCCCTCGCCCCGGCGGATCGAGGGCACCCACGCCCGCGACTGCGCGGCGTTGGCGAGCAGGTTGCGGTGGGTCAATGCCGCGCCCTTCGGGGTGCCGGTCGTGCCGCTGGTGTACTGGATGATGGCCAGATCGTCGGTCGCGGGCGAAGAGACGGATGCCGGCAGGCGGTCGGAGCGGACGAGCCGCTCCCACGCCACCGCACCCGTGACCCGCGTCGTCAGCGCGGTCCGCGCCTCGCGGGCCTTCGCTACAGGCAGGCGGAGGGCGAGCCGGGTGCCCAGCGGCATGGCCTGGGTCACGTCGACGGAGACGAGCGTCTGCACGCGCAGGTCCTCGGGGAACTCCTGCACCGTGCGTGCGACCTTGCTCCAGACGATCGCGTGCTTCGCGCCGTGGTCTTCGAACTGCTTGCGCAGCTCGCGCGGAGTGTAGAGCGGGTTGTGTTCGACCACGACGGCGCCCAGGCGCAGGATCGCATAGAAGGCGACGATGTGCTGCGGGCAGTTGGGCAGCACGATGGCGACCGGATCACCCGCTCGGACGCCGTGCGCGCGCAGCCCCTCGGCGGCGCGCTCGATCTGCTCGTGCAGGCGCCGGTAGCTGGTAGTGCGGCCGAAGAACTGGAGGGCGGGGGCGTCAGGGGCCTCGCGCGCGGAGGCGGCGACGATGTCGACGAGCGACCCCGACACGGGGTCGAGATCGGCGGGCACGCCTTCGGCGTAGCTGCGGATCCAGGGGCGAGGAGGATCGTACGTGCTCACGTGCCCCAGCCTAGGGGCGGGGTCGCCGCCCCGTGCGAACTAGACTTGTCCGGTGTCTGAAATCACCCCCGATCTCGTGCGCCATCTGGGCGTGCTCGCCAGGATCCAGCTGAGCGAAGAGGAGGTGGGGCGTCTCACCGGCCAGCTCGATGCGATCGTCGACAACATCGCCAAGGTCTCGCAGGTCGCCACGCCCGACGTCATCGCCACGAGCCACCCCGTCCCCCTGCAGAACGTCTTCCGCCCCGACGTCGTCAGCGGCATGCTCACCCCCGAAGAAGTGCTGCAGAACGCGCCCGACGCGGCCGACGGGCGCTTCCGCGTCACGGCGATCCTGGGGGAGGAGCAGTGAGCGATCTGATCCGCACCGGCGCCGCCGACCTCGCGCGGGCCCTGGCCGCAGGCGAGGTCTCGAGCGTCGAAGTCACCCGCGTGCACCTCGACCGGATCGCGGCGGTCGACGGCGACATCCATGCCTTCCTGCACGTGAGCGATCGTGCCCTGGACGTCGCCGCCGACATCGACGCGCGGCGAGCGGCCGGAGAGGCTCTCGGGCCGCTCGCGGGGGTTCCGCTGGCGATCAAGGACGTGCTGGTCACGACCGACATGCCCTCGACCAGCGGTTCGCGCATCCTCGAGGGGTACATGTCGCCCTACGACGCCACGGTCGTCGCCCGGGCGCGCGCGGCCGGCCTCGTATCGCTCGGCAAGACCAACATGGACGAGTTCGCGATGGGCTCCTCGACGGAGCACTCCGCGTACGGGCCGACCCGCAATCCCTGGGACCTCGACCGTATCCCCGGCGGCTCGGGCGGCGGGTCCGCAGCGGCGGTCGCGGCCTTCGAAGCCCCCCTCGCGCTGGGCAGCGACACGGGCGGCTCGATCCGCCAGCCCGCGCACGTCACGGGCACGGTCGGCATCAAACCGACCTACGGTGGAGTGAGCCGCTACGGCGCGATCGCCCTCGCCTCCAGCCTCGACCAGGTCGGACCCGTCGCGCGCACCGTGCTCGATGCGGGCCTCCTGCACGACGTGATCGGCGGGCACGACCCGCACGACTCGACCTCGCTCACCGGCGCATGGCCCTCGTTCGCCGACGCGGCTCGCGAGGGCGCACGCGGCGATGTGCTGAAGGGGCTTCGGATCGGTGTCATCACCGAGCTTCCCGACAGCGGGTTCCAGCCCGGAGTGGCCGCCTCGTTCCACGAGGCGCTGGCGGCGATGCAGGCCCAGGGCGCGGAGGTCGTCGAGATCAGCGCTCCGCACTTCGAGTACGGGGTGGCGGCGTACTATCTGATCCTGCCTGCCGAGGCCTCGAGCAACCTCGCCAAGTTCGACTCGGTGCGCTTCGGCATGCGGGTCACCCCGCACGCGCAGGCCACGGTCGAGGAGGTCATGGCCGCGACACGCGACGCCGGCTTCGGCGACGAGGTCAAGCGTCGCATCATCCTGGGCACCTATGCGCTCTCGGCCGGGTACTACGACGCCTATTACGGCAGCGCGCAGAAGGTTCGCACTCTCATCCAGCGCGATTTCGACCTCGCGTTCGGGCAGGTCGATGTCATCGCCACGCCGTCGGCTCCCACGACAGCGTTTCGTCTGGGCGAGCGGGTCGACGATCCGCTGCAGATGTACCTCAACGACGTCACGACGATCCCCGCGAACCTCGCCGGTGTGCCGGGCATTTCGGTGCCCTCCGGACTCGCTGCCGAAGACGGACTGCCGGTCGGCATCCAGTTCCTCGCGCCCGTGCGTGAGGATGCCCGCCTGTACCGCGTAGGTGCCGCGCTCGAGGCGCTGCTGCACGAGAGCTGGGGCGGGTCGCTGCTGGACCGGGCGCCGCAGCTCGCCCAGGGAGGTGTCGCCTGATGGCGAAAGACAGGCTGATGGACTTCGACGAAGCCCTCGAGCGATTCGAACCCGTGCTCGGGTTCGAGGTGCATGTCGAGTTGAGCACGCAGACGAAGATGTTCTCCGGGGCGGCCAACCCTGCCCACTCCGCCCACCACGGAGCAGCTCCCAACACCCTCGTCGCGCCCGTCGACATGGGGCTGCCCGGCGCACTCCCCGTGGTGAACGCGCAGGCGATCGAGTACTCGATCAGCCTCGGGCTCGCGCTCGGCTGCGAGATCGCCCCGTCCAGCAGATTCGCGCGAAAGAACTACTTCTATCCCGATCTCGGCAAGAACTACCAGATCAGCCAGTACGACGAGCCCATCGCGTTCGAGGGGCGGGTCACGGTCGAGCTCGAGGACGGCACAGAGGTGGTCGTCCCCATCGAGCGCGCGCACATGGAGGAGGATGCCGGAAAGCTGACCCACATGGGCGGGGCGACCGGTCGCATCCAGGGCGCGGAGTACTCCCTCGTCGATTACAACCGCGCGGGAGTTCCCCTCGTCGAGATCGTGACGAAGCCGATCTACGGAGCCGAACACTCGGCACCCGCCTTGGCCAAGGCGTACGTGCAGACGATCCGCGACATCGTGATCGGGCTCGGCATCTCGGAGGCGCGCATGGAGCGCGGAAACCTCCGCTGCGACGCCAACGTGTCGCTCCGCCCCCGGGCCGCGGCGGGTGAGCCCCCCGCGCCCCTCGGCACGCGCACCGAGACGAAGAACGTCAACTCGATGCGTTCTGTCGAGCGTGCGGTGCGCTACGAGATCCAGCGCCAGGCGGCGATCCTGGCGGCGGGCGGCACGATCACGCAAGAAACGCGGCACTGGCACGAAGACACCGGAACGACGTCGCCGGGTCGTCCCAAGTCCGACGCCGACGACTACCGGTACTTCCCCGAGCCCGATCTGCTGCCGGTCGTTCCCGACCCGGCGCTGATCGAGGCGCTGCGCGCGGCGCTTCCCGAAGAGCCCGCCGCGCGCAGGCGCCGGCTGAAGTCGGAGTGGGGCTTCACCGACCTGGACTTCCAGGGGGTCGTCAACGCGGGGCTGCTCGTCGAGGTCGAGGCAACGGTCGCGGCCGGGGCCACTCCCGCCGCCGCACGCAAGTGGTGGACCGGAGAGCTCGCGCGCATCGCGAATGCCGAGGGCCGAGAGCCGGCCGAACTCGTGACGCCGAACGACGTCGCCGAGCTGCAGAAGCTCGTCGATGCGGGCACGCTCACCGACAAGCTCGCGCGCCAGGTGCTCGAAGGCATGATCGCCGGCGAAGGCACCCCGCAGCAGATCGTGGACGCCCGCGGGCTCGCCGTCGTCTCCGACGACGGCGCGCTGATCGCCGCGATCGACGACGCGCTCGCGGCGCAGCCCGATGCCATGGCCAAGATCCGCGACGGCAAGGTTCAGGCCGCCGGCGCGGTCATCGGCGCGGTCATGAAGGCGATGAGGGGACAGGCGGATGCCGCGCGCGTGCGCGAGCTGATCCTGGAGCGCGCCGCGCAGTGATGACCGTCTCGAGGGGGTCCGGATGTCGGATCCCCGCGAGAGAATCGATGCATGGGACGCGGTGACGGCACGGGTCGGATCGTCTCGCCCGAGGGTGCGGACGATGCCGGCACCGGCATCCTGCATGTCGACATGGATGCCTTCTACGCGTCGGTCGAGGTGCTCGATGACTCCTCGCTCGCGGGCAGACCGATCATCATCGGAGCTCCCGAGGGGCGGTCGGTGGTCTCGAGCGCGTCATACGAGGCACGAAGGTTCGGTGTGCGTTCGGCCATGCCGGTCTCGCAGGCTCTGCGGCTGTGCCCGACGGCGATCGTCGTTCCCCCGCACTTCGATCGGTATCTCGACCTGTCCACCCAGGTGATGGGCGTCTTCCAGGAGTTCACGCCCCTGGTCGAGCCGCTGTCGATCGATGAGGCGTTCCTCGACGTCCGGGGGGCTCGGCGCCTCTGGGGCAGCCCCGGCACGATCGCCCGCACGCTGCGCGCGCGAGTGCGCGAGAAGACCGGGCTGACCTGCAGTGTCGGTGTCGCCGCGACGAAGCACGTCGCCAAGATGGCGTCGACGATCTCCAAGCCCGACGGGCTGCTCATCGTCCCGGCGGCACAGACGCTCGACTTCCTCGCGCCTCGATCCGTGCGCGCCATGTGGGGCGTCGGCCCCAAGACGGCCGAGACGCTCGAGGGTCGCGGCATCCGCACGATCCTCGACGTGCGCGAGGCCCCCGGCGACCTGCTCGCGCGAGCGGTCGGGCCCGCGATGGCGGAGCGATTGGCGCAGCTGTCGCGCGGCCTCGACGCGCGGGAGGTCTCGACGACGCGGATCGAGAAGAGCATCGGCCACGAAGAGACATTCGCGACGGACGTGACAGACACCACCCTGCTGCACTCCGAGCTCCTCCGACTCTCCGATCGTGTGGCGCGCCGCTTGCGCGAGGGCGGGTTCGAGGCGGCGACCGTCGCCGTCAAGGTGCGCTTCGACGACTTCACGACCCTCACGCGCTCGCGCACGTTGCCCGAGCCGACGGACGTCGGTCAGCGCCTCGGCGACGCGGCACGGGAGCTGTTCGATGCGCTCGCCCGACGCGATCCCGTGCGCCTGATCGGGGTCCGCGCCGAAAACCTGCGCACTGCCGCGCACGGGCTCTCCCTGTGGGACGACGATGAGGAGCGGCGCCGTCTGGAGGGCACCCTCGATGACGCACTCGCCCGCTTCGGCCGCAATGCGGTCGTGCGGGGCAGCCTCGTCGGTCGCGGTGAGCACGGACGCTCGCTTCCCTCGCACCCCCGTCCGCCCCGCCCACCCGCCTGAGCGGGATCCGGCCGGACGCCCGTGGGTCTTGGACCCCGGCATCCCGTCGTCGTCTTCTCGCGTGCACAGCTGCGGACGGCGGGCGCGACACACCGAGGGTTGCGCCACCGTCGCGGCGTGTCGCGGCGCCGTGTCCGCAGCTGTGCGCGTTACGCACCCACGTCAACCCGTTTGTCGAAGCCTCGGGAACGGCTAGCGTGGGGGCATGCCCAACATCGCTCTGGAACTCGGCAAGCAGGCTGTCCACTTCGGCGTCGACAGCGCATACGGCGAACAGCAGGACGTCGACGGGGTTCGACTGATCCCCGTTGCTGCGACCTGGCACGGTTTCGGCGGGGGGTCGGATGAGACCGGCAACAGCGGAGGCGGCGGAGGCGGTGCCTCCGTGCCGGTCGGCGCGTACATCCGCCGCGGCGACGACGTGAGCTTCGAACCGAACATCATCGCCCTGCTCGCGGTCGGCATCCCATTCGTGTGGGTCGCGGGGCGCGCACTGAGCCGTGTCATCCGCGCCCTCAAGAAGTAGCCGCGCCGCTCCCGACGATCCGCTCGCGCTCGCGCTGCGCACCGGTGTGGCGACGGTGATCCGCGACGTCGGGCGGATCGAGGCGACGAACCCCGTGATCCTGATCGATGGTCGAAGCGGCGCCGGCAAATCATCCCTCGCGCGTGCCGTCGTGAGCGCGTGGCCCGACACGGGTCGTGTGCAGCTGATCGCGCTGGACTCGCTGTACCCGGGCTGGGACGGACTCGAAGCCGGTGCGGAGATCGCCCGTCAAGACATCCTGGTGCCGCACGCCCGGGGGCTCATCGGGGTCTGGCGGCGGCACGACTGGGATACGGGCTCGCCCGCCGAGGCCCACGCCGTGGATCCCTCTCTTCCGCTCATCGTCGAGGGTGCAGGGGTCCTCACCGCGCAGAGCCGCCGTCTGTGCGACGTCGCCGTGTGGGTGGATGCCCCCGATGCGTCGCGGCGTCGCCGGGCGCTCGCACGCGATGGTGACACATATCGACCGCACTGGTCGCGCTGGGCGGATCAGGAAGCGGGGCACATCCGGCGGGAGGATCCCGCGGCGCTTGCCACGATCGTCGTGCGTGTGCCGTGAAAGTCAGTTGCTGAGCGCCTGCACGATTCCATCGAGGCGGTAGCCCACCCAGTCGTAGACGGCGTGGCGATCGTCGTCCGGGTCGCGGCCGTCGTCATCGTCCTCGATCCCGAGGCGGGTCGCGATGACCAGCCGGATCGCCGTGAGGGTGCGCATCCACGCCCACCCGGTATCGGCGTCGAGTGAGATCGAGAGATCGGAGTCATCGGCCTGCGAACTCGGCTCGGCGCCGTCGGCGGCAGCGAAGGCGGGTGCGAGATCGGCGAGAACTCGCAGCGCGTCATTCTGCCGGCGTTCGAACAGATCGGCGGTCGTCGCCGACCGGAAGTCGGCGGATGCTTCGGGGTCGTCCGGATAGGGATCCGGGGCGAGGCGCGCGAGTGCCGGATCGGCGGCCGCGGCCTCAGCGGCGACATGCGTGGCGGTATCGAGCACGGTCTGTTCGAGGAGCTCGGAGAACTGCGCGACGAGGTCGGCGAGATGTCGCGCCTCCAGGCGCGACAGGGTCATCACGATGCGTGGCGGGTTCATTGCGGAGCCTTTCTCACCGTGGCCCAGAGGCCGTAGTCATGCATGGCCTGCGCGTGCAGCTCCATCTGCTCGCGCGGGCCCTCGGCGACCACGGCGTGGCCGTGCTCATGCACCTCGAGCATGCGGCGGGTGGCCTCGGCGGGGCTGAACCCGAAGTACTGCCGAAAGACGTGGACGACGTAGCTCATGAGATTGACGGGGTCGTTCCACACGACCGTCTGCCAGTTGATCGGATGATCCACGGACTGCGCCGCGATGGTGTCGAGGTCGGGCAGGGCAGGAGCGATCATGCCCACCCCAGTTCGTGCAGTCGGTCGTCGTCGATGCCGTAGAAGTGCGCGATCTCATGGACGAGAGTGGTGTGCACTTCATCGCGCAGGGCGTCCATATCGTCACACACCGCGAGGTGCGGCTCTCGATACACGATGATGCGGTCGGGAAGCTCGCCGACGCCGTACCGGTCGCGCTCCGTCAGAGCGGTGCCGTCGTAGAGACCCAGAAGGTCGAGTGAGCCGTCTTCGGGGCGATCTTCGACCACGAAGACGACGTTGTCGAGACCATCGACCATGTCATCGGGCAGCAGGTCGAGTTCACCGACCACGAGGGTCTCGAATGTCTCGGCATCCATTTCGATCATTGGGGTGAGTAACGGGACTTGAACCCGCGGCCCCCTGGACCACAACCAGGTGCTCTACCAACTGAGCTATACCCACCATGTGCCCACGCGTGCGGGCAACCCGCCAATTGTATTACACCCCGGGAGCGAACGACGACACGACGGCGGCCGCCGCGGCGCGCGCGCCGTCACTCGTGGGACCGGGCTGCGGCACGAACACGGCCTGCCGGTAATAGGCGAGCTCACGCACCGATTCCCGGATGTCGGCCAGCGCACGATGCCCGCCATCCTTGGCGGGGGCGTGGATGTACGCCCGGGGGTACCACCGCCGCGCGAGCTCCTTGATGCTGGACACATCGACGTTGCGGTAGTGCAGGTAGCGGTCGAGACGGGGCATGTACTTGGCCAGGAACATGCGGTCGGTGCCGATCGTGTTGCCGGCCAACGGGGCCTTGCCTTCGATGGGTGCGAACCGCTGCACGTACTCCAGCGCGAGGAATTCGGCCTCGGCGAGGCTGACGCCGTCCGGGATCTCTTCAAGCAGGCCCGAGGAGCGATGCATCTCCGTGACGAAGTCGTTCATGTTCGCCAGGGCTGACGCGTCGGGCTTGATGACTACGTGGAAGCCCGGGTCGAGCACTCGCAGCTCGAAGTCGGTCACCACCACCGCGATCTCGACCAATTCGTCGACCGCAAGATCGAGCCCTGTCATCTCGCAATCGATCCACACGAGGCGATCGTTGTCGCTGCCTGCCATTGGGCCATCCTAGCCAGGGGCTCGGACGGCCCACCCGCGACGCCGCGCAGGGTTTCCCGATGTGCGCGATAACCTGGGTGGCAGATGCCCCCGTAGCTCAATGGATAGAGCATCGGCCTTCTAATCCGGTGGTTGCAGGTTCGAGTCCTGCCGGGGGCGCCGTCGTGGGTCTGGCTTTCTCGACGACGCCGGCGTAGCGTCGGCCTCGTCGAAGGGAGTTCGAAGATGAGCCAGACAACGACACACCATGCACTGTGGGTCGCGTACGGAAGTTCGGGCGTGGTCGGAACGATCCGCAAGGACGATGAGGGGTACACGGTCACCATGGCGGATGCCGACACCGTGACGGGGACCTATCCGTCGATGGAGGTCGCCAAGAGCGCCCTCTACTCCCACATGCGGGCCGGGAGCGACTGGCCGACGTTCCGAGAGCACTGAGAGTCCGCGGGCTGCGGGATCTCCGCGGCCCGCGGCCTTTCGGCCCTGGCGATTCGGCGGGTGTCGAAGACACGCAGGAACGCGTGGGCCAACGGTCCGATGGTGAGCGCGAACGCGACCGTGCCGATGCCGATAGTGCCTCCCAGCATCCATCCCACGAGGAGGACGCTGAGTTCTACGCTCGTGCGTGAGAGCCAGATCGGCCAGCCGAACCGGGCGGAGATGCCGGTCATGAGGCCGTCACGGGGCCCCGGACCGAAGTGGGCGCCGATGTAGAGCCCGCTCGCGAATCCCACGATGACGATCCCCGCAGCGAACATGAACGCGGCGGGAACGAATCCTGAGGGCCGGGGGAGCACCGAAAGCGCAAGCTGCATGGCCGTGCCGACCAGAAGGATGTTGAGCACCGTGCCCGCACCGGGCCGCTGACGCAAGGGAATCCACAGAGCGAGAACGGCGAGGCCGATCAGGTTGGTCATCCAGCCGATCCCGATGCCCGTCACCTCGGAGAGGCCCTGTGCGAAGACGGTCCACGGGTCCAGCCCAATCCCCGCGGCCACCATCACCGCGCACCCGGTGCCGTACAGCGGCAGGCCGAGGAGGAGTTGGATCAGGCGGCGGGTCATGGCATCCATTCCACGCGCAAAGTGGACTGGTCACCAGAGGCCAATCTGCCTAAGGTGGACCCATGCCGGACTCACGACTGTCATCACGCGCCTTCATCCAGATGCTCGGTGAGTGGCGCGGTCGCGGGCCGGCCTACCGCGGGCTCGCCGACGCCGTGCGTGTGCTCTGCCTCGACGGGCGCATCGCGCCCGGCACGGCGCTGCCGGCGGAGCGCGACCTCGCCACCCGTATGCAGGTCAGTCGGACCACCGTCGCCGCCGCATATCGCGACCTGCGCGATTCCGGACACATCTCGAGCCTGCGTGGATCAGGCAGCATCGTGCGTGCTCTCGGCCGAACGGCTCCACCGCCCGAAGGCGGTGAGGGCCACACGATCGATCTGCATCAGGCGAGCCCGGCGGGGTGGCCGGGGCTCTCCGACCTGTATGCGCAGGCCGCGGCCGATGCGGGCCGCTGGGTGAGGCGATCCGGGTACGACACGGTGGGCAATCGTGCCCTTCGGGCGGCCATCGCGCAGCGTTACGAGAATCGCGGTCTTCCCACACACCCCGACCAGATCGTCGTCACCACGGGGGCGCAGAGTGCGATCGCGCTCGTCGCCGACGTCATCGTGCGTCGGGGTGATCGGGTTGCCATCGAGACGCCGACCTACCCGCACGCGGCTGACGCGCTCCGCGAGTCGGGCGCGCGGCTCGTGGCGATCCCGGTCGACCCGGTGCGCGGCTGGGACATGGATCGAGCCGACAATGTTCTGCGGCGCACGGCTCCCAGCCTCGCCTACCTCATGCCGGACTTCCAGAACCCGACGGGGGCGTCGATGGATGCTGCCACCCGTGAGCGTCTGCTGGTGCTGGCTGCCGAGTCCGGTGCCATCCTTGTGGCCGATGAGACCACGGCTGAGCTCGACATCGACCGCGGCTCCGTGATGCCCCCGCTGGGAGCGGGCATGGGAGCGGACCACGAGCGCGCACTCGTCACGGTCGGATCGCTCGGCAAGACCGTCTGGGGCGGACTGCGCATCGGATGGATCCGCGCAGACCCCGATCTTGTGCCTCGTCTGATCGCGGCCCGCCCTCGGCGCGAACTCGGCACACCGGAGTTCGAACAGGAGGTCGCACTGCTCGCCTTCGACCGCATGCCGGAGATCCTCGCGCAGCGCGCTGACCTCTTGCGGGCCGGGCGCGACGCGCTCGTCGATGCACTGCGGACGCGTCTGCCGGAATGGGGTGTGCCGGAGGTGCACGGGGGCGTCGCCCTGTGGATCGCGCTGGGGCTGCCGGTGAGCTCGCCCCTCGCGCTGGCGGCGCGGGAGCGTGGGCTGATCCTGTCATCGGGACCGAGGTTCGGCGTCGACGGCGGTCACGAACGGCATCTGCGGATTCCCTTCACGGCGGCGCCGGACGTGCTCGAACAGGCTGTCGAGATCCTCGCCGAGGTGTGGCCGCAGGCGCGCGATCGTGGGCGACCGCTCGCGGAGCCTCCGCTGACCGCGGTGGTCTGACGATCACGATCCGCGCAGCACGCTGACGGCCTCGTCCGCGGTCCAGAAGTCGCCGATTGAACGGAATCGGGCGAGCGCGGGCTGATACCGGAGCGCCGCGAACCGCGCCCCGAGCGGATGGGCGAGGACGGCGAGGTGTCCGAGGATGCGCCCCGTCGAATCGGCGACGCGATACAGCGCGGGCCCCGCGGGCAGGATCCGGACGCGCAGAGCGGGGTCGACGGCGGGGGGCTCGGCCGTCGCGGTCAGCGGGTCGAGCGATCTGGGTGAGGCGGTCATGGTGGGTCTCCTTTCGCTACTCGAACATACGTCCGGCCGCCGACATCGCCTCGGTCGGGATGATTCCTCCACAGGCCGCCCTCGCATCGGGCGCTGCACCGATGATCGCTCCCGCGCCCTGCGGTCCCCCCGTGCTGCTCGATCCTGGCGGGGGCCGCGGCCCGCGTCCGGGAGAGTCCCGGCGCAGAAGGGAAGAACAGTGACTGACTCCATCACCATCGCAGGCAACATCGCGGGGGAGATCCGCCATACGGTGACGGCGAGCGGTGTGCCCATCACCGCATTCCGGGTGGCGAGCCCCCAGCGGCGCTACGACCGCGTCTCCGGCAGCTGGGTCGAGGGCGATCCGAACTGGTTCTCCGTGTCGGCCTATCGTTCACTCGCCGTGAACGCCTTCGCCTCGCTGCAGCGCGGACAGCGGGTGATCGTCACCGGCCGGCTCAAGGTGCGGCGATGGGAGAACGGCGAGCGCTCGGGGATCGCCGTCGAGATCGACGCCGACGCGCTGGGTCCCGATCTGCTCTGGGGCACCGCGTCCTTCCAGCGCGTCACCGGCGCTCGCGACGGCCAGTCCGGGTCCGACACGGCGGGGGCGACCGATGGTGAGGCGAGCGAGGCCGCCTGGCACGTGCCCGGCGCCGAGGAGCCGGCGAGCGCGCCGATCGCGGCGGGTGGGATGGACGGCATCGCAGCCGGCGATGACGAGCCTCAGGGTGCGGAATGGGCGGGTGCCGTGACGCCGTTCTGAGGTTCGTCGATGATGGGCGGGCCCGCATAGACTCGCAACGTGCCCCGCTCCCCACGCTCCGCCCTCACCGGCGCGCAGCGGATGCTGGTGCTCGTCGCCGTCGGAGCGGTTGTGACCGCGTGCACGGCCGCCCCCGAGCCCGTCGCGTCGACTCCGTCGGCCACCGTCGCGCCCGCGCCCGTCGAGTCGCCCTCCGAGCCGGCGGCGCCCGCCTTCGTGCCGGACGGGACGGCGACGGAGAACCTGCCGTACTTCGCGGAGGTCGTCGGGGGAGTGTGGGCCGGGCCCGACTCCGCGGCCGGCCGCGCGTACATCGATGCGTTGGTGGCGGCGGGATTCGATCGCAACGCGATGCAGGTCACCAACGACACCACGACGCTCGGCAACCCGGTTGAGAGCATCCAGTTCTCGGTGCTCTTCGCCGACGAATGCCTCGTGGGGCAGGTGGGCCCCGAGACGGGAGACCCCGTCACGGTCGTGCTTCCGGTGATCGAAGGAACGCACTGCCTCGTGGGACAGACGCGCCCGATCGACTGGTGAGGCGGGGCGCGGTCCGCCGACGCCCGTAGACTGGACCGGATATGGCTGAGTACATCTACCAGATGGTGCGCGCCCGCAAAGCGGTCGGCGACAAGGTGATCCTCGACGACGTCACGATGGCGTTCCTCCCCGGCGCGAAGATCGGCGTCGTCGGACCGAACGGCGCGGGAAAATCGACGATCCTCAAGATCATGGCGGGTCTCGACCAGCCATCCAACGGCGAGGCGAAGCTCTCACCGGGCTACTCGGTCGGCATCCTCATGCAGGAGCCCGAGCTCGATGAAGACAAGACCGTGCTCGAGAACGTGCAGCAGGGTGTCGGCGACATCAAGGGCAAGCTGGATCGCTTCAACGAGATCTCGGCGCTGATGGCTGACCCGGACGCAGACTTCGACGCGCTCCTGTCTGAGATGGGCACGCTGCAAGAGGACATCGACACCGCCGACGCGTGGGACCTCGACTCCCAGCTCGAGCAGGCGATGGATGCCCTGCGCTGCCCGCCGCCCGAGGCGATCGTGGCGAACCTCTCCGGCGGCGAGAAGCGTCGAGTGGCGCTGTGCAAGCTGCTGCTGCAGAAGCCGGATCTGCTTCTGCTCGACGAGCCGACCAACCACCTCGATGCCGAGAGCGTGCTCTGGCTTGAGCAGCACCTGGCCAAGTACCCCGGTGCGGTGCTCGCTGTGACGCACGATCGGTACTTCCTCGACCACGTCGCGGAGTGGATCTGCGAGGTCGACCGCGGCCGCCTCTATCCGTACGAAGGCAACTACTCCACGTATCTGGAGAAGAAGCAGGAACGTCTGCAGGTACAGGGCAAGAAGGACGCGAAGCTCGCCAAGCGCCTCGCCAGCGAACTCGAGTGGGTGCGCAGCAACGCGAAGGGACGGCAGGCCAAGTCCAAGGCTCGCCTTGCGCGGTACGAGGAGATGGCGGCCGAGGCCGACCGCACCCGCAAGCTCGACTTCGAAGAGATCCAGATTCCGCCGGGCCCGCGCCTCGGCCAGATCGTCCTCGAGGCCAAGAAGCTGCGCAAGGGCTTCGACGACCGTGTGCTGATCGATGACCTCTCCTTCTCCCTGCCCCGCAACGGGATCGTCGGCATCATCGGTCCCAACGGCGTCGGCAAGACGACGCTGTTCAAGACGATCGTCGGCCTGGAGCCGCTCGACGGTGGCGACCTGAAGATCGGCGAGACCGTCGAGATCTCCTACGTCGACCAGAGCCGCGGCGGCATCGACCCGAACAAGTCGCTCTGGGAGGTCGTCTCCGACGGACTCGACTACATCCAGGTCGGCAAGGTCGAGATCCCCTCCCGCGCGTACGTCTCGCAGTTCGGGTTCAAGGGGCCCGATCAGCAGAAGAAGGCCGGCGTGCTCTCCGGTGGTGAGCGGAACCGGCTGAATCTGGCGCTCACCCTCAAGCAGGGCGGAAACCTCCTCCTCCTCGACGAGCCGACCAACGACCTGGATGTCGAAACGCTCGGCAGCCTCGAGAACGCACTGCTGGACTTTCCCGGCTGCGCCGTCGTGATCACACACGATCGCTGGTTCCTCGACCGCATCGCCACGCACATCCTGGCGTACGAGGGCACCGACGACGATCCCGACAACTGGCACTGGTTCGAGGGAAACTTCGAGGCCTACGAGCAGAACAAGATCGAGCGACTCGGCCCCGACGCCGCCAAGCCGCACCGCTCGGCCTACCGCAAGCTCACTCGTGACTGACGTCCCGGCAGGCTCCGAGCCCGTCTCGACCGGGTCGGGATCCGTCGCGACGGGCGCCCGGCTGCACATGCCGATCCATCTGCGCTGGGGCGACCTCGATGCGTTCAATCACGTCAACAACACCTCCATGCTCAAGCTGCTGGAGGAGGCGCGCGTGCGGGCCTTCTGGCGTCCGGCAGCCGGTGAAGACGCGCCGCCGACGGCCGTCCTGGATTCCGGTGTCGAGCACGGCGCGCTGACCCTGATCGCGCGGCAGGAGATCGAGTACCTGCTGCCGGTGCCGTACCAGCGGCATCCGCTGGATGTGCAGATGTGGTTCGGCAACCTCGGCGGATCGAGCATGGAGGTCTGCTACGAGGTCTGGAGCCCGCGCGAGGGCGGCGAGCAGCGCCTGTACGCGCGGTCGAGCGCGATCGTGGTGATGGTGGATGCCGATTCCGGCCGCCCGCGCCGACTCAGCGACCAGCAGCGTGCGGCCTGGCAGCCCTACGTCGGCGAGCCGATCGCGTACGCACGTCGGCGCTGAGGCGCCCGGCCGCGAAGCCGGCGCCGGGGTCAGGGCACCCGGATGACGACCTCCTGCGCGATGCTCGCCACCAGCATCCCGTCGCGGGTGTACATGCGCCCGGTCGCGAGACCGCGGCCGCCGCTCGCGCTCGGAGATTCCTGCACGTAGAGCAGCCAGTCGTCGACCCGCGCGGGGCGGTGCCACCACAGGGCGGAGTCGAGGCTCGCCAGTTTGAGGCCGCTGCGCACCCACTCGATGCCGTGCGCGCGCATGATCGGCTCCTGGATCGTGATGTCCGAGATGTAGGCGATCGCCGCGCGGTGCAGCGCAGGGTCATCCGGGAGAGAGCGCCGGGCGCGCACCCACGCGATATTGGTCGGGCGGCGTTCGGCGTCGGGACGCAGGTAGATGTCGGGCAGCACGTGGCGTACCTCGACCGGGCGATCATCGAGCAGGCGTCGCGAGAGAGGATGCTGCGCGCCGGCGGACGGATGCAGGGGGGCGACCTCGTCGGGGCCGGGGACTCCCTCGGGCATGGCCGCGGCGTGGTCCAATCCCGCGCCCTCGGCCTGGAACGAGGCGATCATCGAGAAGATCGGCTCGCCCTCCTGATACGCCTGCGTGCGCCGCGCCGAGAAGGAGCGTCCGTCGTGGATGCGGTCCACGGAGAAGGTGATGTCGCGCGTCGCATCCCCCGGTCGCAGGAAGTATCCGTGCATCGAGTGCGCCGCGCGGCCTTCGGGCACCGTGCGTTCGGCGGCGATCACGGCCTGCCCGAGCACCTGTCCGCCGAACACCCGGCCCGAGGGCATCGGTTCGGATCTGCCGACGAAGATGTCCTCCGTCGTCCGTGCTTCGCCGCCGCGCAGCTGCAGCGTCTGCAGAAAGCGGCCGACGGGATCGGATGCTGCGGCGTCGGGCGAATCGGTCACGGCACTCCTCGGGCGGTCGGTCGGGAGCACCGCCGCCTGTAGTTTAGAAGGGATGCCTGCCGCCCTGAGATTCGCCGACTCCGAGGCGCGTGACGACCTCCTCACCTTCGCCTCGCGCACGGCCAGGCTCTCCGACCCGGAGGTTCGGCTCCAGGCGGCCGGGGGAACGCTGGCGATGTGGGCGCCGGCCCTCATCCCGCGGGGAATCCTCGATGCGACGCCCACCATCCTCGCCCTGCGCGTGCTTCCGGTGGACCCCGAGCTCGTGTGCGATCTGACGGTCAACGCGTCGGGCATCGCCGCCGATCCGCAGGATCCGCGAGGTGCGACCCTGCCGGCGAGCGCGGTACGGGCGGTCTGGGCGGGCGTGGGTGCACCACGCGGCGCCTGGCGGCGGGTCGGCGAGATCGACGCGGCCGCGCTGGCCGCGCGTGCGCACGAGGGAATCGCCCGCGTCGCGGACGA
Organism: Microbacterium sp.; assembly: GCF_003248605.1. Taxonomy (GTDB): domain Bacteria; phylum Actinomycetota; class Actinomycetes; order Actinomycetales; family Microbacteriaceae; genus Microbacterium. Next base: position 24,398 of record NZ_QFPF01000016.1, read on the forward strand.
TGTGCCGCGTGACGCGGGAGCCGAACTCGTGCAGAAGGTGCGCTCCGCCGTCTGGGGCGAGCCGGTCTCCGAGTGGTTCGGTCTGCCCCGCGGCGTGGGGTTCGCGGCCTTCTCCCTCGGATTCATCGCGGGGGGCGAGGCGGCGGGTGTGCATCGATCCGGCGCGTGGGCGCGCGTGAGCCTTCGCCGTGGTCACGTCCTGGTGCGCGGCGCCGAGCTCACGGTCTGAGCGCGGGCGATCAGTCCTCGTTCGACGACGCGGGCGCGGCGGGCGCGGCCAGCCCGCCCGGGATCTCCGCCCGGCCCGCGCGGGTGGGGCCGATCGAGCTCGCCTCGAAGGTGTTGACCATGGCCATGGCGGCACGCTGGAGGTAGTCCCACAGCGTCGCCTCGTGCAGCGGCGCCAATTCAAGCTCGTCGACGGCGGCGCGCATGTGGCGCAGCCACCGATCGCGGGCGTCGGGATTGACGTGGAACGGCGCGTGCCGCATGCGCAGCCGAGGGTGCCCGCGGGTCTCGCTGTACGTCGTGGGCCCTCCCCAGTACTGCTCGAGGAACAGCGTCAGCCGCTCGGCGGCGGGGCCCAGGTCCTCTTCGGGATACATGGGGCGCAGCACCTCGTCGTCCGCGACTCCCCGATAGAAGGCGTCCACCAGGGCGACGAACGTCGCGTGGCCCCCGACCTCCTCGTAGAACGAGCGCGGGGTGCCCTCTTCGGCGGTCACGGCTTCTCCTCGTGGTCGGTGTCCGCTTGGTCGGATGCTGTCGCACTCTCGTCCGCGCCGTTTCCGGCAGGTTTCTCCGTCGCGCGCTTCGAGGTGCGTTTGGGCTTCCAGACGGGACGTTCCGCGACGGCGACCGGCGTGGGGCGCGTCTTGGGTGGATTGGCGCCGCGCACACGCTGCGCGCCTTCGAGCCCCGTGAGGGTGATCGAGTTGAGCTGGGGGAGGGTGAGTCCCATCGCGTCGATGGCCCGTTTGAGGCGCATGCGCAGTTCACGGGCGACATCGTCCTTCGCGTTCGCGCGTGTCTTCATGACGAGACGGATGACGAGCGCATCGCCGGACACCGACTCCAGGCCCCACACCTCGGGGGCCTCGATGATCCGCGTGCGCCACTTCGGCTCTTTCGCCAGTGCTTTGGCGGCGCCGAGCATTGCCGTCTCGACGGCCTCGATGTCGGCATCCACCGGCACGGCGAGATCGATGATGACGCGCGACCACCCCTGCGACATGTTGCCGATCCGCGTGATCTCGCCGTTGCGCACGTACCAGAGCGTGCCGTTGACGTCACGCACGTGCGTGATCCGCACACTGACGTACTCGACGACGCCGGTGGCGAGCCCGAGATCGACGACGTCGCCGATGCCTACCTGGTCTTCGGCGACGATGAAGATGCCGTTGAGCACGTCCTTGACGATGTTCTGCGCGCCGAAGCCGAGGCCCGCGCCGATCGCGGCCGTCAGCAGGGCGAGGGAGCCCAGGGCGTTGGGGGCGATCGCATTGATGACGAGCACGATCGCCACGACGCCGACGGCGACGTTGACGATGTTCTGCAGGATCGAGCCGAGGGTGCGCGTGCGCTGCACGAGCCGGACCGCCGCGAGCGGCGATCGCTCGAGGGCCTGGGTGTCGTCGACGTTGGCCTTGTTCTTGGCACCGCTGACGATGCGGTTGACGACGCGGCGGATCACGATGCGCAGGATCCAGGCCAGCAGGAGTGCGCCGATGATGATCAGCGCGGCGTTGATGAGGCGGAAGCCGCCCGTCGCGGCACGGTCGAGCAGTTCGGCCCACCAGCCGGGATCGGTGATGGTGTCTTCGCCGGTTGCCGCTGTGAACATCGGGTCCGATCCTACCCAGGCAAGCCTCGTGAAACCTGGGCGGCCGGCGCCGCGCCGGACTCGGGCATCGGCGCCGACGTGGTGACGCCGAGACGGTGCGCGAGGATGACCGCCTGCACGCGATCTCGCGCGCCCAGCTTGGCGAGCACCCTGCCGACATGCGTCTTGACGGTGGACTCGCTGACGAAGAGCGCGGCGCCGATCTCGGTATTGGTCAGGCCGGCGCCGATCGCGGCGAACACATCACGCTCGCGCTCGGTGAGGACGGCCAGCGCGGATCGATCGGTGCCGGCGTGTGGCAGTCGGCCGCCGACGAGGTCGAGCAGGCGGCGCGTGACGCGCGGGGACAGCGTGGCGTCACCGTGATGCACCGCCCGGATCGAGGCGGTGAGCTCGCTCGCCTGGGCGTCCTTGAGGAGGAAGCCGCTGGCGCCTGCCGCGAGGGCACCGAAGGCGTATTCGTCGAGATCGAAGGTGGTGAGGACGATGACGCGGCACGCGGGGCGTTCGGCGAGGATCTGGGCGGTCGCCGAGATGCCGTCCATACGCGGCATGCGCACATCCATCAGCACGACGTCGGGTGCGTGCGCGCGAACGGCGTCGAGCGCCTCGACTCCATTCGCGGCCTCACCGACGACGAGAAGGTCGGGTTCGGCCTCCAGGACCATGCGGAAGCCGATGCGGATCAGCTGCTGGTCATCGACCAGCAGCACCCGGATCGTGGCCGGTTCACTCATTCGCCCCCTCCAGCGGGATTCGGGCGCGCAGGCGCCATTGATCGGGTGAGATCATTCCGGCCTCGAGGGTGCCGCCGAGGTGCTCGAGCCTCTCGCGCAGTCCCATCAGTCCGAGGCCCGTGCCGCGGGAGGGCTCGTGCGGACGGGAACCGTCGTTGCGGACGTCGACCGTGATCTCGGCGGGCGCGTGGGTGACGTGCACCCGGATGAACCGCGGGTCGTGCGCATACCGCATCGCATTGGTCAGACCCTCCTGGACGACGCGGCGGATCGCCTGCATGATCGCCGGCGGAGAGGTCGGCGATCCGGTGAGGGCGAGCTGCACCGGAAATCCCGCGCGGCGCGCGGCATCCACGATGTCATCGAGCGAGCCGTCCTGCGCGGGGGCGAGGGGTGCGTCCTCCGGCCGGTCATCGCGAAGCACGCCCAGCATCTCCCGCATCTCCGTCAGCGCATCGCGGGCGGTGGTCGCAACGGCCCGCGACGCCTCGCGCGAACGCTCCGGATCGGCCGTGACGCTCGCGCCTTCCGAGAGGGCGACGATCACCGTGAGCGAGTGCGAGACGACGTCGTGCATCTCGCGGGCGATCCGCGTTCGCTCTGCGGCCGCCGCGAGTCGAGCCTGCTGATCACGTTCGACGAGCAGCTGCCGGGAGCGTGCGATGAGGGCCTCGAGGTATCGCTTGCGGTTGCCGACGTTGACGCCGATCAACGCCCCGAGCAGAAGGAAGACGACTGTGCTGATATCGACGTTCAGGTACGTTCCCGCACTCGATGGTTCGGCGGAAACGCCCACGAGCGTCTGGGTGGCGATCAGACCGCCGGCGACGGCGAAGGCGATCCAGCACACTCGGGCGCCCCGGTAGACGGCGATCGTGTACATCGCGATGACCGAGACGGGGCCGCTGAGCGTCGTCGACAGACTGGGGTCGAACAGCAGCGTCGGAACCAGCGACAGGGAGAACACCGACACGGGCCATCGTCGGCGCCACACGAGCGCGATGCAGCCGACGATCAAGAGGGCGAAGGCGGCGCCGAGCGACCAGCCGCCTGCGGGTGCGGCAACCGGAGACCGCATGACGAGCGCCGGGGTCGTGAGCACGAAGGCGAGCACCGCGAGCAGGATGTCGGCGGCGAGAGGATGCCGAGACCAGAACCGCCGGATCAGCCCGGGAGGACGCGGCAGACGCAGCTCGTCCTCGGCCGGGTGGACGCCCTGGCCGAGGACGAGGTCGCGTGCTGCGGGCATCGACCGACTCTACGCGTCGCGTGTCTTCAGGACCGCGATGCCCCCGACGAGAGCGGCCACGGCCCACGCGATGATCGTGACGACCGCGGGCGCGGTCTCGAGCGGGTTGCCCGAGATGCCGCTGGAGAGGAAGAGCGACTGCCCGGCGTTGGAGGGCAGGTAGCTGGCGAGGTCGTGGATCCATGCGAAGTCGTCGACCCGCGGAAAGAAGCTCACGATCAGCGGCGCGACGAACACCAGCCCGATGCCGACGGCGAGCGCGCCGGGGCCGTTGCGGATGATGAAGCCGAGGCCCACGCCCATCATCGCCATCAGCGCGAGGTAGCCCGCGGCACCGAGCAGCGGCATGAGTGAGGAGTCCGCGTCGCCGATGTCGAGCGCGTTCGCGTCGAGGATCGGGGCTGTCACCACCGCCGTGACGGCGAAGACGACGACGCTCGTCACGAACATCGTGACTCCCACGACGAGAGCCTTTGCGAGAAGGGCGCCGAGCCGGGCGGGCGCCGCGGTCAGGGTCGAGCGCACCATTCCCGTCGAGTACTCGCCGGTCACGGTGATCGCGCCGAGGATGACGGCGAGCAGCTGGGTGAGCACCGTGCTGAAGACGATCACCTGCACGGCCACCGAGTTGCCCTCCGGCATTCCCCCGCCCGTGCCGGCGAAGCTGGCGAAGGATGCCGCCATCAGCAGGCTCAGCCCGATCGACAGCGCGATCACCAGCGCGATCGACCACCAGGTCGAACGCACCGTCGTCAGTTTGATCCACTCCGAGCGCACGAGACGACCGACCGTGAGGTGGACGCGGGGGTCGGCGGGGCGCTTCGAGGTGAGGTCCGGGGCGGGCGTGGTGAGGGTGCTCATGCGATGTCCTTGGTCTTGTACTCGACGTCGTCGCCGGTCAGGCGCAGGTAGGCGTCCTCGAGGGTTCCGGATGTCGGGGTGAGTTCGTGCAGGGTGATTCCGGCGCGGGCGGCGAGATCACCGACGGCTGCGGCGTCGATCCCGGCGATCTCGAGCACGCCCGTCTCGACGGAGGTGATGGTGATGCCCTCGCCCGCCAGCGCCTCGGCGAGCGCACCCGCCTGCGGGCTGCGCACGTGCACCGAATGACGCGTCCACTGGGAGACGATGTCGCCGACGGAGGCATCTGCGAGCACCCGGCCGCGCCCGAGGACGATGATGTGGTCGGCGGTCACCGCCATCTCGCTCATCAGGTGGCTCGAGAGCAGCACGGTGCGACCCTCCGCCGCCGCCTGCCGGACGAACCGTCGCACCCACATCACGCCCTCCGGGTCGAGGCCGTTCACCGGCTCGTCCAGGATGAGGGTGTGCGGGTCGCCGAGGAGTGCAGCGGCGATGCCGAGGCGCTGCCCCATACCCAGGGAGAATCCGCCCGCGCGCTTGCGAGCCACCGACCCGAGACCGGTGATCTCGATCACCTCGTCGACCCGGGAACGGGGGATGCCGTGGGTCGCGGCCATCGCGCGCAGGTGATTGGTTGCGCTCCGTCCGGTGTGGACGGCCTTGGCATCCAGCAGCACACCCACTTCGGTCAGGGGAGCGCGCATCGAGGCGTAGGAGTGCCCATCGACGGTGACGTGCCCACCGGTGGGACGGTCCAGGCCCACGATCATGCGCATCGTGGTCGACTTGCCGGCACCGTTGGGCCCGAGGAAGCCGGTGACCCTCCCGGGCCTGACGGTGAAGCTGGCGTCTGCGACGGCGTGCCGTGCCCCGAAGTCCTTGCTGAGGTTCTCTGCGACGATCATGGCTTCACGCTACGGAAGAACCCCCCTGGATCGCGTCCGACCCAGGGGGGTTCTTGCTCCGTCGCGGGTCGTACCGTGGTACCGGTCCGCGCGGGTGAGAGTCAGGCGGCGTCGCGCTCCTGCACCGAGAGCGCACGCTCGACCCCGGCGAGGTTCTCGTTGACGAGCCGGCGCAGAGCCGCGGGAGCATCCGGGTTCGCGGCCAGCCAGGCGCGGGTCGCATCCTGCAGCGCGGCGTTCGCCAGCGGCGCAGGATACAGACCCGTGATGAGGTATTGGGCGATCTGGTAGGTGCGCGACTCCCAGATCGGCAGCAGCATCTCGAAGTACGCCGGGACGAAATCCTCGAGCAGGTGCGCCGTCGCGGGGTGGGTGAAGCCGAGGGCCGCCTGTCGCACGATCGTGTTGGGCAGGTCGGCCTTGGACACGAGCGAGTCCCAGGCGGCTCGCTTCGTCTCTCGATAGGGCTGGGCGGCACGGGCGAGAGCGGCGAACTCGGCGCCCTTCGAGGTGTTGTCGGCGGCCAGCGCATCCTCGATGTCGGCGGCCGTCACCACGCCTCCCGCGGCGAGCGAAACCAGGAGCTGCCAGGAGAGGTCCGTGTCGATCTCGAGGCCGGGGAGAGTCGTCTCGCCGGCACGCAGCGCACGCACCGTCTCCCACTGCGCCGGCACCGCGGCGGCGTTGGCGAACGCGGTCACGAACTGCAGTTGGCTGTCGCTGCCGGCCTCGGCGCTCTGCGCGAGATCCCACAGGCCGTCGGCGACACGCACGCGCGTGGCATCGCGCGTTTCGGGCGCGACGTAGGAGTTGGCGGCGAGCTGGAGTTGGGCGAGAGTCGTGCGCACGGTGGTCGACTCGGTCTCGGCGCCGATGTTGCGCAGCACCAGATCGACGTAGTCCGAGGGCGAGGCCTCGGCATCCCGGGTCTGATCCCATGCGGCGCCCCAGACGAGCGAGCGCGCGAGCGGATCGGAGATGTCGCCGAGATGGGCGATCGCGGTGGCGAGAGAGCGCTCGTCGAGCCGGATCTTGGCGTACGCGAGATCGTCGTCGTTCAGCAGAACGAGATCGGGACGCGGCAGGCCGGTGAGCTCGTCGACATCGGTGCGATCGCCGTCCACGTCGAGCTCGATGTGGTGCACGCGGGTGAGCGCGCCGTCCTTCACCGAGTAGAAGCCGACACCCAGCCGGTGGGGGCGGATGGTCGGGTAGTCGGCGGGAGCGGTCTGCACGATCGCGAAACGCGAGATGGTGCCGTCCGCCGCCTCTTCGATGAGCGGGGAGAGCGTGTTGACTCCGGCCGTCTCGAGCCACTTCTTCGCCCACGACGACAGTTCGCGGCCGCTCGTGGCCTCGAGCTCGGCGAGCAGGTCGCCCACCTCGGTGTTGCCCCACTCGTGGCGGGCGAAGTACGCCGCGACGCCGGCGAAGAACTGCTCGATCCCCACCCAGGCCGCGAGCTGCTTGAGCACCGATCCGCCCTTGGCGTAGGTGATGCCGTCGAAGTTGACCTGCACGTCTTCGAGGTCGTTGATCTCGGCCACGACGGGGTGCGTCGAGGGCAGCTGGTCCTGCCGGTAGGCCCAGGTCTTCTCCATGGCGTTGAAGGTCGTCCAGGCAGCCGTCCACTCGGTGGCCTCGGCGGTCGCGATCGTCGACGCCCACTCGGCGAAGGACTCGTTCAGCCAGAGGTCGTTCCACCACTTCATGGTGACGAGGTCGCCGAACCACATGTGCGCGAGCTCGTGCAGGATCGTCACGACGCGGCGCTCCTTGACCGCGTCGGTCACCTTGCTGCGGAAGACGTAGGTCTCGGTGAAGGTGACCGCGCCCGCGTTCTCCATCGCACCCGCGTTGAACTCGGGCACGAACAGCTGGTCGTATTTGGCGAAGGGGTAGGGGTAGTCGAACTTCTCCTCGTAGTAGGCGAAGCCCTGCCGCGTCTTCTCGAAGATGTAGTCGGCGTCGAGGTGCCGCCAGAGGCTCTTGCGGCCGTACACGCCGAGCGGGATCACACGGCCGGAGGCGCTCGTGAGCTCGGAGAACGTGGACTCGTAGGGCCCCGCGACGAGCGCGGTGATGTACGAGGAGATGCGCGGAGTGGGCTCGAAGGCCCACGTCGCCGATCCGTCGCCCTCGGGTGCGGGCTCGGGCGTGGGGGAGTTGGAGATCACCTTCCACACCTGGGGCGCCCGGACCGTGAAGCGGAACTCGGCCTTCAGATCGGGCTGCTCGAAGACGGCGTACATGCGTCGGGAGTCGGGCACCTCGAACTGCGAGTAGAGGTACACCTCGCCGTCGACGGGGTCGACGAAACGGTGCAGGCCCTCGCCGGTGTTGGTGTACAGGCAGTCGGCGTCGACGATCAGCTCGTTCTCGGCAGCCAGGTCATCGAGCGCGATGCGCGAGTCCGCGAACGCCGTCGCGGGATCGATGGAGCGCCCGTTCAGGGTGATCTCGCGGACCTCGCGCGCGATCAGGTCGATGAACGTCGAGGCGCCGGGGGTGCCGCCGAAGCGCACGAGCGTGCGGGATCCGAAGACCTCCGCACCCTTCGTCAGGTCGAGATCGACGTCGTAGGAGTGCGTCTCGACGACGGCGCGGCGCTCCTGCGCCTCGATGCGGGTGAGGTTCTCTCCAGGCACTGCGATGCTCCCGTGGGTGGTGGGTGGAGGCGCGGACGCGCCGACGCGGATGTCGCGACCGGGCTGCTGGCGCCGGTGGCAACCGCCCCAGCCTACGCCCCGTGACGCGGCGCCGACCATGTCGCCGGGTGGCAGGATTGGGGACGTGCCCATCGACACCCCCGCGACAGATCCGGTCGTCCTCCACGCCTCGCCCGCCGCGGCCGGCGGCGCTGCCCACATCGAGACCCCGGTGCCGTACGACGGCATCCTCCTCGCCAGTTTCGGCGGCCCCGAGGGCCAGGAGGACGTCATCCCGTTCCTGCGCAATGTGACCCGCGGGCGGGGTATTCCCGACGAACGCCTCGAAGAGGTCGCGCACCACTACCGGCACTTCGGGGGCATCAGCCCCATCAACGCGCAGAATCGCGAGTTGAAGACCGCGATCGAGGGTGAGCTCGCCCGCCGCGGCATCGACCTGCCGGTCTACTGGGGCAACCGCAACTGGGGCCCTTTCCTCGACGAGGCGGTGCGAGAGGCCGCCGAGGCCGGTGACACGACCCTCCTCGCCGTCGCCACGAGCGCCTACAGTTCGTTCTCGAGCTGCAGGCAGTACCGGGAGGACTTCGCGCGCGTCCTGACCGATACGGGGCTGGCAGGCACCGTCACGATCGACAAGGTGCGTCAGTTCTTCGATCACCCGGGCTTCGTCGCGCCCTTCGTCGCCGGCGTGC
>NZ_QFPF01000102.1 GCF_003248605.1 Microbacterium sp.
CACCGGTCGTCTGACGGCGCTGCAGGCCCGCGACCCCCGCGTGGGTGACGTGCGCGGCCACGGCGCGATGATCGCGGCCGAGTTCGTCGACCCCGCCACGGGCGCTCCCGACGGGTCGCTCACCGCCCGCGTCGCGAAAGCATGCATCGCGGCCGGCGTCATCGTGCTCACCTGCGGCACCCACGGCAATGTGATCCGCTTCCTCCCGCCGCTGACCATCACCGACGATCTGCTCGCCGAGGGGCTCGACGTGCTCGAGACCGCTCTCGTCGGCGCATGAAGGAGACAGCAATGACCGAGATCAGCCGTGACGTCGTCGTCATCGGGGCCGGCGCGGCGGGCCTGACGGCCGCCAACGACCTGCGGGGGGCCGGTCTCTCCGTCGCCGTGCTCGAGGCGCGCGACCGCATCGGCGGCCGGTTGTGGACCGACGAGATCGAGGGCGCGATGCTCGAGATCGGCGGCCAGTGGGTCTCGCCGGATCAGGACGCCCTCATCGAGACGATCTCGGAGCTGGGGCTCGAGACCTACAGCCGATTCCGCGAGGGCGACAGCGTGTACGTCGGGCCGGACGGCGTATCGCACCGCTTCCGCGGTGAGATGTTCCCCGTCTCGCCCGAGACCGCGCGTGCGATCGCCGAGATCACCGAGCGGCTCGATGCGATGGTGGCCGAGATCGACCCCGACCGTCCCTGGGCGCACGAGAAGGCGGCGGAGTGGGACCGGATCTCATGGGATGCGTGGCTGCGCGCACAGACCGACGATGACGAGGCCGTGCGCAACCTCGCGTTCGCGACCGGTTCGGCGATGCTGACCAAGCCCACGCACACGTTCTCCCTCCTGCAGTCGCTGCTGATGGCAGCATCCGCCGGCTCTTACTCGCACCTCGTCGACGCCGACTTCATCCTCGACAAGCGCGTCGTCGGGGGGCTCCAGCAGGTGCCCCTGCTGCTGGCCGAACGGCTCGGTGCCGACGTCTTCACCGGTCAGCCCGTGCGCACGCTGCGATGGGGCCCTTCGACAGGCTCAGAGGCCGCGGCGGGGGTCACCGCCATCGCCGACGGCATGACCGTCCGCGCCCGCTTCGCGATCGTCGCCCTCGCCCCCAACCTGTACTCGCGGATCTCGTTCGAGCCCCCGCTCCCACGCCTGCAGCACCAGATGCACCAGCACCTGTCGATGGGCTTCGTCATCAAGGTGCACGCGGTCTACGACACGCCCTTCTGGCGCGACAAGGGCCTCTCGGGCACCGCGTTCAGCCCGTACGAGCTCTCGCACGAGGCATACGACAACACCAACCACGGCGACTCCCGGGGCACGCTCGTCGGCTTCGTCTCCGACCAGATCGCCGACGACCTGTTCCGCCTGAGCGCCGAGGAGCGCAAGGAGCGAATCCTCGAGTCCCTCTCGCACTACTACGGGCCCGAGGCAAAAGACCCCGTCGTCTATTACGAGAGCGACTGGGGAGCCGAGGAGTGGACCCGCGGCGCCTACGCCGCGAGCTTCGACCTCGGCGGTCTGCACCGGTACGGCGCCGACCTGCGCACGCCGGTCGGCCCCATCCACTTCGCCTGCAGCGACCTGGCAGGAACCGGATACCAGCACGTCGACGGCGCGATCCGCATGGGCCGCGAGGCGGCGGCGCACATCATCGAGGAGGCCCGCGCATGAGCGCACCCGTGTTCGTCGTCGGATACACCGCCACCGACGCCGGCTCCGACGCGGCGGGGCTCGCCGCGCGACTGGCCCGCGCGTCGGCGGGCCGGGTCGAGCTGGTCATGGTGCTGCCGGAGGAGGGGCGCGGCGCGGTCGTTCCCCCCGACGCCGGCTACGACGCGTTCGTGCGCGATCAGGCGGCGCAGTGGCTCGCCGCGGGGTCTGCGAAGATCCCCGCCGGCATCGCGCAGGCCACGCACCTCCGGTACGCCGAGTCCTTCGCCGAAGGGCTGATGGATGCTGCCGCCGACCTCCGGGCCGACTACATCGTCGTGGGGGCCGCGCGCGGCACTCGCGGCGGCCGCTTCGGTCTCGGGTCGGTCGCCAATGAGCTCGTGCACTCGTCGACGGTGCCCGTCGTCCTCGCCCCGGCGGGCGCGGCGGACGTCGACGCCGACGTGACGCGCATCACGGCCGCGGTGGGCACCAAGCCCGGCGCCGACGCACTGCTCGACGAATCGGTCGCGCTCGCCGCCGCGTCCGGGGCGCCCCTGCGCCTGGTCTCGCTCGTCGCCGTCGACATGCCCTCGGGGGTCGACACCGGCGTGATCCGGCTGGCCGGTGCCGCGCACGCCGACCGCGTGCTGCAGAAGGCGCGCGGCGAGCTTCCGGAGGGCGTGGATGCGGAGGCCACCGTCGCCGCCGGCGAGAGCATCGAGGAGGCCGTCGCGAATCTCGGCTGGCAGCCCGGCGAGGTCGTGATGGTGGGATCGAGCCGCCTCGCACAGCCTCGTCGCCTGTTCCTCGGCTCGACAGCATCCAAGATGCTGCGCGAGCTGCCCGTGCCCATGATCGTCGTCCCGCGCACCCGCACCCCCGAAGGAGCCCAACGATGAGCACCACCGACAAGAGCGCCCGCACGGGCGACCCGGTCACCGGCGGACTGTCGAAGAAGGGCCTGAGCGCCGGCGCGGTCGGCCTCATCGGCGCCGTCGTCATCGGCATCTCGTGCATCGCCCCCGCCTACACGCTCACGGCCGCTCTCGGCCCGACCGTGTCCGAGGTCGGATTCCAGGTGCCCGCGATCATCCTCATCGGCTTCATCCCGATGCTCCTCGTCGCCTTCGGGTACCGCGAACTCAATCGGCAGATGCCCGACTCGGGCACCTCGTTCACGTGGGCCGCTCGCGCCTTCGGACCGTGGGTCGGCTGGATGGCGGGCTGGGGGCTGATCGCGGCGACGATCCTGGTGCTCTCCAACCTCGCCGGCATCGCGGTGGAGTTTCTCTTCCTGCTGATCGATCAGATCGCGCAGGCGGGAGGGTCGATCGCCGACCTCGCCTTCAACCCCTTCATCAACGTCATCGTCTGCCTGCTGTTCATGCTCGGGGCCACGACGATCTCGTACCGCGACATGCAGACCACGCAGCGGCTGCAGTACTTCCTCGTCGGATTCCAGGTGCTCGTGCTGGTCGTCTTCTCGATCGCGGCCTTCGTGCACGTCGCGCAGGGCAACGCGTTCGATGGGACCGCGCCCGAGCTGTCGTGGTTCAACCCCTTCGCCGTCGGGTCGTTCACGGCCGTCGTGGCGGGGCTGTCGCTGTCGATCTTCATCTTCTGGGGGTGGGATGTCACCCTCACGATGAACGAGGAGACGAAGGACCCCGAGAAGACCCCGGGGCGCGCGGCGACCCTCACCGTCATCACGATCGTCGTGCTCTACCTCCTGATCTCGATCTCGCTCCTCGCGTTCGCGGGTGTCGGCACGGGCGAGCTGGGGCTCGGCAACGAAGACATCCAGGCCAACGTCTTCTTCTTCCTGAGCGGTCCGATCCTGGGGCCTCTCGCCTTCCTCGTCTCGCTCGCGGTGCTCACAAGCTCCGTCTCGTCGCTGCAGTCGACCTTCGTCTCGCCGGCGCGGACCCTCCTCGCGATGGGACACTACGGGGCGCTGCCGAAGCGCTTCGCCGAGGTCAGCCCGCGCTTCTTCACCCCCGGCTACGCGACGATCGTGTCGGCCGTGGTGGCGTCGGTGTTCTACGCGGTCATGCGCTTCGTCAACGAGAACGTGCTGTGGGACACGATCACGACCCTCGGCCTGATGATCTGCTTCTACTACGGCATCACGGCCTTCGCGTGCGTCTGGTACTTCCGCAGGCAGTGGTTCGACTCGGCGCGCAACGTCTTCTTCACGCTGCTGTTCCCGCTCGTGGGCGGCATCATCCTGGCCACGCTGTTCGTGATCACGCTCGTCGAGAGCATGGATCCCGACTACGGCAGCGGCACGGAGTGGTTCGGCCTGGGCAGTGTCTTCGTGCTCGGTGTCGTCATCATCGGCCTCGGTATCGTCATCATGGTGATCCAGCGCTTCCGCAGCCCCGCCTTCTTCCGCGGTGAGACCCTGTCGCTCGACGCCCCGCCCAGCGCGCGGCGCGCCCGCGCGGAGGCCGGCCGGTGAGCACCGGCCGGGAGCGGGAGGAAGCGCTGCTGGCGGCGGTGCCGACCGGGCTGTTCATCGGCGGCGAATGGATGGATGCCGAGGGTGGCGCGCGCTTCGACGTCCAGGATCCCGCGACCGGGCGCGTCATCCGCACCATCGCCGACGCGACGCCGGGTGACGGCATCCGCGCCCTCGATGCCGCCGTCGCCGCTCAGGAGGAGTGGGCGGCGACCGCTCCGCGCACACGCAGCGACATCCTGCGCCGCGCCTTCGACCTCGTGCGCGAGCGCGCCGACGACCTCGCCCTGCTCATGACCCTCGAGATGGGCAAGCCCCTCGCGGAGTCCCGTGGCGAGGTGACCTACGGCGGGGAGTTCCTGCGGTGGTTCAGCGAGGAGGCGGTGCGGGTCTCGGGCAGGTACGGACTCAACCCCGAGGGCACGGGGCGCGTGGTCGTCTCGCAGCGCCCCGTCGGGCCCTCCTTCTTCATCACGCCGTGGAACTTTCCGCTCGCCATGGCGACGCGCAAGATCGCCCCGGCGCTCGCCGCCGGCTGCACGGTCGTGATCAAACCGGCGGAGCTCACCCCGCTGACCACGCTGATGTTCGTAGGGCTCCTCGCCGAGGCGGGGCTTCCGGCGGGAGTCGTGAACGTCGTCACGACCACGTCGTCCGGGGAGGTCTCGGCGCCGATCATCGCCGACCCGCGGCTGCGCAAGCTCTCGTTCACGGGCTCGACGCCGGTGGGCCGCAAGCTGATCGCGCAGGCCGCCGAGGGCGTGCTGCGCGTGTCGATGGAGCTGGGCGGCAACGCGCCCTTCGTGGTGTTCGACGACGCCGACCTCGAGAGGGCGGTCGAGGGGGCGATGCTGGCGAAGTTCCGCAACATCGGCCAGGCCTGCACCGCCGCCAACCGCTTCATCGTGCACGCGGATGTCGCCGAGGAGTTCGCGGCGCGGGTCACCGCGCGCGTCGCGGCGATGCGCGTGGGGCGCGGCACCGACGACGACGTGCAGATCGGACCGCTCATCGACGAGAAGGCGGTGGCCAAGGCCACCGACCTCGTCGCGGACGCCGTCGAACGCGGTGCCCGCGTGCGGGTGGGCGGCGAGGCGATCGCGGGGGAGGGCACCTTCTTCGCCCCGACGGTGGTGACGGACGTGGCACCGGGCAGCGACATCCTCCGCGAGGAGATCTTCGGGCCGGTGCTCGCGATCGCGACGTTCACGACCGAGGACGAGGCCGTGCGGCTGGCCAACGACACCGAGTACGGCCTCGTCTCCTATGTCTTCACGCAGGACCTCGCCCGCGGCCACCGGATGATCGACCGGCTCGAGACGGGGATGATGGGGCTGAATGTGGGGGTCGTCTCCAACGCGGCCGCCCCGTTCGGCGGCGTCAAGCAGTCGGGCGTCGGCCGCGAGGGCGGCCTCGAGGGCATCCACGAATACCTGTCGACGAAGTACACGCTGATCCCCGCCTGAGCGGCGGGCAGAGGAACGGGAGCACCATGACCGACTACGCCGTCGTCAACCCGGCCACGGGCGAGACCCTGGCCACGTATCCGGCCTTCACCGATGCGCAGATCGAGGCCGCGATCGCCGCCGCCGACCGCGCACACCGCGACTGGGCGCGCACGAGCGGTGCGGGGGAGCGCGCCGACCTGCTGCGCCGCGTCGCGCAGCTGCATCGTGAGCGCCGCGACGAGCTCGCCGCGATCATCGTGCGGGAGATGGGCAAGCCGCTCGCCGCGGCCGAGGGCGAGGTCGACTTCGCCGCCGACATCACCGAGTTCTACGCCGACAACGCCCTCGCGATCACGCGCGACCAGCCGATCGACATCCTGGGCGAGGGCACCGCGGTGATCCGCAAGGCTCCCCTCGGGGTGCTTCTGGGCATCATGCCCTGGAACTTCCCGTACTACCAGGTGGCTCGCTTCGCCGCCCCCAACGTCGCGCTGGGCAACACCATTCTGCTCAAGCACGCGCCGCAGTGCCCCGAATCGGCGGCGGCGATCGAGGCGATGTACCGGGACGCCGGGTTTCCCGAGGGGGTGTACGTCAACGTCTACGCCACGAACGAGCAGGCGGCGACGATCATCGCCGACCCCCGCGTGCAGGGCGTCTCGGTGACCGGGTCGGAGCGCGCCGGCGCCGCCGTGGCCGAGCAGGCGGGTCGCCACCTCAAGAAGGTGGCCCTCGAACTCGGCGGGTCGGACCCCTTCATCCTGCTCTCGACCGACGATATCGACGCCGCCGTACGCGCCGCGGTCGATGCGCGCCTCGACAACAACGGGCAGTCCTGCAACGCCGCCAAGCGTTTCATCGTCGTCGACGACCTGTACGACACCTTCGTCGAGAGGTTCACCGCGACGATGGCGGACTCCGCACTCGGCGACCCGTTCGCCGACGACACCGTCATCGGCCCGCTGTCCTCGCTGACCGCGGCCGAACGTCTCGACGAGCAGGTGCAGAAGGCCATCGCGGGGGGCGCGACCCTCGTCACCGGCGGCACGCGCGACGGCGCCTACTACCCGGCCACGGTGCTTACCGGGGTGACTCCCGAGATGGACGCCTACCGCGAGGAGTTCTTCGGACCCGTCGGCGTGGTCTATCGCGTCGCGGACGAGGAGGAGGCGATCGCCGTCGCCAACGGCACCCCCTTCGGGCTCGGCTCCTACGTCTTCACCACCGACCCCGAGCAGGCCCAGCGCGTGGCCGACCGCATCGAGGCCGGCATGGTCTACGTCAATCTTGTCCTCGCCGACTCGCCCGAGCTGCCCTTCGGCGGCGTCAAGCGCAGCGGCACGTCGCGCGAGATGGGGCTGCTGGCCGCCGACGAGTTCGTGAACAAGAAGCTCATCCGCGTAGGGCCCTAGCCGGGCGGGTTTTGCACGGCCTGCGCGGTGGCGGCGCGAGAGCATCCGCGCGACGATAGAGGCTGGGAGGTCTGCCTCATGGATGAGACGCAGAACGACGCGGTGACGCGGTTGGACGACGCGGGATGCTGGGAGCGACTGCGCGGCGAGCAGCTCGGGCGTCTGGTGACCAACGTCGGCGACGTCATCGACATCTTTCCGGTCAACTACGTCGTGGACGGCGAGAGCGTGCTCTTCCGCACCGCCGAGGGCAGCAAGCTGTTCGAGCTGACGGTCAACGACGAGGTGATCTTCGAGGTCGACGCGCACACCGACACCGACGCGTGGAGCGTCGTCGTGCGCGGGCGGGCGCATCGGCTCGACACCTCCGACGAGGTGCGCGTAGCCGACACTCTGCCGCTGACGCCCTGGGTGCCGACGCTGAAGTACAACTACGTGCGGATCACCCCGCGCGCGCTCACCGGGCGCGCCTTCCGGATCGGCCCCGAGCCCGAGCGCTACGGCATCGCGGAGTACTGACGGGGCGACGCGCATTCGCGGGCTCCGGGGGCATGCCGTACACTGGGAAGAGCAGTGTAAATCTGCACTCTTTCGCCGTGCCCGTGACCGGGCGAAGGCCCACGTCTTGAGCGCGACGATCGAGTGCGGGCCCGGGGCCGGAGACGGCCTCTAGGGCGGTAGCTCAATTGGCAGAGCAGCGGTCTCCAAAACCGCAGGTTGCAGGTTCGATTCCTGTCCGCCCTGCGCGTCAGCCCCGTGCTGGCACACGAAAGGTACATCAGGTGAGTGCAGTGGCCCAGGACGAGCCGAACGGCGAGATCGTCGCCGCGGGCGGCAAGACCGGCAAGGAGAAGCGTCCCGGCGTCTTCTCCCGCTTGGCCCTGTTCATCCGTCAGGTCTTCGCCGAGCTCCGCAAGGTCGTCACCCCGACCCGGCAGGAGCTGCTGAAGTTCACCGCGGTCGTTCTCGGGTTCGTCGTCGTGATGATGGCGGTCGTCTACGGATTGGACTTCGTGTTCTCGTGGATGGCCTCGGTCGTCTTCGGGGTGCCCGGCGGGGCCGTGGTCTCCTGACGATTTGACCGGGGGCGCACGACGCCCTGACAAGCATCGAGGGCTCCGTACGACGGAGCCCCGGACGGAAGTGAACCAGTGACCGAAAGACATCTCGACGACGCCGACTGGGCGACCGCTGCGGAGCAGTCCAGCGAGGACGACGAGGCCCAGGAGGGCAACGTCCTCGCCGCGGAGGAGCACTCCGTCGAGCCCGCCGAGCACCTCGCGGTGCACCTGGTCGCCGACGACGGCGAGGACGATGTCGAAGAAGAGCTGGACGAGATCGAGGACCCGGAGGCCGACGCCATCGTGAACGACGCCCTGCACATCGACGAGGCGGCCGAGGCACAGGCCGCCGCCGAGGTGCTCACCGACTCCCTGGCCGACGAGGCCGCCGAGCGCGAGGCCGAGGCCGCCGACGAGGTCTCTGACTACGACGGACCCGACCCGGCCGGCGATGCCGACGTGGCCGAGGGTGACTCGGATGAGGACGCCGAGGTGGACCCCTACGAGGCCTTCCGCGCAGAGCTGCGGTACATGCCGGGCAAGTGGTACGTCATCCACTCCTACGCCGGTTTCGAGCGCAAGGTCAAGGCCAACATCGAGCAGCGCAAGTCGTCGCTCGAGGTCGAAGACGAGATCTACCAGGTCGAGGTCCCGATGGAGGACGTCGTCGAGATCAAGAACGGCCAGCGCAAGATGGTCACCCGCGTGCGCATCCCGGGCTACGTGCTCGTGCGCATGGACCTCAACGAGGACACCTGGTCGGTCGTGCGCCACACCCCCGGCGTCACGGGCTTCGTGGGCAACGCCCACAACCCCACGCCGCTGCGGTTCGAAGAGGCCTTCAACATGCTGAAGTCGCTCGTGCAGGTCGCCGAGGTCGCACCCGCCAAGGGTGCCGCCAAGGGCTCGGCCACGCAGGCGCGCAGCGTCGTCACCGAGGTCGACTTCGAGATCGGCGAGACGATCACGATCAAGGAAGGCTCGTTCGCGGGTCTTCCCGGCTCGATCAGCGAGATCAAGCCCGAGAGCGGCAAGCTCACGGTGCTCGTGTCCCTGTTCGAGCGCGAGACCCCGGTCGA
>NZ_QFPF01000017.1 GCF_003248605.1 Microbacterium sp.
CGACCGCCTCGTATCCCATGCCCTGCACGGTGCTCGCGATGCCGTACGTCTGCGGCTCCTCGAAGAACGGCAGCACGTACGCCTGCTCGGCGAGGTAGACCTGCACCGCCTGCGACGCCGCGATGCGGGCCTCGGCATCCGCCGTGCTGGCGACCGCGACCAGGAGCTCCTCGAGCTCGGCGTCGCCGATGGAGTTGTCGGCCGGGTCGCGGTTGAGCAGGATGTTGCGGTTCGTCGAGAAGTACATGCTCTTGATCACGTCGAGATCGGCGCGGCCGACCATCGAGTGCGCGGCCTGCGTGCGCGAGCCGTCCTGCAGCTGCACGGCGTAGTCGCCCGTCGTAGCGCGGAGGATGTTCATCTCGATGCCCACCTCGGCGAGCTGCTGCGCGACCGAGGTGAGCAGGTCGAACGAGCGGGGCTGCGCGGCCGCCTCGGCGGTCGTGAAGCTCAGCCGCACGCCGTCCTTCTCACGGATGCCGTCGGCGCCGAGCTCCCACCCGGCCTCCTCGAGCAGCTCCACGGCGCGATCGGGGTCGTACTCGAAGTACTCCGACGTGTCGAGGTATCCCATCGCCGTGCTCGAGAGCACCGACGTCGCCAGCGGATAGTTGTCGGTGTAGAGGCTCTCGATGAGGCTCTCCCGGTCGACCCCGGCGATGATCGCCTGACGCACCCGGATGTCGTCCATGATGGGCTCGCGCATGCGCAGGTTGAGGGCGTTGTTCACGCCGCTCGTCTGCGGCCCGTCGACCGTGAACGAGCCGGCGCCGAGCACCTGCGCCTCATCCTGTGGCTCGATCTTGCGGGCGACGTGTCCCTGGCCCGACAGGAGCGAGCCGACCCGCACGCTGTTCTCGGGAGTCACGACGATCTGGATCTCGTCGAGGTACGCGCGACCCTGGTTCTCGAGGCTCGCGGGGGCCCAGGCGTAGTCCTCACGCGCCTGCAGCGTGATCGATGCGCCCAGCTCCTCGTCGGCGACCACGAACGGTCCCGACCCGATGATCTCGGCGGCCGAGCCGGCGGCGAAGCCCTCGAAGTCCTTGTCGAGCGTCTCGGATGACAGGATGCCGGAGGTGATCGTCGACGTGGCCTGGAGGAATCCGGGGGAGGGGGCGCTGAAGGTGAAGCGCACGGTCTGGTCGTCGACCACCTCGCTGCCGGCGTAGTTGTTGACCGCCTCGGAGACCGGCAGCGTGCGCGCCGGATCGCCGAGACCGAAGAGGTCGAAGTTCTTCGCGACCACGGCGGCATCCAGGGGCGTGCCGTCGGAGAAGGTCACGTCGTCGCGCAGTGTGAAGGTGTATTCGGTCGCGTCCGCGTTCACCTCCCAGTCCGTGGCCAGCCACGGCTCCATCTCGAGCGTCTCGGGGTCCTGCCAGACGAGGCGGTCGGCGACGTTGTTGACGAGCGCGCCGTTCGGGTAGTACCCGGCGGCGGGTGGGTAGAGGCTCGTGTAGGTGTCGGGCTCGAGGTACACCATCGTGCCGCCGACCTGCGGCTCGCCGTCGGCAGCGGTGGTGGTGTCGGGGCTCGAGGTGCAGGCCGTCAGCGCGAGGCCGGCGGCCAGGACGCCGGCGGCGACCTGCGTGAGACGGGAGAACCTGGTTCTCGTCGTGCGGGGGCGGGGGGTCTTCATGATCTGCTCGCTTCTCGTGCGGTGTCGGGTGGGGCGAAGTTGTCAGCGACGGCTGCGGCGGGGAACGTTCGGCTCGCCGAGGGAGAGCATCAGCCGGTTCGCCCAGTTGAAGAACGCGGCACCGGCGACGATGTCCGCGATGTCGAGATCCGACATTCCGACGCCGCGCAGCGCAGCAACATGCGCGGCCGAGAACTCCGACGGCGTGACGGTCAGGGCGCGGGCGGCCTCGATCAGCGCATCCCAGCGCTCGTCGATCCGCGCCGCGGTGCCCTCGTCGAGCAGCGTCTGCACGTCGGCCTCGCGCTCCGAGTACCGGGTCGCCTGCTTGGCGTGCACCGAGGCGCAGAACACGCAGCCGTTGACCCGGGATGCTGCCGTGGCAGAGAGTTCGCGTTCGGCGAAAGGCAGTCCGCGGTCGGGGTTCTGGAAGATGTCGAAGTCGGTCAGCGTCCGTGCCGCGAGGATCTCGGGTTCGCGGGCGAGCAGGGCGAAGTACGGCATCTTCGCGCGCTCGGGATCGATGAGGCCCGCCGTGTGCCTCGGGGTGAATTCGTCCTGGGGCAGCGGGGGCAACCATGGCTCCCAGCCCAGGCCGTCCTGCGTGAACTTCTCGGGCGCGACGATGTCGGCGTGCTGCAGCACGGTCTCGAGCTCGGCATCCTGCAGGCTCACGCGGCCACCTCCTCGGTCTCGGCCAGCACGGCGAGGCCGTTGGCGTAGCGGATCTGGAAGGCGAGGAAGGCGACCAGCTGCGACACGCACACGATGTCGGTCGAGGTCCAGCCCTCGTCGAGCAGTCGCTGCAGGGCCTCGGCGGAGGCTTCGCGGGGGCGGAACACGAGCAGGTGCACATGCTCGATGAGGGCGCTCAGCTCATCGCCGAGCAGTCCGCGCGCCGATGCCGGCACCTCGAACCGCAGGCCCGGCATCGACTCGGCGGCCAGCCCCTCCTCACGATATTCGCCGTACGGGCCCGTGGCCTCGCCGGCGCCGACGATGTCGTTCAGGGCCTGAATCATCTCCGGCTGCGGTTCGCGCCGCGTGAACTCGGCCTCGTAGTGCGCCGACAGGGGGGTGCGGCCGTGCCAGCGCGAGATGACGACGGCGAGCGCGAAGCGCTCGGTGACCGAGACGCCGTTGGGCGCGGCGGGCTCGAAGATCGCCTCATAGCTCAGCTGCGCGTTGCGCCGCGTCTCTGCGCGGGCGCTGCGCAGCCGGTCGAGGCGATCGCCGGGCTGCACGCCCAGAGCTCGATCCAGCACATCGTAGGACGACACATCATCTCCGTTCGGTGTCATCGGCGGCGAGCCGACGTGGGGGGCTGGGGGTTCCGGGCGGAGTCCAGCATTGCGTGGTTCACGGTAGGGGGCCGCTCGTTAACCGGGCATTACGACACATCGCCTGCCGTCATGGGTGCGTCCCGGGGCATTATGTGTGCGTCCCGGCCGGACGCAGGCGCCAGTTCGATCCGTCGATGCCGCCGATCGCGGCGATCAGCGCCGACACCGCGGGCAGGGCCTGCTTGTCGTGCGGCACGACGAGGCTGATGGTGCGGGCGATCTCGGGAGCCAGTTTCTTGACCACCACCGAGGGAGGAAGCAGGGCGGTGCCCAGCGCCAGGCGCGGCACGAGGGCGATGCCCAGACCCTGCGCGACCATGCCGATCGTGGCGGCCGAGTTGTCGGTCTCGTAGACGATGTTGGGGTTGTAGCCCACGCTCTCGCACGCGCGGACGAGGTGCGTGCTGCACCGCGGGCATCCGGCGATCCACTCGTCGTCCTCGAGGTCCTCGAGGTGCAGGCGCGCCTCACCGGCCAGCGGATGATCCCGCGACACCAGCGCGAACAGGTCGTCGCGGAAGAGCTCGGTGGTGATCAGGCCCTTCATCGGGTCGCTCTCGGTGACGATCGCGGCATCCTCGGGGTAGGTGAAGATCAGCGCGACGTCGCACTCGCCCGCCGCCACCATCGCGATCGACTCGGGCGGCTCGCCCTCGGTGTAGCGGACGGTGATGCCGGGATGGCGCTCCCGCATCCCGGACACGAGGTGGGGGATGAGCGTCGAGGACGCGGACGGGAAGGCGGCCATGCGCACCCGGCCCGAGCGGAGGTTCGCGGCGCCGGCGAGGTCGGACCCCGCCGCGTGCACGGCCTTCAGGATCTCCTCGGCGTGGCGGCTGAGCAGCAGGCCGATCTCGGTGAGCTCGATGCTGCGCCCCTGCCGCACCACCAGCGCCATCGACAGGCGCCGCTCGGCACGCTGCAGATGCTGGCTGATCGCCGGCTGGGTCGTGCCGAGGGCGCGCGCGGCGCCGGTGATCGAGCCCGACGCCGCGATCGCGCGCACGATGCGCAGGGTATGCAGGTCGATATTGAGGTCGTAGTCCGAATCGAGCATCGCGCGCCTTCACAGGGAGGGGATCGACGCGTCGTCGGGTCTGGAGTCGGGGGGAGCCTACCGAGTCGTATCGTCGGGCACCGCGCACCGGAGGGTCGAGGTTGCGGAAAGTCTAATCGTGCTCATAAGACCCGGTTATGCGATTGTGTCCTGCGGCGGCGAGCAGGATATACAAATGGCGTGCCCCCCACGTCTTCCGCTCCCGCATCCGCACCCGCGCTCTGCATCGTCGGTGTCGGCCCGCGCGGCACGTGCGTGATCGAACGACTGGCGGCCATCGCGCGAGACGAGCTGCCCGACATGCCGTGGGAGCTGCACCTCGTCGACGAGCACCCGTTCGGCGCCGGCCGCATCTGGCGCATGGACCAGACCCACGAACTCTGCATGAACACGCTCAGTGGCGCCGTCACGCTGTTCACCGACGAGGCCAGCTCGGTGATGGGCCCCGTCTCGCCCGGGCCCACCCTCCAGGAGTGGTGCCTGCTCGTGCGCGATGCGCTCTACGGCACGGACGACGCCCGCGACGTCCCGCCCGCTCACCGCGCGGCGTTCGAGCGCACCCCGCTCCCCGCGGAGTTCCTCGAACGCGAGCACCTGCGCGCCGAGACCCGCATCGTGCGGCCCGAGAGCCACCCCTCCCGCGCGTTGTACGGCGCCTACATCACGTGGTGCTTCGACGACGCCATCGGCCGGCTCCCGGCATCCGTGCGGGTCATCCGGCACACGACGCGCGCCGTGGGCATCGAGAACTCCGGTGACCGCGAGCGCGTCCGCCTCGCCGATGGCACCGACCTCGAGGTCGATGACGTCGTGCTCTCGCTGGGTTGGCTGGAGAGCACGCCGCCGCCGGCAGAGACGGCGATCGCCACCATCGTCGACCCCTCCCCGCAGCTGCGATGGGTGCGCCCGGGCAGCCCCGCAGAGCAGGAACTCGACCTCGTGCCCGCCCGCGCGACCGCGATCGTCCGCGGTCTGGGCATGGGCTTCTTCGACGCCATGGCCCTGCTCACGATCGGCCGCGGCGGCCGGTTCACGGGCGAGGGGCTCGACCTCGCGTACATCGCCACCGGCGAGGAGCCGACCCTGCACGTCACCTCCCGGCGCGGTGTGCCGTTCCGGGCCAAGTCCCTCTGGGGCGGCCTGCCTCCCGCCGCGGTGCAGACCTACTACTCGCGGTTCGATCGGCGCGCTCTGACCCGGCCCGTCGACTTCGAGATCGACCTCTGGCCCCGGATACTCCAGGACGCACAGGCGGGCTGGTACCGCGCTGTCGCCGAAACCCGGCCCGGGGCCATCGCCGGGACGTTGGACGACGTCTTCGCCCGCATCGACGACGCCGCGCTGGTGCTCGACGCGCGCGCCTTCGACGAGGCCGTCGCCGCCGTCGTGCCGAACCCGGACGATCGATTCGACCTGCTCGCGCAGATGTCACCCGCACCCGACCTGTCGGCCTCGCCCGCCGAGTTCGACCGGTGGGTGCGGGATTACCTGCGCGCCGACCTCGACGAGGCGAAGAAGGGCGCGGCGAGCCCGCTCAAGCGCGCGCTGTGGGAGGTCAACGCCGCCCGCCAGCCCACGGCCAAGTACATGGCCTTCGCCGGCGCCACCGCCGAGTCCCACTCCAGCCGCGCCTACCGTGCCTTCGCGTCCTTCGGGGCGATGATCGGCAGCGGCCCCCCGGCGTTCCGCAACGCCCAGCTGCTCGCGCTCGCCGAGGCGGGCATCGTCTCCTTCATCGGACCCGACGGGGTGCTCACGGTCGACGGGCACGGGTTCACGTGCGCCTCGCCGCACGTGGTCGACTCGCGGGTGCACGCCGACGTCCTCGTCGATGCCTTCATGAACTTCCACGACGCGCGCACGAGCGTCGACCCGCTCGTCAGCGCCCTCAGTGCGCGGGGCGACGTGCGGCCCCACCCCCGCCCGACCCGCGCCGGGGGGTGGGCGCCGGGACCGGGCATCGACGTCGAGCCCGGCACCAGCCGCGTCGTGGGCGCGGACGGTCGTCCGGTCGACCGCATCCACATCATCGGCCTGCCCGTCGAAGACACCCGCGGTGACACCGTCATCAGCCCGA
Organism: Microbacterium sp.; assembly: GCF_003248605.1. Lineage (GTDB taxonomy): Bacteria > Actinomycetota > Actinomycetes > Actinomycetales > Microbacteriaceae > Microbacterium. The sequence continues at coordinate 6,120 of NZ_QFPF01000017.1, forward strand.
TGCCGCGTATCAACGCGACGTTCCTCCGCGAGGCGGACGGCGTCGCCCATGCCGCCTTGCGCACCCTCTACCCCCACCACATGACACCCCGGGAGGCCCTCTTTGTCTGAGGATCGAAAGGTGGCCGTCGTCATCGGCGCCACAGCAGGGATGGGCTGGGAGACCGCGATCGACCTCGCCCGCGACCACGACGTCATCGCCGTCGGGCGCTCGCGCGACGCGCTCGACGAGCTGGGGCGCCGGCCCTTCATCCGTGCGGTCGCGTGCGACGTGTTCGACGCGGAGCAGCGCGAGCAGCTCGCGCGCGAGCTGACCCGGGTCGACGTGCTCGTGCACGCGGCATCGGGCACCACGAGCGGTCCGGATGTCGACGCCGCGGCCTGGCGGCAGATGCTCGAGGTGTTCGTGATCGGGCCCGCCGAGCTCACCCGTCTGCTGCTTCCGCAGCTGCGGGCGTCGAGCGGCACCGTGGTGTTCATCGGCTCCGGCGCCGGGACCCGACCCGTGCCCGGCATGGCGCTCTACGCGGCCGCCAAGCACGGACTGCGCGGGTACGCCGACACTCTGCGCATCGACGAGGCAGGATCCGGCATCCGCGTCGCCACCGTCGCCCCCGGCCCGACCGACACCCCCGGCGCCCGCCGCGGACACGAGGCCGCGGGGGTCGAGTTCGAGGCCGAGCGCTTCATCCAGCCCGCGAGTGTGGCCCGCGCCGTGCGGTTCGTCGTCGATGCGTCGCCCGATGCCCACATCACCGACGTCGCGGTGCGACCGCGGACGGAGTTCTCCCGGTGACGGGGGAGATCAATCCGGCAGACCAATGGAGGACTCGCAAGTGGGAAGTGCCGCGCGACGTGATCGGCGCGTGGATCGCAGAGTCGGACTTCGGCACCGCCCCCGAGATCACCGCGGCCCTGCATGAGGCGGTGGATGCCGGTTTCCTGACCTATCTGCCCGACCACGCCGGGGCGGCGGCCGAGGACGCCTGCTCGCGATTCCTGCAGCTGCGCTACGGGTGGGCGGTGCCCACCGAGCGGGTGCACCTGGTCTCGGATGTCGTCGCCGCTCTGCGCATCACCCTCGAGCACTTCGTTCCCGACGGCGCGGTGGTGGTGCCCACACCCTGCTACCCGCCGTTCCTCACGACGCCCGGGCGGGTGGGACGCGAGGTCGTCACGGTGCCCTCCGCCTCCGTCGACGGCCGGTGGAGCATCGACCTCGAGGCCCTCGATGCCGCCTTCGCCGCGGGCGGCCGGCTGCTCCTGCTCTGCAATCCGCACAACCCGCTCGGCCAGGTCATGACGCCGGAGGAGCAACGAGCCGTGGCCGCCGTCGTCGAGCGGCACGGCGCCCGCGTCTTCTCGGACGAGATCCACGCGCCCGTCGTCTACCCCGGCGCTCGGCACCACCCGTACGCGGCCCTCTCACCCGAGACCGCCGCGCACACCGTGACCGCCACGGCCACATCGAAGGGCTGGAACATCCCGGGCCTGAAGTCCGCGCAGCTCATCCTCACCTCGGACGTCGATCAGCGACGCTGGATCGAGCGCGACATCGTGCCACGACTGGAGGGCAGCATCCTGGGCGCCGTCGCCGCGAGGGTGGCCTACAACAGCTCGGTCGACTGGCTCGACGACACGATCGCGATGTTCGATGCGAACCGCCACCTGCTCGGCCGCCTCCTCGCCGAACACGCGCCCACCGTGCGCTATGTCGTGCCCGAGGCGACATACCTGGCGTGGCTCGATTTCCGGGCCTGCGGTCTGGATGTCGATCCCGCCGAGTTCCTTCGCGTGCACGCCGGCGTCATGGCCTCGAGCGGCCGCGACACCGGCCCTGGCGGGGAGGGGCACGTGCGGTTCAACTTCGCGATGCCGCCCGAACTCCTGGAGCGGTCGGTGCGCGCCGTCGGCGCAGCCCTGGCGGGCGCAGCGGCGGGGCGCGCCGCGGGAGTGCGCGGCGCAGTCGCGTAGGCGCCGCCGCGCGTTGCGGGCGCGCGCTGCGGGCGCGCGCTGCGGGCGCGCGCCCGGGTCGTCGTGCGCATCCATCCCGGGGTCGTGCGGATGCATCCCGGGGTCGAGGCGCAGATGCACGATCCGACGAAGAAGGGCACCTCACCCGTCCTGTGAGTGCACTTCTGTACCGCCGCTCGTGCCGATGTCGCCCGCGGTCGCGGGCCGCAGGTGCGGTCCGGTTTCGGCCGGGGTTTTCGCGCCACGCGAGGACTTTCGCGCCGCATGAGTCCTCACGCGGCGCCGAGGGCCTCGTGTCGCGCGAGGGCGGTCGGCGCCGGGACTTCAGGTCTGCGCCGAAATCGTCGTCGGCCGCACCCGCGCAGCCCGCGCGGCTCACGTCCTGAACTTCTCTGGCGCGCAACGCAACACGATCGGCGCGCCCACCTACCTCGCGCAGGCTTACGCCGGGTCCCTGCCGCCCACAACGATGAACGGCGTGGGGCGCGAATCCGCTGACGATTCACGCGCTCACCCGGTCGCCACTCAGCGGCGCCGGGCGAACAGCAGCCATGTGGCGGCGACAAGCGGGAGCACGGCAAGCACGAGCAGCGCCATCGGTGCCCCCGCCGTGTCCGCGAGAGCGAAGACGATCAATGGGCCCGTCGCGGCGCCGAGATCACCCGCGGTGCGGGTGACGCCAACGACGGTTCCCGAGCGGCGACCGGGAAAGGCCTCGGCGATGGCGACGCTCGGCACGATGTTGGCGACGCTTGTGGCGACGGCGTAGGCGACGATGCCCGCGCCGAACGCCCACGGGTTCCGCAGCACCGCGAAAAGCAGCATCGCGATCGCCGCGAGCCCGGACGAACCGATCAGCACGGACGCACGAGAGCCGCGGTCCACGGCACGGCCGACGAACGGCAGCACGGCCGCGCTGGCCGCCGTGCCGAGAGCGAAGGCGATGCCGAGCGTGAGCGGGTCGAGCTCGCCCTGCGCGTAGGCGAGGACGGGGATGAGGCCCTGCTCGCCCGCAAAACGTGCGAAGAACAGTGCGAAGGAGACCGCCGCGAGTGCGATCAGCAGCCCGTGCGGTGCCTGCGCCGGCACGGCAGCGGCGGAGGCGGCGCCCGGGGCGGCAGCATCCACCCGTACGGACGCCCAGTACCCGCGGGCGGGCCGGGCCAGATCCCACGTCACGGCGAGAACCACCGGCACCGCCGCCGCGACGAATGCCGCTGGAACGCCCGCAACAGTCACGACCGCGCCCCCGAGCACCGCGCCGACAGCCGCGGCGCCCATCTGCACCACGGTCGCCAGCGACACCACACGCCCCCGGCGCTCGGGCGGGGCGCCAGCCAGCAGCACCGCGAACCCGAGCGTGATCGCGGCGCCGCCCAGCACACCCGCCACCAGCCGAAGTGCGATCAGCCAGGTCGCATCCGGCGCCCATCCCGTCACCGCGGTCACCGCGCACAGGGCCAGGAGAACGCCGATCATGAGCGGACGTACCGGCGCTCGCCGCATCAGCATCCCTGCCGGTACATTGGCGATCACGCGGCCGATCGCGAAGGCCGCAATGATCGGGCCGAGGAGAACGACCGGCAGCGCGAGGTCTTCGGCGAGTAGGGGAAGAACCGGGACGATCACGCCCCACGTCATCTGCGCCGTGCCGATGAGGGCGCACACGAGCAGCGCCTCGCCGCGGGCGGGCGCGGGGCGCGTCGGCGGCGCGGCGGTGTCCTGGGTCACGGGTGGAGGTTCTCGCGCAGCGTGGCGCCCGGGGTGCGCGGAGCGAGCACACCCCGTCGGGAGAGCTCGGGAACCAGCAGTTCGGCGATGTCGTTGAGCCCGGAAGGGGTGGGAAGGGGGGACGAGAACATGTATCCGCCGCGGCCCCCCGTCGCCTCGAAGTTATCCTGCAGAGCATCGGCGATCTGTGCCGGCGAGCCGCACACCGTGTGGTCGAGGCCGGTGGCGCTGCGCCACCCGTGCTCGAAGAACTCCGCACGCGTGAGCTCGTGATCCGGGCCGTACTCGTCCATCAGCGCGCCGACAAGACCGCCTGGGCTCGCCTGAACGGCGGCTATCTGCTCCGCGAGCTCCCCGACCACGATCCGTTCGGGCAGGCGCGAGAAATCGAACCCCGCGTTGTGGGACAGGTATGCGCCCACGGCCTCTTCGCTCCAGTAGCTCAGCATCTCGGCGCGACGCGTCTCTGCCTCGTCAGGCGTGTTCCCGACGATCGTCTGCATCGCCCACAGGATCCCCACCGTCTGCGGGTCGCGCCCCTCGGCAACAAGAGCTTCGTCGAGCGCGCGCCGGTGCCGCTGCTGCGAGGCCACCGCGCCACCGAATCCGAAGACGACATCCGCGAACCGTGCCGATGCCGCTATACCGCGCGGAGAGTTGCCCGCCTGCACGAGCACCGGGTGATGTTGCGGGCTCGGCATCGCACTGAGCGGCCCCTTCACATCGAAGAAGCGTCCGCGATGCTCGATCGCCCGGACGCGCGAGGGGTCGGCGAAGCGGCCGGTGCCGCGATCCATGATGATCGCGTCGGCCGGAACCGAATCCCACAGCGCACGGCAGACATCGACGAACTCTTCCATGCGCTCGTACCGAAGTCCGTGCTCGAGGAGCTCGTCGAAGCCGTAGTTGGCGGCATCCGCGCTGCGACTGGACGCGACGATATTGAAGGCGAGTCGCCCACCCGTGACGTGATCGAGCGAATTGAGCAGCCGCGCGACGTAGAAGGGATGCATGAACGTCGAGGAATACGTGAGGCCGAAGCCGATGTCGCGTGTGACCCCGGCCATGGCCGCGATGAACGGGCTCATATCCTGGCGCGGCCACTGCACGCCCCACTCCACCGCCGCATCGATCGACCCGCGCCAGGTGTCGGGGATGCCGGACCCGTCGCCGAAGAAGAGGAGATGCATTCCCGCGCGCTCGGCGGTCATGGCGATCTGTTGCAGCATCCCGACGTCGGGAAAGGTCGCGCCCACCCAGGAGCCCGGCCTCGCCCAGCGGCCCTCGGTGTGAGTGAACGACAGGTCGAACGCGACGTGCATGCCGCTCACGCCGCGCCCTCCGCTCCCGTGCCGCAGCGCCAGAGTGACGCGACCGCGTCGACCGACGAGATCGCTGCGACGTTCAGCGCGAGCTGCTCGATCGCCGCCTCGTGCAACCTCGCCTCATAGGCTGCCGTCGCGTCCTCGGCGAGCACGACGGGCCAGCCCAGCTGCAGGGCATCCGTGGCCGTCGCGGCGATGCAGCACTCGGTCGTCAGCCCCGCGACAGTGACCCATCGGATGCTGTCGCTCCGCAGCCGCGTCGCAAGGTCGGTGCCGAGAAACCCGCTGTACGCGCGCTTGCGGATTCGTGTCTCGTGCGCGCGCGGGCCGATTCTGTACCACTGAGCGCCGGGCGTGCCCACCACACACGGCTCTTCCGGGTCCAGGGGAGCGTCGAGGTCTCCCGTACGCAGCCACCTGCTGGCACGCCACGGTGTATTCGGCTCGGTTGCGAGCTCGATCCAGTAGATCGGCACGCCCGCCGCCCGCGCGTGGTCGACGAGGTCGCTGCATCGGTCGATCGCGGCGGCGAGGGCCGCGGAAACCCCAGCATCCATCCCGTACGCCCCGAGGAGAGCCGGGTCTGCGAACGAGCGCTGCACGTCGATCATCAGCAGCGCCCCGCGGGCGGGATCGAGCGCCGCGAGGCGGGTATCGGCCGTCATCAGGCTGCCCCCACGGGCGCCTGCTCGGCTGCGCGCAGGACGGGGAGGACGGTTTCACCGAACGCGGTCAGCCCCTCGAGATATTCCGGAAAGATCAGCATCAACCCATCGAGTTCGGCGGTGTTGAGGATCGTCAGCACGCGTTCTGCGATCGTGCCGGCGTCGCCTGTGACGAACGGGGTCTGAAACGCCTCCTCGCCCTTCGCGCCCTGCGCCCACGAGAGCGCGCGCTGCGGATCCCAGCCCCAGGAGCGGCGCATGTTGCCGAGTGCCTCGCGGTCGAGGCCCTCTCCGTAGCGCTCCGCGAGGCGTTCGGCCTCGGCATCCGTCTCGCCCTGCACCACCGTGAGCATCGAGTACGTGCGTACCTGGCGCCCCTGCCGCGCTGCCCGGTCGTGCACGTCGCGAGAGAGATCGCGCATGGCCTCGAGGCTCTCGGCGCCGAGGAAGGCGCCGTCGGAGTACCGCGCCTGAAAGGCACGCCCGCGGTCGGATCGGCCCGCGCTGATGATCGTCGGGCGGGGGTCGGGGTGCGGTCGTGACTCACAGTCGGTGAGAGTGAAGAATTCGCCCTGCATAGTGACAGTCGGCTCGCTCCACAGGCGCAGCACCGCCTCGGTCCACTCCGCGGTCATGCGGTATCGCGCCTCGTGATCGAGCGTCGCGTCCCAGATACCCATCTGCTCGAACTCGTCGGCGTACGACCCGTTGACGATGTTCATGCCCGCGCGACCGCCGCTGATCTGCTGCAGAGTCGTGAACACCTTTGCGGCGAAAGCCGGGTTCTGCATGTTGCAGTGCACCGTCGCCCAGATCTTCACCCGTTCGGTCGCCTCGGCAAGACCCGCCATCATGGTCATCGACTCGAGCGTCTCGCCCCAGTGGTCGGTCTCGCCTCCGAAGCCGCGCCACTTCGCCATCGCCATGACGAAATCGAGCCCCGCATGCTCGGCCAGGCGCGCGACCTGTCGGTTGTAGTCGTAGCTTGCGGGCGGGTACGGGGCCGTCCGCGAGATCATCCACCCGCCCGCGGCGTTGGGTAGGAAGACGCCGTAGTCCTTGCGCCGGCTGAGGTCACTCATGAGAATGCTCCTTCGGTGGGAGCCGGAGAGGCTGCGGGGATACCCGGGGGCGCAGGACCTCCACGACTCGATCCAGAATTGCGAGTGCGGAGTGGAGAGCGTGCGAGACGAATCGGCTGCCGATATGTCTCGCGGAGGTCCAACTGCTTTCGACCGTACCAGGCCTCGCCGTGCGCGCGTACCGAGGTGCAGTCGAGGTGCAAGAACCCGCTACCTCGTGGTGGGGTCGAACGGGCGCACGCTGCCGTGTTGGTGCAGCAGCAGCTCTACGCCCAGATCCCCTGCGGCAAGGGTCGACCACCCAGCCGGCGCGAACGCCTGCGTCACGGTGGGCGTGATGCACAGCGCCAGCCGCGCGTCCGGGAACAGGCTCTGCTTCAACCACGCGAGCTTGAACAGGTTCGCGCTCACCCGATTGCGATGAGCTGAAGTGAATGACCCCGCATTCGCGATCAACTGGACGAAGAACGATGCGGCAGCATCCGAGCCTTCGACTTCGAACCTCGTCGAGTCGTCGACAGTGATGGTGACGGGCGCGACCGGTGTGCCGAAGTAGGCGCCGAGGTCGCGGAGCATTGCCGCTTCGGGGCTGTGTTCAGGAAACCGACCGCGTGCGGGGTCGACGGTGATGAGCCGCGCCATGGTCTTCAGCGTACGGAGCGGGTGTTTCGTCTCGGTTTCATGTCGCGGTGCGCACGCGCGAGACGCGCCCTGCCATGCGTAGTGATCGCAGGGCGATGGCCGGGCCCACGCGATGTCTCCGGGAGCGAGCTCGGCGGAGTTACGAGGCGTTCAGTGCGCTCCCATCCGTTGGCCTCGGTCTCGCGTGATGACATATCAGCGGGAGCGGTGGCGGCGATCGCCGCCCTCAGCGGCTCGAGTCGCCGGCGTCGAGCATCGGCATCCGCGGTCGTCGTCATACCGGGAGCGTCACGAGCGGACTTGCCGCACGGCGGGTCCGATAATCGGATGCCACCCGGCACTCACGCGTGGGCCGATCGCGCGGGCAGACTCTACGCGGATGACGTGGCATTCCCGAATCCGGCGGCCGCGCCAGCGTCCGTTGGCGTCGTCACCATTGCCACCGCCACTCGCCCCCGCCCCGCCCCCGTCGACACCGACCGGCCCGCCACCGCACCCGACCTGGCACGAAACGTCCTGCGAGCAACGATCGCCGACACATCGTGCCGAGTCGCGCGGGCATCGCCCGCCGCGCGGCGCCGAAATCCGTCGCGCGGCGGATCCGCGGCGGCATCGAGCTCCGTAACCTCGTGCGAAGGCACCGCAGAGAAGGGACAGCATCCATCATGCAGAGCATCTGGTCGGCAAAGATCTTCGGCGACCGTGAAGACCCGCGCGCGCGGCTGCACGCGCTGTTCGGCGGGGAGAAGCCGGCCGCGGGGCAGCCGCCGCAGCCCGCGCTGATGTGGGCGCGCGAGGTGCTGACCGATGTGGATGCTGCCGCCGCGGCCGATCCCGTCGCCGTAACGCGACGCTTGCGCGCCGCTGAACCGCGGCTCACGCTGCGTGCCGCGACGTTCCTGGCTGCGCACGTCCGCTGAGCCGCCCGGGGCCCTGAGCCTGTCGAAGGGGCCCGCACGCCCAGGCTTTTGACACGGCCGCGGACGCCTGGGGCTTGCCGGGCGGGAGCGTAGCGTGCCCCGTATGAAGGGGACGACGAGTTCGCGCGCCCTGCGCATCGCGCTCGGTGTCGTCGCGTGGTTCAACCTGCTCTCGGCTGTGGCGGGGATGATCGGGCTGACGGTCGGCGGTGGCATCGGCATCCCGTTGGAATGGATCGAGGGAAGCGTCTTCTCGTCGTACTTCTGGCCCGGTGTGATCCTCGGGGTCGTCGTCGGCGGGAGCCAGGCGCTGGCCCTGACCGCTCAGCGTCGCCGGTTCGCGCTGGCGTGGGGGCTGCACGCCGCCGCGGGCCTGATCATGATGATCTGGATCTTCGTCGAGATCGCGATCATGCTCGTGTGGTCGCCGCTGCACGGCATCTACTTCGTCACCGGGCTGGTGCAGGTGGTGCTCGCGGTGCTCGCGCTGGGGGCATGGCCGGTGCCGTTCCTGCGGCGGGATCCGCCGCGTGGCATGCCCTGAGCCTGTCGGCTCGCGCCCTGAGCCTGTCGCTTCGCGTGCCCTGAGCCTGTCGCTTCGCGCGCCCTGAGCCTGTCGAAGGGCCCCCGCACGCGCCCTGAGCCTGTCGCGAAGGGCCCCGGCCCCCTCTCTGAGTGGCCCACAACCAGCACCTCTGCCGAGCAGAGGGTGGATGCCGAGGCGAGGGCGGATCCAGGGGTTTCGATCCTCTGCTCGGCAATACCCCTCTGCCGAGCAGAGGATCGGCGAGGTTCGGGAGTCCGTCCGCCGCGGCCCCGATCTCACAGGCCGAGCGACGAGAGATCCTCCGGCGACCCCGGGTCGAGGTGAACGAGGCCGTCGACCGCCGCGAACGCCCGATCCGCCGAGACGAGACCCGTGATGTGTTCGCGCCGGAGGGCGGCGGCCACGAGCACCGCATCGAAGGCGCCGAGCTCTTCGTGCGCGCGGAACACGCGCAGTCCGCCCGCAAGATCATCGGCGTCGACGGTCACGAGCGGCGCGAGCAGGATCGCATAGTTCGCGGTCAAGGCGGCGGCGTCCTCACGTCCGCGACGACGCGCCCGCACATGCGCGAACTCGTGCAGCACCTCCACCGTCGTCGTCGCCGCGACACGGCCGTCGCCGACCGCGGCGACGAGGGCGCGGCACGGCTCCCGCAGGGGATGCTGCGCGCCGACGGCATACAGCAGCACGGTGGTGTCGAGCAGGATCACGCGCGCCGACCACGCAGCTCATCGAGCTCTGCGACCAGCTCATCGACCACGGGCGCGGGCATCGGATCAGCCGCGAGCACGGCCGCTGCCGCCTTGGCCCGAGACGTCGCCTGCGGCGGGTAGACGACGTCGATCGCCGCGCGCACGAGCGACGCGACCGATACTCCCCGCTCCGCCGCCGCGCGCTCGAGTCGCTCCCGCTGCGTGACGTCGACGAGCACCTGGAGTCGCTCTGTCTTCATGTGCATACATTAGCATGTGCAGTTCTACGCGCCCGCACGCCCCTGGGCGCCCGCGAACGCACGACATGTCGTCGAGTGCACGGGATGCTGGTGGCAGATACCTCGTGCACTCGACGAGACGTCGTGCATTCGGCGGCAGAACCCGTGCTACCCCGGCAGATACCGCCGCGCCCAGCCCGACCCTGCGCGCGTGAACTCCACGCGCCGGCTCGCGGCCTCGGGATGCGACACCCAGAACATGACTCGGTGCGGCGTCACGGCGTATCCGACCCACCCCTCCGGCTGCGCCGGCTCGGGATGCTGCTCCGCAAACACCGCCCACCGCGCCTCGCGCTCCGCGAGCGGCAGCGCGGCGAACTCGGCCGTGTTCATCCACGCCAGCTGCTGCAGATACGGCGAGCGCCGGGCGTACGCGCGAGCGACCTCCTCGGCGGGCGCGACCTCGGCGGTGCCCTGCACGATGATCTGCCGCGAGAACCCCGGCCACAGCATCGCGAGCGACACGCGCGGGTTTGCGGCGAGGTCCACGACCTTGCGGCTCGCCGCGTCGGTGTGGAAGAAGAAGCGCTCCCCGTCGAACTCGCTGAGCATGACGGTCCGCGACCGCGGGAATCCCTCGGCATCCACCGTCGTGAGGGTCATGAGCATGCGCTCCTCGCCCTCGCCCGGCAGCCACGCGGCGGCGAGCGCGGCGGGGTCCTCCCACGGCACATCGGATTGCACCGGGTCGACCCGGCGATCGATCTGCGGCACGTCGACGACGAGCCGACCGGCAAGCGTATCCATGAAGAGCCCCTACCCGAACTCGAAGCCGTCGATCTCGACCAACGCCTCGGCGACGAAGTCGACGCCGCTCTCGAAGATCATCCGCCCCACCTCGGCGTTCGCCCCGGTCGGATCGCCGATCACGCCCGTGGGTCCGAAATCGTCGCTCGTCCAGCCGAACATCACCGGCTTGCGGTTGAACCCGATGTGCGTCATGCCCGCGATCTTCTCGGGCACGTTGCGCGGCGGCATCTCGGGCGCGACGAGGTGCGGCGCGAGGTGCATGACGACGGAGGTCTCGCCGAAGCCTGCGTGGATGCCCTGGCCGAGTTCGTCCGGCCGCCCGTCCAGGCCGTCGCCCGCCGCCCCGGCGCCCGCGGGCATCGAGAACGAGCGCAGCCCGAACCGGCGCCGCAGCTCGCGGTTGGCCCAGCCGAGCAGCATGACGTTGCCGCCGTGCCCGTTCACGAACGCGACCGTGCGCACCGGCGTCATCGCGATCGAACGGCCGATCTCGACCAGCTGATCGAGCAGCGTCGTGCCCTCCACCCACAGCGTGCCCGGGGCCCAGTAGTGCTCGTCGGATTTGGCGTACTCGATCGTCGGCAGCAGCCAGGCATCGATTCCGGATGCTGCCACCCGCTCCACCGCGGCCGAGGCCACCGCTTCGGCGACCAGGGCGTCGGTGCGCAGCGGCAGGTGCGGACCGTGGTGCTCGATCGCCCCGATCGGCACGACGGCGATCGAGCGCTCCGACGTCGCGGCCACGAGCGCGGGACCCGACAGGTCGGCCCAGCGCCGCGTCACCGGCACGAAGGGCGCGCTCACCGGATCGCACCCTTGGTGGGTCCCGCGTAGGCGGGGTTGAGCTTGCCGGGGTTCAGCAGCCCGGCCGGGTCGGTCACGGCGGCGAGCTCGACCGTCTGCGCGAGCCGGAAGTCCACGTTCCACTGGTGCGGGTTGTGCACCCCGACCCCCAGATCATTGAGTCTGTGGATGCCGTCGTAGACAGCATCCGGGCTCTCGTAGATGCCCGCGAGCATGCCGATCGGCACGGTGTGACCGGCCTCGATGTGCAGCATGCCGCCGGGGTAGACGGCGTGCACCTCGTCGATGCGGTCCACGAGCGCGTCGCCCGAGACCTCGACGTGGAAGTAGACGCCCGGCTCGGACTTCTGCAGCCACTCGATGGGGTGGTTGTAGCTGAGCACCGAGATCGCCGACGAGACCCCGGGGCCCTCGCGCACGTCCTCGATGCGGCCGCCCGCGGCCTCGATGATCGCCGTGGCTTCGGCCACGAGCGACGCGTCGACGATCATGCGCAGCGAGCTGCGTCCCGCCGGGAAGGCGTCGTCGGGCGGCAGCTGCGCCGTGATGTGCGGGGTGTCGGCCGACACCAGGCGCGGGGCCGGCTGCAGGCGCCCGAGCGTGCGCAGCACCGAGAGGGAGCCGGCGAAATCCGGGAACGAGGCGTAGAGGCCGCGCCAATCCTGCAGCGGCTCGAGCCGCACGGTCGCCCGCGCGATGATGCCCGCGGTGCCGTAGTTGTGCACGTACCCGAGCGCCTCGTCGCCCTCGACGTGCCGCAGCACTCCGCCCGAGGTGGGCGTGACGACATCGAGCGCCGCGACGAAGCCCATGTCGTTGCTGCCGTGCGCGATCGTTCCCGTGCCGCCCGACCCGCCGCCGAGAAACCCGCCGATCGAGGAGTGCACGGTCGAGGGGTAGATCCACAGCTGCTTGCCCTCGGCGCGCGCGGCCTGTTCGAGCGCGTTCATCGGGGCCCCGGCATCCGCCGTGATCGTGTCGCCGTCGATGCCGACGATCGTGCGCGCCCGCGACGTGTCGACGACGAGTCCGCCCGACATCGGGATCGCCTGCCCGTAGTTGCCGGTGCCCTTGCCGCGCGGGGTGACCGGCACCCCGTGCCGCACGGCGAGGGCGACGACCGCCGCGATCTCGTCGGCGGTCGTCGGAAAAGCGACGAGGTCGGCGACTCCCAGCGGCAGCAGCTCGGCGATGATCGGCGACATGCGCGCGCCGTCGACGGATGCCTTCTCCCGCTGCCGCATGTCGCTGCTGACTCCGCGGGGGCCGAGCAGATCGTTCAGGTCCGCCTCGAGGGCGGCGTAGTCGGGGTGGTTCATTCGTTTCCTTTCCTGACGGCGTGGGGCACCCGGCGCCGGCGCTCGCCGCGGCTCGGGGGGTGGCCCGGTACTCTGCATCCATGACGGATGGCATCGATCGCGCCGGCGCGGAGCCCGCGGACGTCGACGCGTCCGCGCGGGCGCTGGGTGCCCGCATCCGAGAGCTGCGCAAACGGCGCGGCATGACGCTGACGCAGGCGGCGCGTGAGGCGGGGCTGTCGCATTCGTTCCTCAGCCAGGTCGAGCGCGGCCTCGAGCGGCTGAGCATGGTCTCGCTGTTCCGCGTCGCGAACGCTCTCGGCACCACGCAGCAGGATCTGCTCACCGAGGACCCGCCGGAGCGGCCCGCCGGCAGTTACCACGTCTACCGTCAGTCGTCCGAGTCGCCGGTCGACGCCGGGTCGGGGCGCGTCGCGGTGCTCGCTGAGCAGCGCGCGCGGTTCCTTCCGATGATCTTCTCGGGTTCGTACGGCGACGACATGTGGTGGGAGCACGCCGAGGAGGAGTTCGTCTATGTGCTGGAGGGCGAGCTGATCGTCGTCTTTCCCGATGCCGAGGTCGCCCTGCGCGCCGGTGACGCGACGTATTACGAAAGCGGCATACGCCACCGCTGGCGCACCCCCGAGGGCGCGACGTGCCGGGTGCTCGTGGTCAAGGAGCAGCAGCACAACTGAGGAGGGTCGCGTGCGACCTCTGGTGCGCGGCATCCGCATCGCCGGCGGCCCGGGACGAGGAGTGTGACGCGCCGCGAGGACTCTCACGGGGCAATGGTCCTCGTGTCGCGCGGATGTCCTCGTGTCGCGCGGCGCCGCGCAGGTCACGAGCTGCCCCCGCCGAGTTCGGCGGCCACCGTTGCCAGTGCCCGCGCATAGGCCTGCTCATCGCCCGGCTGCACTCCGCCCGCCACGACCACCCCGCTCACGCCGGGCACCGCGAGCAGCGAGCGGCCGTATTCGATCGCGAGGCGAATCCCCTCGCGACGCACATCGCGAGCCGCGAACAGAGCGTGCACATAGCCGGTCGGCAGCGTCGCGGCGTGGAACGAGGCCAGCAGTTCCGCTCCCGCGCGGTCCACCACGAGCGGCACGCCGGGCAGCACAGGGGCGACGGTGCCTGCCTGCCTGCCCCGCTCGATGAAGGAGGCAACGTGCTCGGCGTCGCCGCAATACTGCGTGAGACACAGCATCCCGCCCGCTTGCTCCTTCTCGCGCACTCGCTGTCCCCTCAGGGCGGCCGGAGGCGCGTCCGGTGATTCGGCGAACGATGTTGCGAGGCCCTGTGCGCGTGCCAGGGGGAGAAGTGTCGTGCCCTCGAGATCGAAGACGGGCTGAGCGTCGAGCCGGTCGCCCGTGCGCGTGTGATCGCCTGTGACGCAGTGCACCCCGGCCACGCCGATGTCCTGCAGCGCCGCAAGCTCCCCCTCGAGCGCCACGCGATTGCGATCGCGGGCGTTGATGCCCATCCACGCGCGCATTCCGGCGTTCGTCATCAGTACGGCCCGATAGGCGGGCGGATACTGCGTGCGCGAGCCGGCCGCGTCGCCCGAGAGCACGGCGTCGGCACGGCCCCGCAACTCGTCCGCCGTGCGCGCGATGTCGTCGCGCACCATCGCCCGTGCGGGAAACCCGGTCATGATCAGCGGGCGACGGGCCAGGATGTCGAGGACGTCACGGCCGGCAGTCGTCGCGACCGCGGGGTGCGGTCTGCCGGTGCCGGTGCCGGTCACAAGGGCCGCGGCGGCCTCGGTGTTGCGCGAGGGGGCGCCGCCACCGGTACCGTCCCCGTCCCAACGGACGGGCAGGGCGTCGCCGAGAAAGACGCAGGGCGTCGGTGCGACTTCGCACGTGCCGTCGGCGTTGACGCCGCCGCAGGGTCCGTAGGTCATGGTCTTCGGGCAGTCCGCGTGTCGGACGGCGGCAGGTGTCAGCATGCGCTCGCACCTAGACTGCGCCCATGAGCGAAACCGAGTCGAATGCCGAGACCTTCGCCGTCTGGCTCGAGCGCCTCGCCGCGCCCGTTCCCTCGCCCGGCGGCGGAGCCGCCGCGGCCGCGACCCTCGCGATCGGCGCGGCCGTGACCCAGATGGCCGCAGGCTATGCGCCGGAGGGGGACGAACGCGACGCGGCCGTCGCGGCGGCGGCGTCGGGTCGCGCGGAGGCTCTCGCCGCGGGCGAGCGCGATGCCGCAGCATCCGAGGCCCTTGTCGCCGCGTTCCGACTGCCCGAGGACGCGCGCTCCGAGATGGTTCTGGCCGAAGCACTGCGCGAAGCCACCGAGGCGAGCCTCGCGATCGCCGGCATCGCGGCGCCCCTGCAGCAGGTGCTGGTCGCGCTCGCCGACCGGGGCGACCCGCGGCTGCTTCCCGATGTGATCGTCGCCGCGCGGACGATCGCTGCGGCTGTCCGCGCCGCGGCCGCGACCGCCCGCGCGAATCTCACGAGCGGGTCGGCGGCCGGCGACCCCGCGGACTCCGCGCGCCGCGAACGCGAGGCTGTCGCGCTCGGCGACCGGCTCGACGCCTTCGCCGCGAGCCGCACCGACGTGCTCTGATCCGGGCACACCCGGCGGGTCCGGTGCATGGCGCGGCGTGCGCGTGCCCGCGCGAGGACTTCGTGCCCGCGCGAGGAGGATTGCGCGACAAGAGTCCTCACGCGGATGCAAAGTCCTCGCGCCGATCCGCGGATCGACGCACACGCCGATGCATGGGCGGATGCTGGGGCGCGAGGCCGTGGACGCGGGCGCAGACGCGGGCGCGGGCGCAGGCGCAGACGCCGCCCCGCCCGACAGCGCGGTGCGGTGGATGCTGCGCCGCACTGCCGGGGAGACGCTCGTCATGGTGCCCTCCGCTCAGTCCATCGAGATCGACGTGTCGAGCAGCTCGTTCGTGTAGAGCGAGTCGATCTCGATGGCGTCGGCGTCGGACTGGGTGATCGAGCCCGAGTCGATCAGGAACGGCACGAAGTCATCGAGGATCGACTGCATGCGCTCGGGATCGAACTGGCCGAAGACCCCCGATGCCGGATCGTTCTGCACGATGCCCAGCTCGACCTGCTGCTCGACCGAGTACTCCGCGACGCCGGCCGAGTAGGTCCAGCCCGTGTCGTACTGCTCGACGAGGTCGACGATCAGATCGATCGTGTCGGCGGGATCCTCGAGAAAGTCGATCTGCGACTGCTGCATGATCGGCACGAGCTTGGCGAGGCAGTCGCCGTACTCCTCCAGGGCCTCCGGGCGCACCGCGAGCGGCTCGGGGTAGATCGAGTAGCCGATGTCCGACAGCAGCTGGAAGCCGACCGGCTTGCCCCACTCGGCGATCTCGTTCTCGTAGATGTAGGGCTCAGCGGTGGCGAAGCCCTGCTGCAGGATCGTCGGGTCCGACACGAAACGCTGCGGCGTGCCCTCGTAGCTGAGGTCGATCTGCGACTGGTCGATCATGCCCTGTGATTCGAGCAGCGCCGGGATCACATCGCCCGAGGTGACGACGATGGCACCGTCGGCGGTCGCCTCCTCGATCGTCTCGGCGCCGTTCTGGCTCTCCGGGTCCCACATCAGGATCTGGGGGCTCCAGGTCATCTGCGAGGTCACCGCGACGGTCGGCTGATCCGCTGCGGCCACGATGGCAGCATCCGTGTTGACGGCACCGAGCAGGATGTCGGTGTCGAGGTACATCAGCGCCGGAACCGGCTGGAAGTTGACGTTCGGCCCGCCGGGGCGCACCTCGATGTCGACACCGGTGTCGACGCCCTGGGCGACCAGGGTGCCCGTGACGGTCTTCATCTCTGTGTCGACCGTATAGTCGTCGCCGACGAGGGCGTACATGGCGCCGTGCTCGGCCTCGGGCTGCCAGTCCTGCTGCATGACGACCGTGGCGGGGCACGATTCCGACAGATCGAGCGGACCGCCGGCCTCGGCGGCGGGGGCGGCCTCGGTGGGCGCGCTGCTGGCATCGCTCGCGGGTTCGCTCGAGCACGCGGCGAGGGTCACCGCGAGCGAGATCACGGCGCCGGCGGCGAAGACGGGCCGCAGGCGGGCGGCGGGGGATGGTGTCGACACGGGATTCCTCCAGAGATGGTGGTGCGGGCAGGGTGCGGTGCGGTGCAGGTATGAGGGGCGGGATGCTGCTGCGGTGTGCGCCGCGGTGACGGCTCGGTCGCCGGCGGGCTCAGCGACCCTTCCAGCCGAAGAGGCGGCCCACGACGGCGCGATCGAGTGCGGCGAAGATCGAGAAGACGATGACGCCGAACAGGGCGGTGAAGATAATGGCGAGGAACAGCGACTCCATGTTGAGCCGCAGGGTGTAGGTGCGCAGGAGCCCGCCGATGCCCTGCGAGCCCTGCTGGAAGAAGAAGTCGCCGACGATCGCGCCGATCACCGCGAGGCCGGCGGCATTGCGCAAGCCGGTGAAGATCGACGGAATCGCGGCGGGCAACTGCAGCTTGGTCAGACGCTGCCATCTGCTCGCCTTGTTCAGGGTGAAGAGGTCGTGCGCGCTCGCCTCGGCGGACTGCAACCCGAACAGGGTGTTCGAGATCATCGGGAACACCGCGATGATGACGCACACGACGATGCGAGCGGGGATGCCGTAGCCCATCCAGATGCCGATGAGTGGCGTCAGTGCGAGAATCGGGATCGTCTGCAGGATCACGGCGTACGGGTACAGCACGCGCTCGGCGATGCGCCACTGCGACATGAGGATCGCCCAGCCCATCCCGATCACGACGGCCAGCGCCAGCCCGATGAGGGCGACCGAGGTCGTCTGCCCGAGCGCGACGAGCATGGGCCCGATGATCTGCGGGTTGCCGAGCGTCTCGGCGAATACCTGGTGCGGCGGAGGCAGTAGGAAGCGGCGGTCCTCGCTGAGCAGGAGGTACGACACCGCGTACCAGATCGCGAGGATGCCGAAGATCGCGAGCACGATCGGCAGGGCCCGCGAACTCGCCGCTCCCGCGGTGCGGGACAGTGAGCGGGCGGCGCCCGGTGCCGGTGGAGCAGACTCGGCGGCCGGGGCGGGTGCGACCGCGGCAGAAGGCGCGGTCAGGGTCTTCTCGCTCACGAGTGCTCCTCCAGGGTCTTCGAGAGGTGCCCGGCGATGCGGCCGAACTCGGGGTCGTAGCGCAGCTCGGGCGGCCGGGGATACGACCAGGGCAGTTCGATGTCCTCGACGATCCGGCCGGGCCGTCCGCTCATGACCAGCACGCGGCTCGAGAGGTACACGGCCTCCGAGATCGAGTGGGTGATGAACATCGCCGCGAACGACTTCATCTGGAAGATGCGCTGCAGCTCCGTCTGCATCTTCAGGCGGGTGATCTCATCCAGCGCGCCGAAGGGCTCGTCGAAGAGCGCGAGCTGGGGCTCCGCGACGAGAGCGCGGGCGATCGACACGCGCATTCGCATACCTCCCGAGAGGGCGCGGGGATGCTGCTTCTCGAAGCCCGTGAGACCGACCAGTGCCAGGGCCTCCCTCGCCCGCTCCGCGCGCTCCGCGGCAGGGACCCCCGCCAGCTCGCCGACGAGTTCGACGTTCTTCTGCGCGGAGCGCCACTCGAGCAGGGTCGCGTCCTGGAACACGAAGCTCGTGACGGCAGCATCCACGTCGAGGGTGCCCGCGCTGATCGAATCAAGGCCCGACGCCAGTCGAAGCAGCGTGGACTTTCCGCACCCCGAGGGCCCGACGACCGAGACGAACTCTCCCCGCGACACCGACAGCGAGACATCGGCGAGGGCACGCGTGCCGGTGTCGAAGTCCTTCGTGACGCCGTCCAGACGCAGCGTCGGTGCAGTCGTTGTGAGACTCATGCGGTGATCTCGCTTCTCTCGCGCACGGCCACGGCGGCCGAACTCGTGATTCGGGTGGCGACGACATGGCCCGCGCGCACGACGATCCGGTCGGGCGCCCGCTCGGCGAGTGCCTCGGCCACCGAACTCGCGCGCACGAGCAGCATGTCGGCGGCATCGCCCGCGGCGCCGGTTGCGCGCGGGAGCCCGAGTAGGTCGCGTCCCGCGGCGACGACCCGCCACGCTGTGCGGGGGGTGAGGTGCCCGGCGAGCACGAGCGCGGCGGCGACGTCGATCATGTCGCCATTGCCGAGCGGGTTGAACGGGTCCTGCACGTTGTCGCCGCCGGCGGCGAGCGCCACGCCCGCGTCGAGGATCGCAGCGAGGGGCGGCAGCGCGCGCGGCGTCGCGACCGGGTGCTGCCAGCCCTGCAGATAGAGGTTCGTGAGCGGGTTGGTGATGATGCTCACGCGTGCCTCGGCCGCGAGATCGAGCACGGCCGCGAGGACGTTGGCGGGCTGCACCGCGAGACTCACGCAGTGGCCCGCCGACCGAGTCATGTGTTCCGGCCAGTCAGCCGTGCGGCGGGCGAGGTCGGCGAGGTCGAGCGACGCAGGGTTGAGGGTCTCGTCCGTGTGCAGATCGATGCCGATGCCGGCGGCCTCGGCATGAGTGGCCGCGCGGTCGATTTCAGCGCGCGGGTCGTCGCTGAGGTGCGGCGCGGCGCCGATGAGGTCGACGCCGAGGGCGATGGCCTCCCGAACCAAGCCATCATCGATGAGCTGTCCGTGCATGGCGACAACCTGCAGGTCGACCAGACCGCGGTAGTCCTCGCGGGCATCGATCACGGCGCGGATCCCGCGTAGGGGATCGGCCCCCTCGTGATAGTTGACGTGGGTGCGGATGGCGGTCACGCCCGCCCGGAGCGCAGCATCGAGCTGGCGGCGGGCGTGGGCTGCGATCTGTTCCTCGCGCAGGGATGCCCCGTGCTCCTGCCAGCACGCCACAGCATCCTCGAGCGATCCCTCGGGCTCGCCGAACAGCCGCCAGGTGTAGGCCTTGTCGATGTGGGCGTGCAGGTCCGCGGCGGGCGGCAGCAGCATCCACCCCTCGGCATTCACGTCGGCGCCGCGCGCCGAGGCGATGTCGCGGAGTCCGCTGTTGTCGCCAAGGGGTGTGTCGCCGATGACGCCGTCGACGATGCCGAGTGTCGTTGTCGTGCCGTCGGGCAGGGTGACGCCGCGGAGCCGCGCGATCTGCTGGCCGAGCGCCAGGTCTGCGGGGCGGGTGGGGAGCATGGAGCGCCTTTCGCGTCAGTGTCGAGTCCGTGGCATTGTTGTTGGCGTGGCCAACAACTGTCATTCAACGCGTGGTGTGTTTCGGCCGCGGGCGACACGTGTTGCGGGTTCGTTAATCGTGCGGCGGCTGTCGGTTGAGGTCGCTGTCATCGCTCTACCGTGAGTGCGGTGTCGACAGAGGAGTGTGCGTGAGTTTTTTCAGCGACGTCGAGCGCGACCTGGTCGTCTCCGGGCGCACCGAACTGGCCGAGGGTGTGCTCGCGATCGATCTGGTCTCACCCAACGGGCGCGATCTGCCGGCGTGGACGCCCGGATCGCACATCGATGTGATGCTGCCCGCCCGGCCGGGTGTGGGGCCGCTCGGGCCGGGTGCGGCATCGGCCGGCCCGGGTGGCGAGCCGCTCGAGCGGCAGTACTCCCTCTGCGGCGACGGCGATGACCGTTCGACGTGGCGGGTCGCCGTGCTGCGCGAGGACGCGGGCCGCGGCGGTTCGGTCGGACTGCACGAGCGGATCGAGGTCGGCGGGCGCCTGCGCGTGCGCGGGCCGCGCAACCACTTTCCGTTCACTCCCGCGGCGGGCGCGCGCTACCTTTTCGTCGCGGGCGGCATCGGCATCACCCCGCTGCGCTCGATGGTGGCCGCCGCCGAGGCTTCGGGCGCCGACTGGACCCTCGATTACGCCGGCCGCTCCCGCGCGAGCATGGCCTTCGTCGACGAGCTGACCGCGCTCTACCCGACGCGCGTGCGGGTGCACGCCGCCGACGAGGGTGCGCGGCTCGACGTCGCGGCGCTCGCCGGGTCTATCGGGTCTGCTGGGTCTGTCGGATCTGTCGGGGCTGCCGGATCCGCTGGGTCTGCCGGATCTGCTGATGCTGCCGGGACTGCCGGGGTGGATGCTGCCGTCTACGCGTGCGGACCCGCCCGGCTCCTCGAGGCACTGGAGGCGGCGTTCTGCGGTGCCCCGGACGTGCTGCACCTCGAGCGGTTCGAGGCGAAGGAGTTCGGCGACCCCGTGTGGACGGAGCCGTTCGAGGTTGAACTCGCCATGACAGGAACCGTCGTCACCGTCGACCCCGACACCTCCGTGCTGGATGCGATCCGCGCGCAGTCGCCCGAGACGCCCGTGCTCTCGAGCTGCCGCCGCGGCACGTGCGGCACCTGCGAGGCGCCCGTGCTCGAGGGCGAGATCGAGCACCGCGACTCGATCCTGACCCCGCTCGAGCGCGAGGAATCGGCCGTGATGATGGTCTGCGTCTCGCGCGCGGCGTGCCCGCGCATCGTCCTCGACCTCTGAGCCCGGCGACGCCCTCCCGCGACGTTGGGGCGTCAGCGCGACGTTGGGGCGCGCTGCTCCGCGCCCCAACGTGATTTCGACGCCCCAACGCCGCTGCGCGCGCGGTTTCGACGCCCCGACATCCGGCATCCCGGCATCCCGCGATGTCTTCTGTATCGAGCCCCTCCGATGGCGTTGGGGCGTCAGCGCGACGTTGGGGCGTGCTGCTCCGCGCCCCAACGTGATTTCGACGCCCCAACGTCGCTGCGCGCGCGGTTTCGACGCCCCGACATCCGGCATCCCGGCATCCCGACGCCCCGACGCCCCGACGCCCCGACACCGAGCACGGGCCCGGCTGCGCTACCGCCCGACGCGGGCGCGCAGCGCGGCGACAAGCTCGGGCTCGTCGGCCGTGACGAGGCGATAGTCGCGCACGACAACCCGACCCCCGACGACCACGTGGCGGGGGCGACGACCCGGGGATGCCCAGAGCAGCCCCGCGACGGGATCGGCCACGCCCGCATCGGCCACACCCGAGACGTCCCACACGCACGCGTCGCCGCGCGCGCCGGGGCGCAGGTGCCCGATGTCGTCGCGCCCGAGTCCCGCCGCCCCGCCCGCCGTCGCCATCTCGAGCACGACCCGCGCAGGCAGCGGCGGACCCACCAAGCCCGAAACCTGCATTGCGAGTCGCGCATCCGCGAGCAGGTGTCCGGCGTCGTTCGAGCCGCCCCCCGACGTGCCGAGGCCGATGGTGATTCCCGCCTCGCGCAGACGAGCGACGGGCGCGATGCCCCAGCCCATCGGCACGTCGCAGCCGGGAGCGTGGGTCGCCGACACACCGTGGCGAGCGAGGATGCCGATCTCGGCATCCGTCACATCGCACAGGTGCGCGATCGTGACGTCGGGAGCAAGCCATCCCCATTCCTCGAGCAGCTCGAGCGGGCGCCGACCGTAGCGGGCGAGCGCGATCTCGGTGTCGACCTGCTCGTTGGCCTGCGTGCGCCGGCGCAGGCCGTGCGTGCGTGCGACCTCGCCGAGCGCGCGGAACGTCGCCTCGGGGTCCGAGTGCACACCCGCGGGCCCCACTGCCACCTGCAGCGCCCCATCGGCCGAGACACCCCCCGTGTGGTCCTCGCCGAGCAGTCCGGCCACGATCGCGTCGGCGCTGGCCGCCGCGAGGTGTGCGTCATCACGCGCCGTGCCGCGTACGAAGACGAGCCGCCCTCCGAGCCGCGCGGCGGCGTCCGCGATGGCGCGCGCAATCGCGACGGAATCGGCGACGGGGTCGGCGCTCGTGCCGGGGTCGGGCCAGTTGAGCTGGTGGTCGGCAACGGTCGTCACGCCCGCCAGCAATGACTCCGCGATTCCGATCGAGGCCGTCGCGCCCGTCAGCGAGGCGTCGATGCCCGCGGCGGCATACGCGGCGGCCATGGCGGGCAGCCATTCGCGCATCGCGACGCCGCGCGTACCCGGCAGGGTGCGGAAACCCGACTGCAGCAGATGATGGTGCGCGTTCACGAGCCCGGGCGTGATGACGCATCCGGTTGCATCGAGAGTCTGCGTCAGGGTCGCCGCGGTCGGCGCCGCGTCGACCACCTGGCCGTCGGCGATCACAAGGTCGCCGTCGCGCTCGGTGGCCCCATCGATCATGAGGCGCTCGGCGCCCGTGAGGATCAGCATCCTTCGTTGATACCACCCCGCCGCCCTGCCTAGCTGCCCGCCAGTGCACGACATGTCGTCGAGTGCACGGGATGTCGTCGGCGCCACGTCGTGCACTCGGCGACATCCCGTGCGCTCGGCGCCACCCCGGCGCCACCCCGGCGCACTCACCCCACGGTCGTGAGCAGCTCGCCGTTCCAGATCCACACCCGCGCGCCGTCCGAGGCCAGCGCTGTCGGCGCCGCCGGATCCGCACCTTCCACGCAGGTACCGCCGACCGTCACGCCCGCGCACGTCGCGCTCGTCTGCGCCGCAACGACCGAGGTCCCGGCGACGGCGAGGGCGACAGCATCCCGCAGCCCCGTGTCGACCCAGGCCGAGCCGTCGAGGGTGTGCACGGCGCCGTCGCAGATCAGGGCGACCACGTCGTCCTCACGCAGCGAGCGGGCATTCGCGCACGGAGCCGCAACAGCTCCCGCCGGCGTCACGACAACCCCGGCATCGAGCGGGTCGATGAAGGTCATCGTGCCCAGCTCGTCGGGGTAGGGCTCCCAGAAGCGTCCCTGCGTGAAGGTGCGCAGTGCCTCCGTCGTGCACTCGGCGGTGAGCGTCGCGACAGCCTGCGCCTGCGTGCCGGCGAGCGGATCGATGCGCGCGACCTGCGTGATGTCGCGATACAGCGGCGTCACGTCGTTCCAGGAGTCCCCGCCGGTGTTCGACCGCTCGATCACCGGCGTCGTGCCCGCGACGCAGTCGCCCGCGGTGGCCCGCCACATCACGCCCTCCGTACCGAGCGTGAGAAAACGCTCGTCGGCCCGCGCGACGACCGGCGCGGGCACGGGCGACGGGGTCGGGATGCTGTCATCCGCGCTGGGCGACGCACTCGGCACCGCGTCGCTTGCGCTCGGCGAGGGCGAGGCGGTGACCGATGCGCCGGCGCCCGTGTCGATCGGATCGGGCCGGCCACGGTCGAGAGCGAGGAGGGCGAGCGCGATCACGCCGATCGCGAGCACCGCGACGATGACGACGCTGATCCACTGGGCGCGGCGCGTCCTGGCGCGCGCGCGGGCGCTGCTGCGGTGACGGGGCATCGCGTCCCCTACGGCGTCTGCGAGCGCTGCCCGGCCGTGGCAGCCGCGCCGTCGCGGCCCTGGGATCCCGACGCACCCGGCGCCCCCGGCGCACCGGACGCACCCGGCGCCCCCGGCGCACCGGACGCACCCGGCGCCCCCGGCGCCCCCGACTGCCCGCGGCGCGTCCGCGGCCCGGGCGACTTCGGCGTCTTCGGTGCCTTGCCGGTCTTGGCCGGCTCCTGCGAGTACCCGTAGCCGCCGTATCCGTAGCCGTACCCATAGCCGTAGCCGTAGGCATCCGGTCCGCGCGTCGGGACCATCGTGAGCACGAGGCCCGCGACCTTCGCGTCGACGGTCTCGAGCGCGTCGATCGCGCCCTCGAGCTGGTGGCGGTTGGTCTCACCCGCGGCGACGATCACGATCGCGCCGCTCGTGCGCTTGGCGAGCACGGCCGCATCGGTGACGGGCAGCAGCGGGGGAGCGTCGAGGATCACGACGTCGACGTCGCGCGAGAAGGACTCCAGCAGTGCGTGCATCTGCTGCGAGCCCAGCAGCTCGCTCGGGTTGGGCGGGATCTTGCCGGCCGGCAGCACGAACAGCGAGCGGTTGCCCCACTGCTGCACGACGTCGGTCAGCTGCACGCGGCCGATCAGCACATCGGTCAGGCCCGCGCCGCCCTCGAGGCCGAGGTACTCATGCACCTTGGGTTTGCGCAGATCGGCGTCGACGAGCACGACGCGCTTGCCGGCGTCGGCGAGGGCGATGGCGAGGTTGACGGATGTCGTCGACTTGCCCTCGCTGGGCACGCTCGAGGTGACGACGAAGCTGTGTCCGCCGTCCATGTCGAGGAACTGCAGGTTCGTGCGCAGGGCGCGGAAGGCCTCGCTGCGCGGATTCTGCGGGTCCTCCTTGAGGATGATCGGCCGCTCCTTCGCGCGCGGGTCGAAGGGGATCGCGCCGATGATCGGACGGTCGGTGACGAGCTCGACATCCCGGGTGCCGCGGATGCGGGTGTCGAGCACCGTGCGCAGCACCGCGAATCCGATGCCCAGCGCCAGACCCACGAGGGCGCCGAGGGCGAGGTTGAGCGGCACGTTCGGGCTGACGGGCACGAACGGCGCCTCGGCGTCCTTGACGCGCGTGAGCTTGATGGGGCTCGTGTCGGAGTCGGGAAGCGTCTCGAGGTCCTCGACCTGGCTGGTCAGGCTCGCCGCGATCGCGTTGGCGAGGTCGGCGGCCAGTACGGGGTCGGGGTCGGCCACCGAAACCTGGATGATCGTGGTGTTCAGCGGGCTGGTCGCGCTGACCTGGGCGCCGAGGGATGCTGCGGTCGTGTCTTCGAGGTCGAGCTCGGTGATGACGGGGTTGAGCACGATGGGCGTGTTCACGAGGTTGACGTACGTCGTCACGCGCGCCTGCGTGAAGGTGTTGCCCTGCTGCAGCTCGGCGACCGTCGACCCGGCCTGGCTCGAGACGAACACCTGGCTGGAGGCCTCGTACACGGGTTCGCGGGTCAGGCTGTATGCCGCGGCGGCCCCGATCCCGAGCAGGGTCAGGGCTACGATCACGAGCCAGTTCTTGCGCAGGATGCGGATGTAGTCGCTGAGCTCCACGGGGTCCCTTCGGGCGTCGCCTGCTGCTCCGGTGGGGGGAGTTGTGGGGAAGAGCGGTGCGTGCGATGCGGCGTCGTTCGGTTGCCTTTTGCGGCGTTGCCTATCCTGCCACACGGGTGTTTCGGCGAAGGGTCGCGCGCGGCGCGGATCCGCGAGCCCCTACCAGCCGCTCGATCCCGTCGCAACGGGGATGATCCGGCGGCCGCGACGGGCGTACCGTGGCGTGCTTCGAGAAGGGAGACATCATGTCCGACAGCACCGCCGACCGGGGGTCGGCATCCGATCACTCGAAGGCGCCGCGCATCAACAGCTACGGCAAGCTCGCCATCTCGCTCGCGATCAGCCTCCTCGTGATGTGGGTGCTCACGATGTCGATGATCTGGGTGATCGATGACTACTACTGGAACCTGTCCAACTTCTACATGGCCCTGATCATGGTCGCCCCGATGGGGATCATCATGGTGCTTGTCATGTGGTCGATGTTCCCGCGCCTGTGGATCAACATCGCGCTCCTGGCCGGCTTCGTCGCGCTGTTCGTCACGGCGCTGCTCCTCGGTCGGGGCGGCGTGTTCGTCGGAGACGAGCAGTTTCTGAAGTCGATGATCCCGCATCATTCGCGCGCCGTGCTCGTGTGCGAGCAGTCCGACATCACCGATCCCGAGATCATCGCGCTCTGCGACACGATCGTCCAGACGCAGCTGGAGGAGATCGATCAGATGAAGGACATCCTCGACCGCTACTGACCCGCCCCCGGCCGCAGCGACGCGACGAAGTCGAGCTTGTCGAGCACGGGCGCAGGGATGACGAAGGGGTACAGGTCGTCCTTGCCCATGGAGCGGTTCACTGAGTTCAGCGCGAGCGTGTAGCCGTGCCAGCGACCCAGCACCTCGGGCATCGTGAGGTCCGCGACGTCCGTCGCACCGGACGCGGAGATGCTGCCGGCCAGCGGATCCGGCACGCCGTGCGGACCCGAGACGTGGATGCCGACGGCGGCCGCGGTCTCCAGCGCATCCGCGATGTGCAGGTAGTGCGCGAAGCTCTCGGCGAAGTCCTCCCAGGGGTGCGT
>NZ_QFPF01000103.1 GCF_003248605.1 Microbacterium sp.
CGGTCGAGTCGCTGACCGCCATGGACCGGGCGAACTGGACGGCGAACTCCGTCCGCTGGCGGCCCGAGTCGGCAGAGACCGTTCGGATGCTGCACGCGCAGGGCATCGACACGATCATGCTCACCGGTGACAGCGATCGCACCGCGCGCGCGATCGCTGAGGAAGCCGGGATTACCGAAGTCCGGGCGGAGCAGCTGCCGAAAGATAAGGCCGACGCGATCGTGGAGCTCGTGGCGACGCATCCGACCGCGATGGTCGGTGACGGCATCAACGACGCCCCGGCGCTGGCTACCGCAACGGTTGGGATCGCCATGGGAGTGCGCGGTTCCGCGGCGGCGATCGAATCTGCTGACGTCGCCTTCACGGGCCACGATCTTCGCCTTATCCCTATTGCCTTGGCGCACGCGAGACGCGGTCGGCGGATCATGACGGCCGACATCGGCCTTGCGCTGGCGATTGTCGTTGTGCTTTTCCCCCTCGCGCTATTCGGGGTGATGGGGCTCGCTGGGGTCGTCCTGGTTCACGAGATAGCCGAGCTGATCGTCATCGCGAACGGCGTTCGCGCTGCGCGTCGCCCGGCTCTCGTTCGCAGCATGACTGAGTCAGCCGCCTCGCAGCCCGCACTCGCCTCGACGTCCTGAACCTGCCGATCAACTGAGGCCCGAGTATGAGTGCAGGCCCTTGAAGAAGATGTTGACGATGGTGAAGTTGAACAGCACGGTCATGAAACCGATGATGGACAGCCAGGCGGAACGCTTGCCCCGCCATCCGCGGGTCGCCCGGGCGTGGATGTAACCGGCGTAGAGCACCCAGATGACGAAAGTCCACACCTCTTTGGTGTCGAAGCCCCAATAGCGGCCCCACGAGTCGTTTGCCCAGATGGCGCCGGCGATGAGCGTGAATGTCCAGAACATGAAACCGACGATCGCAAACCGGTAGGACAGCGATTCCAGGGCGTCGGAACTGGGGAGTGCGCGCAGAAGTCCAGAGCGGGGAATGTCGGCATCGTCGGACGTAGCCAAGTCTCGCGTCTCGCGGCGCGCTTGCAGCAACTGCGTGACCGATATTCCGCATGCAATCGCGAAGAGTGCTGTGGCGAGGGACGCGACGAACACGTGGATCACCAGCCAGATGCTCTTGAGCGGGTCCATCAGCGGGACGACCTCCACGTAGAACGCGACCGCCGCCCCACCGAGAAGGAGCACGACCATTCCGAGGAGAAATGCACCCAGGAAACGCAGGTCGTACAACCGGAGGACGAGGAGGAAGACCGCCACGATCAGCAACGTCCCGGTGAGGGCGAATTCGTACATGTTCGCCCACGGAACCCGCTCGGCCGCGATGCCGCGTGAGACGGTGCCCGCCGCGTGGAAGAGAAACCCGAGGACGGTGAGCGCGGTGCCGATGCGCGCCCACAGCAGTCGGGGGCGCAGTCTTGGCGGCACCCGCAGGGCATCGATGACTGCTGGTTTCGCGGCGGCAGTGTTGGCGAAGTCTGCCACGCCGGAGTGGGGGGCGTTTGTGCCCACAGCGACGAGCGCGGGTAGGTGCTCCTGGAGGTGCGCTGTATCGGCGCGCGAGGCACGTTGCGCCAGGTCGATGGTGACGGCGATGAAGGCTAGGGAGTAGGTGGCGATTGCCGTCCACACCAGCAGCAGTGAGATCCCATCGAGGGAAAGTGGGTCTGTTCCGGGCATTGAGTTGTTTCCAATCGTGAGGGCGAGGTCGGTTGCGAAGACGGTGAGTGAATCCGAAAAGGATCAATCCGGCTCCGGCGCTGATCGGCAGGAGGGTGGTGAGCCAGGCATCGACGATCGAGGCCGGAGTGAGCCGGGTTCGGGGCGGGACAGCGGTGACCCTGCCGTCGCCGGTGTCGGCGTCGCGTCGGGTGAGAGGCGAAGGTGAGCGAGAGCATTCGTCAGGTGTCCCTCTTGCGGAGCGTTTCGAGGTAGGCGTTGTAGGCGTCGAGATCGGGGTCGCCGTGTGTGTCGGCGTATCGTGCGGCGGCTGCGTCGCGGGTGGTGTCGTCGCGGTACCAGCGATGCATGACGAAGAGGAGCATCAGCAGGGTGGGTGCTTCTCCGTACGACCAGGCCAGCCCTCCCGCGATTCTCTGGTCTACGAGGGGGTCAACGCCGAGGGCGAGGCTGGATGCGGCGAAGTTGTCGATAAGAAGGCTTGCCGCGATCATCAGGAACACCCCGAAGAATGCGTGCAGCGCGGCTTCCGCGAAGACGTCGAGTGCTCGTCCCGCGTGATTGAGGTGCACGGGCAACGGGTCTGAGGAAAGCACGGGGATGGTGAACAGGATCCCCGCGATGAGGAAGCCGACCTCGAGGCCGAGATGACCTCCGGGCAAAGCGAGGATGAGGTCGGCGAAGTCGGCCAGGTAGAGACCGTAGAACGCGAAGAGATAGAGCGGCAGCGCGATCCAGGGGCTGAGGAGCCACCGCGCGAACCGGCTGCGAAGCCCCGCGTGAGCTATCTGGAGGACAATGCGGCCGGCGCCGTGGTGAGGGGTGGCGCGCAAGAGCAGCGTGCCCGGCGAGCCGAGGACCAACAGCGGTGGGATCGCCATCATGAGCGTGAGTTGCTGGAACATGAACACCGAGAACAGCGCGTACCCGTAGGCCTCGACTCCCAGCCCGGTGATGGCGGCGAGGCTGACGCAGCCCAGCAGGAAGCTGACTGTTCGCCAGATCGGCCAGCGCCTGCCCCGCGTCCACATCCGGATCGCGCCTACGAGGTAGACGACCGCAAGAGCTGCCGCGATAAGCGGCAACAGCGGGAACGGCAGCGGGACAGGGGAAAGGAACCCCATCAACGTGGGCGGTGCGTCCGAGATCCATTCCGTCATGGGCGTGGGGCTGCGTTCGGCAGGTCGGTGTAAGCGGTGGAGTGTCGCGATGCGAAGTCGCTGACGGCGCGGGAAAGGGCCGGGTCCTCTCCCCGCGCGAGACCGGCATATTCGACGTGAACCCCGTCCGGCATCAGACGAGCTTTGACCCAGAGGCGTCGGCGCGGGACGAACAGTCCGGCGAACAGCCCCAGGAGGGCGAGGATCGAGAAGACGAGCACCCAGACGCCACTGGGATCCCTCTGGATCTGTAGGGACGCGAACCGTTTCACCGGCTCGCCGACCTGTTCCGTGTCGTCCTCCCAGGTGATGGTGCCCCACCCGTTCGGCAAATCAGCGGTGCCTCCAGGGGTGAGCTCGAGGGAGTCCAGGCCGGAGTCAGCGCCGGTGAGCTGGGTGAGCCCGCCGACATCCAGTGTGTAGACCGACCGGGGTATCCCGTCATCGATGCCGAGATCGCCGCTGAACACATTGAGGGTGAGGACCGGATTCGCGACATCGGGGTAGATCGAGGTGAACGCGCCTGAGGGAAGTACGCCTTGCGTGGGGTAGAAGAAGCCGACGAGGCCGACCTGCTCCGGCAGACCGTCCGGGATCTTGATGATCCCCAAAGAGGTCATCGCAGAGTCCTGCGGAAGGAACGGCTGCGACTCGCTGTAGACCAGCTCGCCGTCGGAGTTGCGGATGGAGAGGGTGGGAGCATAGCCGTTGCCGAGAAGGTAGACCCGATCGCCATCAACGGTGATCGGGTAGTTCACGAGCACGCTCTCGGCGCGGTCGTCGTCTCCCGGTGTGCGGACGGTGACGTCCGCAGAGAAGTCCCCCGCCTGCCCGGCCCCAGGCGCGCCGGGGAGTCGGTACGAGACCTGGAAATCGTCGAGGGTGAGTGAGTACGGTGCGAGCACGGTCCCGTCGACGAACCGGCCGGGATTGAACGAGGAATAGTCGCTGAGCGCGTTGACGAACGTGGTGCCTTCCACCACGACCCGCTGTCCGGTATAGGCGAACCCGGTGCCCACGGCGACCGAGGTGAGCACTCCAACCAGGGCGACGTGGAAAACCAGATTGCCGGTCTCACGCACATAGCCCCGTTCGGCCGACACCGACGCCCAGCCCGCACCTTCGTAGCGGTGCACGCGATAGCCGGCCCGACGCATCTGACGTTCCGCGAGGTCAACTGCGAGCCCCATGGCGTCTGTGTTTCCGCCGACGACAGGCAGGGTTGTTTCCTGATAGGCCGGGAGTCGGGCAAGCCGAGCAGGGGTCCGAGGCGGCTGGGCCCGCAGTGCGGTGTAATGGTGCTTCGCGCGCGGGATCACGCAGCCGATGAGGGAGGCGAACAGCAGAAGGTAGATCGCGGAGAACCACGGCGACGAGTACACATCGAACAAGCCGACTGCGTCGGCCAGGGGGAAGACGTCGGGGTTGTTGCGCTCCCACTGGATGACCCCGTTCGGGTCTGCGCTGCGCTGGGGAAACAGCGATCCCGGGACGGCGGCGATCGCGAGGAAGAGCAACAGGACGAGGGCGGTGCGCATGCTGGTCAGCTGACGCCACGCCCATCGCATCCACCCGACCAGCCCGAGAGAGGGGGCGACGATGTCGGCCCGATCGGTGTCGGCGTGATCGGGCGGCCGCAGCGGATCGACCGCACTATCGGTGTCAGAGCGGGGCGGGGACATTGATCACCACTTGCTGCAGTGTGGACATCAGCGCGGTCCACAGTCCGGTCACCATCAGCAGCCCCAAGACAACCAGCAGCGCCCCGCCGACGATGTTCAGGACGCGGATGTGGCGGCGGAGGATCGACACCGAGCGTGACGCCCACCCCCACCCGAGCGCGAGGAGAAGGAAGGGAATGCCGAGCCCCATTGAGTATGCAAGCCCGAGGAGACCCGCGCGGGCGGGGTCGCCGAGGTTCCACGACATAGACAGGATCGCTGCCAGCGTGGGGCCAATGCAGGGAGTCCACCCGACACCGAGTGCGAACCCAAGTAGGGGTGCACCGATTAATCCGGCCCGGCCTTGGACGCGGGGCCGCAGGGTGCGTTGTGCGATCCCGAAGAAGCCGATGAACACCAGCCCCAGCGCGATCACCACCACGCCGAAAATGCGGGTCAGGACGTTCGCGTATTGCAGCAGCAGGTAACCGAATGTGCCGCCGAGGATCGTCACGGACACGAACACCACGGTGAACCCTGCAATGAACAAACCCACTCCCACGATCATGCGGGCACGGTCCGCAGTGGCCGTGCGCTGATTAGTATCAGCAGCTCCCCCATCACCTACCGAGGTGCCACCGAGGTAGCCGAGGTAGCCAGGCACGAGAGGTAGCACGCACGGCGAGACGAACGAGACGAGACCGGCGAGGACGGCGATGGGGATCGCTACCCACAGGGCGCCATCGAAGACCAGCTGACCGGGATTCACGGAGAGTCCTCCGCGAGAGCGTCATCGACGAGGGTGGACAGGATGGATGCGGTTGCCAACTGCCCGATTATCCGGGCGGCGACCCGCCCGTCCCGATCCAGAACGAGTGTGGTTGGGGTGGCCTGGATGGGAGTGACCTGCGCGAACGCAAGCTTGACGGTTCCATCGTTCACGTCGATGACGCTCGGGTAGGTGACGTTGTTGTCCCGGGCGAAGGACAGAGCGGTGGCAGGCTGATCGTAGGTGTTGACCCCGAGGAAGGCGACGCCCTCGCTCTGGTAGTTCTGCCATACCTCCTCGAGGAGCGGCGCTTCGACGATGCATGGGCCGCATGCCGCATACCAGAAGTTCACGACCAGAACGTCCCCCCTGTAGTCGCTGCTGGAGACCGGTTCTCCGGTCTCGATGACTCCTTCGAAATCGACCGGATCGCCGCGCTCGCCCTCCGGGATCTCCACGACCTGAAAGTCGCCGGAGATGTAGCCCTTCTCACTCCCGTCCCGGTACTGCTCCGCGAGAGCGTCGTTGGCGGCGCATCCCGAGAGCACTATGGCGATGGCGAGCACCGTGGAGGGCCAGCCGATTCGCTCGCGCAGGCTCATGTGCGCGGCACCTTGATCAGCACACCCGCGACGAGGAACGCCACCGCCGCGAAGAGCTGAGCGCCCGCCCAAACGGGACCGGCGAACGGCAGCGGGAACACGGGATTCCAGATTACGGCGACAGCGAGGAATACAGGCGTCCACCACCATTGGCGGGCTTGGATCGAGAACCATCCCACGATGGCAGCCAGGATGGCGGTGACGAACAGCACCAGGGTGAACCAGTCGTCTCCCATGAGGACGGGGGCAACGAACAGCACAGCCGCAGCTACGAGCCCGGGGGCGAACGCGTTCCGTTGAAAGGATGAAGCAACACGGGCTTTGTCGCTCACGGAACCACCTGCATGTTCGACTCGTCAGCAGCTGTGCTCGCGGGACGGCCTTCGCGGGTGCGCCGGGAGCGATTCAAGAGCGTCACGGCGAGAACGAGCGCGCCGGCGCCGAGGGCGATGTCGGCGAGATTGCCGATGAAAAGGTTCCCGTACGCGAGAAAGTCGGTTACCTCGCCGCGTGCGAATCCGGGGGGCGAGAACAATCGGTCGATAAGGTTTCCGAGCGCGCCCCCGAGGATCAGTCCGATTCCTGCCGCCCACCCGGCGCTGCGAGCACGCGTTGCGGCGACGACAAGGAACGCCATGGCGCTCGCGCCAAGCAGGGTGAGCAGCCAAGTTGCTTCGGAGCCGAGGGAGAGGATCGCCCCGGGGTTGAACGCCAGCTGCAGCCCGAGCAAGTCACCCAGGATGGGTATCCGCTCCGTCTCGCTCAGCCCGCCGATGGCAGCCGCCTTCGTTGCCTGATCGACCACCACTACGGCTGCGGCGACAATGCATGCCGTCGCGAACAATCGCACCTGGTTACTTTTCATGGGACGCGTCCTTACTTGTGCGCTCGGAATCCTGCTGCTCCTGTCGGTCGACCGCTTACTCGTTGCGGAGTCGACGTTCGCGGGTGACCTTGAACACCACGATGAACCCCGCTCCGAGGATGATGACCCCGGTGAGTACTGCGAGGATCGGCAGGAGTGCTACACCTCCAAAGGGCTCGCTACCGCCGGTGTTGGTGGTTGTCTCGGCGGAGGTGATGGACGGTTCGGGCGCTTGTTCCGTCGCACCCGCGCCCGGGGTGCTCGCGTCGCTCTGAATCGGTTCGACCGTGTAGGTGTACTCGCCGCTGATCGGGTGGCCGTCGCCGGAAACAACCCGCCACAGAACGGTGAAGGCGCCATCCGGGGGGTTGGGTTCTAGGTGTTGCGTGATCGTGGTGCCACTGACAGTCGGGGCGTCAGTAGCGATGTTCTCGCCGCCGGGCGCGGTCACCTCGATGACCGCTGATTGCATGTCAGAGATGAGTTCGCCGCTGAATGACAGGGTGATCTCATCCGGCGAGACAGCGACCGTGGAATCTGCGTCCGGGAAGGAGCCCAGGAGGTCGTCGTGCGCCTGCGCCGGGCCTGCCGCCGCGAGCGTGATTCCAGACCCGAGAAGGACTGCAGCGATGACGGAAAAGAGGTAGCGGCGGGATTTACGCATGGGTGGTGTGCTCTCCGGGGTGTGATTGCGGTTCGATCTGGAAGGTGGCGTGCTCGATGCTGACTGGGAAGTGCTCGGCGACACATTCCTGGAGTGCTCGCAGGAGCCGGGCGGACTGCTCCCGGGGTGAGGGTGTCGTCGACCACGACGTGTGCGGTTAGCGTCGGGAGGTCGGTGGAGACTTGGGAGGCGTGCAGGTCGTGCACGGCGACCACCTGCGGGAGTTCGAGGATGTGTCGGCGTACCTCCGCCAGGTCAAGGGCGGGCGGGGTGGATTCGAGCAGGACGCTGCCGGAGGCGCGAAGCAGGATGAAGGTGCGTGGGATGATCAGGAGGGCGATCAGGATGGCGCTGGCGATGACACCGCCCGAGCCGAGTGCGTCATTGAGGACCTCGAGGAACGCGGCGCGCATGTTCAGGTTGCGTGTGCGACCGCTCATCAGTACCAGCAGGGACGCGATGTTCGCGACCAGGCCGACGATCCCGAAGAACAACAGGCTGCCGGATGCGATCTCGGGCGGCTCGAATAGACGTCGGATTCCTTCGACGAGAGCGAAGATCCCCACGCCCAAGAGAAGGGCGGCCTGGGCGAGTGCACTGAGAACCTCGGCGCGCCGGAGCCCCCAGGTGTGCCGGTCGGACGGGGGACGGTTCATGAGGTTAGCGGCGGTAACCGCCATCGCGAGGCCGATCACGTCGGTGAGCATGTGCCCCGCATCGACCAGCAGCGCGAGGCTGCCGGTGATGATCGATCCGATCACTTCGACCACGAACACCGCCAGGGTGATCGAGAATGCGATGAGCAATTTATTGCGGGGGGTCGCTTCGCTCATGTCGTGGCTGTGTCCTGCGCCCACGGTTCGCTCCTTTCAGGGGCGGTCGATGATCTGACGGGCCATCGCGATCGCTTCATTCCTCGCCCGCGTCGAGACGTGAGGTCGGTGGCGAGCGTCTACGATTGCCTGCGGCTCGGCTCACGCCGATTTCAGTCGGACGCTCCGTTGACTGCTTGATCGATCGTGTCTTCGAGGTCATTCCACTGCTGCAGCTCCAGAAGTGCCCCGTCTACGAAGAATGTGGGGGTGCTGCTGACGCCGAGCGCGCGTCCGTCGTCGAAGTCCGACTGCACCCGAGCCAGCGTGGCTGGGTCTGCGACTGCCGCGTCGTAGACGGCGAGGTCGAGCCCCAGTCCCTCGGCAAAGCCTCTGAACATATCCGCGCGGGATTCCTGCGACTCGCCCCATTCGGCTTGAGTCTCGAACAGTCGCTGATACATCGCCTCGAACTGGTCCTGCTGCGCAGCCGCTTCGGCCGCGAGCGCGGCGTTCGTGGAGTTGGTGTGCCCGGGCAGCGGGAAGTAGCGGATGACGTAGGTGATCTCGCCGTCGAACTTTTCCCGTATTTCTTCCACGATCGGGTAGAACGCGCCACACGCCTCGCACTCGAAGTCCAGGAACTCCACGACAATGACCGCGCCATCACCTCCGTCGTCGACGACATGCGAG
>NZ_QFPF01000169.1 GCF_003248605.1 Microbacterium sp.
AAGCAACTCCACACACTCAACACGCGAACGGCATAGAAACGGATGCCTCCGGCGGACGGCCGGAGCGAGACGCCATCACCAAGACGGCGCAGCGAGTATCAGGTTCGAGAAATGCTCAATTGCGTAAGTGAAAGTGCTACCTTGCGAGGCAGGGGCGGCGCGAGGAGGAGTACGCGGGTCATCGCGAGCGCGACGTTGGCGTGGGTTGGGCGCCCCCGCGAACGGAACCAATTGGTCGCCATCAGCCCTGGATCGTGTCACGTTGAGCCGATTTCGGGCTTCTAGTGCTGTTGAGCCTTGATTTTCCGGGGGTGCTGGTGCCCGTGCGGGGCACTAGCCGGAGGCTTCTAGACTGCCTCGGTGGGTCTGTACGTGCGGAAAGTCGTGACGTCGTCGAAGGCGACGGCGGTGCAGATCGTGTCCAAGACGCGTGGGGTCCGCACGATCGTGGAGCATGTCGGGTCCGCCCACGGCGAGGAGCAGCTCGCGGTGCTGCTCGCGATCGCGCAGCAGCGGATCGGGGAGCTGGCGGGGCGCGTCGCGCTGGATCTCGACGGGCTCGGAACTACGCCGCCGACGACGGCCGCGCCGACTGTGGCGGGGTCGCGGTCGCGGGTGCTGTGGGATGTGCTTGAGGCCGCATATGCGCGGCTCGGGTTCAATACGGTCGGGAGTGACACGTTCCGCAAGCTCGTCCTCGCCCGCGTCGTGGAGCCCACGTCGAAGGCAGACACGCTGCGGGTGTGGGACGAGCTCGGCGTGCCGGCTGCGCCGTCTCTGTCGACGGTGTGGCGGACGCTCGCGCGCAGTGTGGAGCAGGACTGGCGGTCCAAGATCGCGACCGCCGCGTACGCGCACGCGACCCGCGCTGGCGCGCTCACCGTCGTGCTCTACGACGTCACCACGCTCTACTTCGAAGCCGAACGCGAGGACAAGCTCCGCAAGGTGGGGATGAGCAAGGAACGGCGCGTGGACCCGCAGATCCTCGTCGGTCTGCTCGTGGATCAGGGTGGGTTCCCGCTGGAGGTGCACGAGTTCGCCGGGAACAAGGGTGAGACGCTCACCCTGCTGCCCGTGCTGAACGCGTTCCGGGAGCGCCACGCGGCGACCGAGATCGTGGTCGTCGCCGATGCGGGCATGCTGTCGGCGTCGAACCTGAACAAGCTCGAAGACGCCGGGTTCTCCTTCATCGTCGGCTCCCGCACCTCCTCCGCCCCCTACGACCTCGCCGAGCACTACGCGACTGTCGGCAACATCGTCATCGACGGGGAGACGATCGACACCACCCGGGTCATGGGCGCCGGCGTGAACGCACGGACCCGGCGGGTCGTCTGGCACTACTCGCATAAACGCAAGACTCGCGACAACATCACGTTGAACAAGCAGATCGAACGCGCCGAGCAGATCGCCGCCGGCACGAGACCGGCGAAGAAGGACCGGTTCGTCACGCTCGGGCAGCGACCAGGGGTGAACTGGGCGCGGGTCGAGAAGGCCCGGGAGTACCTCGGGCTCAAGGGCTACGTCACCAACCTCTCCACCATCACGGTATCCGCCGGGGAAGTCGTCGCGGCCTACCACGACCTGTTCCAGGTCGAAGCGTCATTCCGGATGGCGAAGACCGACCTGCGCGCACGGCCCATCTTCGCCAACACCGAGGACTCGATCCACGCTCACCTCACCATCGTGTTCGCAGCACTCGCGATCAGCCGACACCTCTACACGTCCACAGGCGTGACAGTCCGCCGCATCGTCCGCGCGCTTCGGCCACTGCGGGACGTGACGATCAGCATCGACGGGCACCAATTCACCGCGACCACTCCACCCGCCGGCGAAGCCGCCGACATCCTCGCTGCGCTACAACTCGCCGCGGGGCACTAGCGTGACACGATCCAGGTCAGCACGAGAAGAAGCCCGCACAGCACTCCAAATGCGCACACCGCTATTCCCCATAGGGAATCGGTGCCCGAGTATGTGCTAACGATCGTCTGAACGGCCGGAGCGGGCGCTTCGACGTGTGAATCGATCAGCGCGACGCCGACAGGAACCGGCGCAGCGGCCTCCTGCTCGGAGTGAGTCGACACCCACGCGCCGAGGATGAGAAAGAACGCGAGCGCCACGCTCGTAATGATCTTCGTTATCAACAGGCGTTCGGACAAGATTGACGAGGGTCGGGACGACACCGGGGCGATCATGTCCTCCTCACCCTATCAACGTTCAATGGTGCGCTAAAGGTGCTCCGGCTTAGGCGCGCATTCACGACGCGATCAGGGTCACCCATGACACACCGAAATCCTCCGACGCGAGCACTCCTCGATCATCGGCCGCGAGAAGCATTCCGAACTCGTCCAGATAGCTGAACGCCTGCGCCGTACCCGAGAGAGCGCCCCCGGAAACCCATTCCGCGGAAGGTCCGTCCTGGTAGCGAACCGTGCCAGCGAGGTCGACTCCGACGAGGCCTCCGTCGTTCCGGGCGGCGATGACATACATCACGGGCGCCTGGGGGTCGGTGACGAAGCTCTCGCCGCCGTCAGAACTCACCGCCAGCCCCGCTTCCGTTGTCGCGTTTAGCGTGCCTCCGCTGCCGGGGGACACGACAATGTCGCGGGCCTGCACGGGGGGAAGGTCGACCCACGTCTGGCCGCCGTCGTCGCTGCGGCGCAGCGCCTCGCCCTGCAGCCCGTATATGGTTTCGGATTCCTCAGACGCGGCACTCAGGTCGTGAAAATCCGCTACCCCGGCAAGCGACACGCTCCGCCAGGTGAGGGCGCCGTCGTCCGATTGAACCAAGCCCACGTTCGGACTGCCGAAACCCTCCGGTGTCGCGGGGCTCACTCCCGACGCGATGATGTTTCCGGTCACCAGCGTCGCACCGAGATCGCTATCGTTACCAAGCGTTATCGTCCCGGACGATTGGTCGACGCCGGCGATCTCGGACTGGTCGGCAGCGCTCAGCGCT